>NZ_JBANSM010000003.1:0-415498 GCF_038374745.1 Levilactobacillus sp. HBUAS70063 | reverse complement strand
CTCCTAAAAAATGGGTTTGTGGTAAACACCATTTTAAAGGAAGCTGATCTTTTTTGTCCGAACAGCGTTCGGATTAATTTTACAATCTACCAACCACTAATATAATTAACATGATTAGCAATATGCAAAATGGTTGACCCCATAGAAATATCTATACATTTAATAATAAAGAACAATCTAGCGAAATGCAATAGAATTTCACTAATTTGTCAAAAAGTTTATGGTTTAAACTACTCCCGTACCGATTTTAGTTCATCATTTCACGTCTAAATGGACTGCATTCCTCTCGGTGTATAAAAAAGGCGGGTCGCGTTTTCACCCGGACCGCCCCGCTTTCAAATTTATTCAAATTTCCGTAAATGATATAACCGGGCTTCCCACGGTTGTAGTTGCGTTTCGTCAGAAGCGGCATCCACCCGCATATTGGTGACAATCATCTCGCTCGGATTCAGGTCGAATTCCTGAGTTGTCGCGGTTTCATCGCTCATGTTCACCACGATTAACCAGTTATCACCGTTGTAGGTCCGCCGATAAACATACAGCTGGTCGTCGTGCGTGTCAATCAATTCGTAACGGCCCTTCTGAAGCGTTGGCACTGTTTTTTTCAATTGAATCAATTGACGGTAAAACGTGAAAACCGAATAAGGGTCGTGACTTTCACGTTCTACGTTCACACGTTCCACCGATTGGACCGGTTGAATCCAGGGCTGATGGTCTGAAAAACCGCCGTAAGCCTCGTCGTTCCAAGGAAACGGCGTGCGCGCGTTGTCCCGACTCTTCGCGGCCAACTGCGCCAGAATGGTCTTTTCGGGGACTCCCTTGGCCAGTTGCCGGCGATAATACAAGCGACTATCCAAATCACGATAGTCAGTTAGCTTATCGAACTGGGCGTTAGGTAAACCGAGTTCTTGGCCTTGATAGATAAACGGCGTACCTTTCATCAACAAGTACCACAACCCTAACGCCTTAGCCGAACGCCGGCGATAGTCAACGGGATTGCCGTAATACGAAACGGCTCGGGGGAGATCATGATTTTCAATGAACAAGGCGTTCCAACCCTTATCGGCCAGTGCCAACTGCCATTTCGTCAAATTCTCGCGTAACGCGGCCACGGGAAGCTTGGGCTCGGCATCCTCCCAGAAGTGCACGTGATCGAATTCCAAGAGGAGGTCAAAGTACCCCGTCTCAGGATCCAACCACCGCTGCGCTGTTGCCATATCAATGCCCCCAGCTTCGCCAATGGCTAACAAATGATTGCGTTGCAGGACCGGCTTTAACGCCGAAAGATAGGGGGTGACCTCCGCCAAGTCTTGGTAATACCCCGTCCTCGGGTCGCTGACATCGGCAAAGTCTGCCCGTTTCTTCAGGTGTGTGACCCCGTCCAACCGGAAGCCATCGACACCTCTGTCGGCCCACCACTGGATAATCGCCGCCATCTCCCGTTGCACCGCCGGGTTCTCCCAGTTTAGATCCGGTTGCTTGCGGGCAAAGGTGTGCAGATAGGCCGCATGACTCGCCGGATGGTAGGTCCAGGCCGAGCCACCGAAGACCGACGCCCAGTTGTTGGGCGCCGTTTCGGCCGTTGCGGGTTGCCAGATATAATAGTCATGGTAGGGACCAGTCGGGTCGGCCAAGGCCTTTTGGAACCAAGGATGATCACTAGACGTGTGGTTCAACGCCAGATCAATCACCACTTTGATGTCGGCCGCATGCAGGGCCACCACCAATTGATCGAATTCCGCCAGCGTGCCGAACTGCGGGGCCACCCCACGATATTGGGTGACATCGTAGCCGTTATCGACGCCGCCGGACGGATAAAATGACGAGATCCAGACAAAGTCAACCCGTAAAGTTTTGAGGTAGGCAATCTTTCGCTGAATACCAGCCAGATCACCAATCCCATCGTGATTCGTATCTAAAAAACTTTGCGGATAAATCTGATATCCGACTGCGTGTTGCCACCAATCTGCGCCGCCCATGACTGTCTTCCTTCCCTAACTAAGCTTAACTCACCGATTGCAGCTGCGATAAGCCGCCCTGCATTCGCTTTCATTGTACCAATAATTATCAGGGTTATTGACGGCTTTTGCAAGCTTTATGCCTAATTTAAAAAAGTCCGCCGACCGACGATTAAATCGGTCAACGGACTCTGATTTTAAGCTGACAAATGGCCTAGTTTAGTCAATCTTACGCTTAGGGTTCAAGAGATTCATGGGGTCAAACAGCGTCTTAATCTGATGCTGGAGCTGATCGACCGTTTCTCCCAATTCGGGGTTGTTCCACTGATTTTTCAGCATCCCCACGGCGTGTTCGCCAGAAATGGTGCCGCCCAGTTCCAGCGTCTTCCAGAACGTCTGCCGTAGCGCTTCGATGATCACGGCGGGCACCTCGTCCACGTCCTTATCCCAGACGAAGGTCGGGTGAACGTTCCCGTCGCCGGCGTGTCCGGCCGTGTAAATGGTGATGTTTAACTTCTTGCCCAACTCCTGGAGATAGTCCATCATGGGCGCTAACTTAGACAGTGGCATCGCCATGTCTTCCATCAGGTGATTGCGCCCGGCAAAGACGGCCGGCAACATGTCCCGGCGCAACTGCTCCAGGTCGGCCTGTTCCGTTTCATCCGTGGTGACCGTCACGTTTTGCCCGTGATACTTATCGAGAAGCTCGCGAACCACCCGCACGTTCTCGGGACTGCCGCCTTCCAACCGGAAAATCAACATGGCGCCGCTGTTATCGGCGTAGTGGGTCTTCTCGTACTTATCCAGGGCAATCACAGTATTGCCGTCCAGGGCTTCAAGCATCGTGGGATAGACGCCGGACATGCGAATGGCCGTGACCCCCTGCGCCAGGGCCGTCATATTCTCAAAGAAAGCCACGCCCATGACGGATTGACCGAGAGGAATCGGCATTAATTTCACCGTGACCTCGTAGATAATCCCCAGGGTCCCCTCAGACCCCACGAACAACTGGGTCAGATCGTAACCAAAGGCTTGTTTCAGCGTCCGCCCACCGAGCTTGACAGTCCGGCCGTCCGCCAGAACCGCCTTGAGGCCCAACACATTATCCTTCGTGGCCCCGTAACGCACGGTGCTCATCCCACCGGCATTGGTCGAGACGTTCCCGCCGATGGAAGAAAACGGCTTGGACCCGGGATCTGGCGCGTAGAACAGACCTTGTTTCCGGGCTTCCTTGTCCAGATCGCCATTGACCACGCCGGGCTGAACCACGGCGACGGAATCTTCCTTGCTGATCTCCAAAATCTGGTTCATCTTGCGGGTGGACAAGATAATGGCCCCGGTAATCCCATCGGATCCAATCACCGTGCTGCTAAAGGTGGTCTGGGGAATCACCGCAATATGGAACTTTCGCGCCGTTCGCAAAACACCCTGAATGTCGGCCACACTTGCCACCGAAACAAACGCGCGGGCCAACCCCGTTTCACCGCCCGTGGCGTTGGGATTGAACGACTGCTTTCGCAACGTGGCTTCATCCGTCGCCACGGTCCCGTCCACCACTTGCGCTTTCAAATAAGCCAAGATATCACTGTCAGAATACGCACTGAACACCGTCATCACAAAGACCTCTTTTATTTTCGAATTAACTCATTGATTAGTTTAACAGGAAACGTCCCTATTAACTGGAACCACGACTTAATTTTGGTTGCAATTGCAACTAAAGTATTCTATACTGCTGATTATCGAGAAATGAGGCGATCAATTTGGCAGAAGTTCTGCGATCCATCGGCGCCGTGGCCCGGGCCCTCGACGGCATCAGCAACATCGAATTCAAGGCGCTCGAGCTTAACCGCGGTCAATATCTTTATTTGGTGCGCGTGGCCGAAACGCCCGGCATCATCCTGGAACGCCTGGCGGCAATCCTGAAGGTCGACAAGACCACGGCGGCTCGGGCCATCCAAAAGCTGGAAAAAAACGGCATCTTGGAACGCCGTCCGAGTCCCACCGACAAGAAACAGAAACAAATTTTTCTCACGGCCAAGGGTGAAGCCCTCTACCCGACCATCAAACGGGAGAATATTTACTCCAACGAGGTGGCCTTGCAGGGATTCACACCCGCTGAACGCGACCAACTCGCCAGCTACCTGAAACGGGTAGAAGGCAACATCAATACCGATTGGATTAACGTCAAATGCGGCCATCACCGCGATTATTGAAAGGACTTTATTTATGACAACGACCATGACACCAGTCACACTGACCGATCTCTCCACGCTTCACGACATTAGCGTGGAAACCTTTACCGCCACGTTCGGCGCCGACAATACGCCGGAAAACTTGGCTGCTTACCTGGAACACGATTTAAGTCGCGACCAACTACGCCAAGAGATCGCCGACCCGGCTGCCCGGTTCTTTTTCATCGAACAAGACGGCCGACTCACCGGCTACGGCAAGCTATTGTTCCATGACGCCGACCTGGAAATTCAACGGGTCTACGTGCGCCAAGCCTTCCAACACCAGGGACTGGGCCGCAAGTTCTTAGAATTTGCCGAACAAGTTGCCCGGCAACATCAGCTACCCAAGATTATCCTAGGGGTCTGGGAACACAACGATAACGCCCGGGCCTTCTATCAGGTCATGGGCTACCACCGCTACGGTGCCCACACCTTTGACCTGGGTGCGGACCACCAGACGGATTTTTTGCTGGCGAAGACGCTTTGATTTTAGCGTGAAAATGCCTTTGAAGGCGAACAAAAGAGCCTGGAATTTTATCCAGGCTCTTTCGCGTTACCTTACATAGCTGAAACGTGCGTCAAAAGGCAGCTGGCCTTTTATCCCATTCTCTTTTGCAATTACCTATCCCAATCGCACAAACTGCTTATTTTCCAACCGGTACTGATGGTCACACTGTTCGGCCACGTCCGGCTCATGCGTCACGATAATCACGCATTTCTTCTGGGCGTGGGCAATCTGCTGGAACTGGTCAATCACCGCGCGGGTGTTGTCCTCGTCCAGATTTCCCGTGGGTTCGTCGGCCACGACCAGTCGCGCATCACAACACATGGTTCGAGCGATCGCGACTCGCTGCTGCTGACCACCGGAGAGGCGCTGCACGTTGCGGGTAATCAGGTCATCGCCAATGCCCAGGTCGTTCAAAATCCGCTGGGCATAGCCCTTATCGCCGGCGTGGGTCGCCCCGGTAATGGCCATCGCCGTCAACAGATTATCCAACGGTGACATGTAGGTAAACAGGTTATACGCCTGAAAGACTATTGCCACATCATGTCGCCGAAAGTTTGTGAGTCCAATCTTCTTGAGGGACCGATCGTTTAAGAAAATATCGCCCTCCCGCGGCTTATCGAGCCCCGCAATCAGAGATAAAAAGGTCGTTTTTCCGGTTCCACTATGGCCAAGAATCGCGTAGGATTGGCCCTCCTCGAATTCCAAGTTGACTTGTTGAAAGAGCGGTTGGTCCTTACTCTGGTACCAATAGCCCAGGTCTTCAGTTCTTAACATCCGCGTTCCTCCTTACGAAATCAGGACTTTCTTCGGTTCTAAGCGTAAAATCCCGCCGGAAGCAATCATAATCGACAGGAATGTAATGGCTAAGCCAAAGCCACCGAGTTCCGCCAAATCAACGGCACTCACGCTAATGTCCAGCTCGGCCTTCTTCGCCGCGGTTGCAGTCGTTGACTGACCCGGTCCACCGGCGCCGCCACGTGTTCCGCTATTGCCGCTACCACCAGGCCGACCACCGGGTTGCCCCGTCGAACTACTGGTTGTCTGCGTGGTCGTGGCGCTTTGCGAAACCAACTGGGACCCTAGCTGGTTACCGACAAATTTTCCACCGACGCCCGCAATGGCCAAGGCGATCACGATGACCATCAACATTTCCGTAAAGAACTGAGCGACAATCTTCCAGCGCGCCTCACCCAGCGACAGGAGCACACCAATCTCGAAGCGGCGTTCCCGAATCATCAGGATGACGATCAGCGCCAAGATAATCGTGCCGGCAATCGCCACCAGCCAAACAATCTTGTTGGCAAAGCTGGCCACACTGTTCATCGACGTCTTGACGGACTGATAGGTTGCATCGTCCGTACTCAGCGAGTATTTACTGCTGATAATCTGATTACCCGCCTTCTTGGTGGCGCTGACCTTCGCGGGATTGTTGACGTTAAACGTCACCGAATCCGCCGTTTTGGCATACTTACTGCCCTTAATGGTGTTGGCCAGCGTGTATGACGCGTAAATTGTGTTGGACGGGTCTGTACTCATCGGCCCGGCACTCGCCGAACTGGTCGAACTGGCCTTATAAATCCCCACAATTTTGACCTTCAGGGTACTCTTGGAACCGGTCGTCTCCTTGATCGTCATGGTATCGCCGACCGTCAAATTATTTTGACTGGCCAATTCCTTTTCGATCACCACATGATTGGTTCCCTTATCGGACGCCTGAATACCACGGCCCTTGGTAATCTTGCTTTGCTTACTGGTAAAGTCCGTGGTCAGTGACGTGGCCGTGACCCCATCGATCTGGGTATCACCGGACGAACTGCTAGACTTCATGCCGCCGGGACCCCCACTGTTGCCGCCCATCCCCGTACTGGTCGAGACCGTATCGTAGGACTTCGCGTTGGCCGTAGTGCTGCTGGTCACGTTGTAGCTCTTGATGTTACTGAGCTTGGCAATCTTCTGCGCATCACTCAGTTTGACCGGCGTCAGCGTCAGCTTGGGCCGGCTAGTCTTCGAGGTGCTACTGGAACTCTGACTGCGCATCTTCTTAAATGCGGACTGTCGGTTCGCCGACAGGGTGATTGTGGCGCCGGCATCGTTCTTGGCCGTCTCGGTCGCCTTCACCGCCGCACTCCTAATCAGTAGACCGGCTAACACAAACATTAAGATTGCGGACGAGACCAGAATCAGTAAGACTGACCGGCCTTTCTTCGCCCACACGTTTAACCAGGCCCGTTTGAAAAAATTCATTCGAGTCGCCTCCATTCATAACATGCTAACGATTATGCCAAACCGGACTTATCGCTAACCTAAAATCCCGGAGAACTTCGCGCCAGTTTTTTACACAAAAATGGCGTCATCCCGCGAGACAACGCCGTTTAAATGCGATTCAGTTAAACTTAATGCCGTTAATAAACCGTTAAGACTCACCCAATTTATCCTCGGGTGGGAAGACGTCGGGGTAGAGTGCCGAATATTCCTGGTACCACTGAAAGGCGGTGGTGACCAAGACCTTGAGCACCGCAAACCCCGGAACCCCGAAGATGACGCCCACCAGGCCAAACATCTTGCCGGCCGCTAGCAAGACAAAGACGATGGTAATCGGGTGCATAGCCAGGCTGTTACCCATGATGAGCGGCGACAGGACCTGCGTTTCCAAGACCCATTCAATCAGGTAGACAATCACGACGCCCAGCAGCATCGATGGACTCGTGATGGCCCCGATGATTAGCGCCGGAATCAAAGCGATGGCCGATCCGAAGTAAGGAATCAGATTCAGCGGCCCGGCCAACAGCCCAATCAGGAGCGCGTAACGCAGGCCGATGATGGAATAGCCAGTGGTAAAGATAATCAACACACACAGCGCCACCGTCAATTGGCCACGGACGTACGAACTAACCTTCACGTTCATCTGGTCCAGCATCACGATGAAACGTTCGCGGTAGGCCGTGGGCACGACTTGACTCACGTAATGGGGAAAGCGCGTGCCGTCCTTGAGCATGAAGAACAGGACGAGCGGCGCCGTGATAATCGTGATCACCCAGTCGCTGACCGTGGTGACCACGTTGCCTAGAGACGTCAACGTCCCGGTCAATAGGTTCAGCCCGCGCTTCGAGAAGTAGGTGCTGACTCGCTGATTCACATCGTCTAGATTCTGATTGGAAATCCAGTGGTGTTCCTGATTCAGGTGGTTGAGCTTAGCCAGCATATCGTTGGCAAACTGCGGTAGCGTGCTGATGGCGCCGGTCGCCTGCTTAGCCAGAAATGGAATCAGATTGAGGAAAATCAAAACAATGACTCCGACCGCAATCAACATGGCCACGGCAATCGCAAAGCCTTGCCGCATATGTAACCGTCGCTCCATCAGGTGGACAAACGGATCGAGGACGTAGAACAGAATCCCTGCCACCACAATGGCCGGCATGGTGATGCTGGCGAATTTCCAGATGGGATCGAGTAGCCCCGCATTCTGGACAATTTCGTTGATGACTAACAGTAACAGAAAAATATTTAATAGCAGAATCGTAATATGATTATTCAAAAACCGTTGGTAGAACCAGGAAAATCCCGATTCCGGCTGACGCAAATTTTTCAATCCGACCCCTCCCAGTTTTGACTTCTCTCCTAGTGTACGGCTGAACGGCGCCGTTGACTAGTCTGGAAGCTCGGCTTCTGCGGTAAATTCATGGCTGACTGACGACAAAAACGGCTTCACCCGGGTGCTTGCTCGGGTGAAGCCGCTTTTGAACTGTGCTTTGGCGTAGACTGTCCGCCTTACCGTTCGCCAAATCTGGGCTGGAACGCTGGGGGTAGGACCGAACTGAGCCTGAGAAGCGGTCTCAGTTCTCGCTTGAAACCGCTAAAAATCAGCGTTTTCAAGTGCCCATCTCTGACTGGCAAATCACCAGTCAGGGATGCCCCGGCTGAGCCCAGATTTGGCTCACTCACGGCTTCAACTCTACGCCATGGCAACCTTGCCCTCACCACAGCTTCCCGGTTCTGTCTAAGTCGTCAAGTCGCCTAGCTGAAGACGGCCTGGGATGGAGCCAGCCGTGAGTGTAACGTTAGCTGGCGTCTTCAGCCAGGTTACGTCACCGGACGTTGGGAAGACGTGATTTTCGGCTTCCCAACGAGGTAAAAGACCGCTTCTCAGGCTTTTACCGGTCCTCACAGCAGGCGGAATCCCTGGCAGGCGAGGCGGTCTTGGCGAACGGTAAGGCGGGGCCTAGCGGACGAAAGCAACATAGCAATTTGACTACTTGGCGTCTTGGGCCAGTTGAACCGTGGTGTCGGCCGTCTTGCCGCTGACCGTGTAGAGCTGCTTCCCCTTCTGCCAGGTAACCGAGTTGGCCTCCTCGCTCTGGGTTCCGCTGTACACCGTGATGGCCCCGGTGTCCGCGCCCTTAGGCAGAGACGCTGAGGAAACCTGCTTGTTGACCTGCTTGGCAAATTGCGTTGGTGTCCCGGTAGCATCCGCGTTGCTGGCAACGGCCGTGACCGACCAATCGCCCTTGTTCCAGTGGACGTAGGTGTGGCCCATGACCCCCTGGACGACGGCCTTAGTGGACTTGTTCAATTTAACCGTGGTGCCTTCCGTGTTCGAGCCCACGTAATCCACCTGTTTAGCGGCACTATTGCTGGAGCCATACGTCTTTTTCTGCAGCGTGGCCGACTGATCGGCCGTCTGTTTATCCGCATACTTCACCGTGTAGTTTTGCTTGGTGCCGCTCGTGCTATCGGCCGTCAACTGACTGCTGTCGGCCTTAACCGAGCTGGGCGCCACCGTCTGACTCACCGTGCTCACGTCATTGGCGGCGTGCATTTGCAAAGCCGTGCCCGATCCCAACGTCACGAGGGCTAACGCCGCGGTCACTGCCGTAATGATCTTTGTTTTTCGTTGCATATTTATTCAACTCCTCTTCTCATCTACCGCGTCACGTAGCTCTTCAAGGCCGTGACGTTCTTGCCGTTGCTCAGGACAAAGTACCGTGACCCCGTGGAACGCTTCTTAACGGCCGTTACCTTCAGTTTGGTTCCCTTCTTCACCGCAGTCGACCGGTTGGCCTTGGTAAATGAAGACTTCTTGTATTCGTAAATCTTCTTTTTGGTGGTAATCGTTTTAGCCGAATTCAGGGATTCATAGTACGCCGGCGTCACGAATTGCGTGTTGGCGGACAGATACCCCAGTTTGGTCTTAATCCGGTAGGACTTGCCGCTCGGGGCCTTAACCAACTTACCCGCGACGGTATCGCCAGAGACGTAGTAGCTCCCCGTCTTCTTCGATAAGCTAGAATCCGAGTACAGATTCAACTTGTGCTTCAACGTGTAGGACCCGTGCTGACCCACGTAGTAACCGGTTCCGTCTTGCGACAGCACCCATTTACCCAGATCACTGATGTACAGGGCCTGCTTAGACCGCGACTGGGTTAGGCTCTTCACCTTAGAAATCTTGTAGAATTTCTGGCGGTCGCTGGTCGCAATCTTAGTGCCATCGGCATATTTGGATGCATTACTATGTAAGTAAATATGCTGACCCGCCTTATAGCTACTGTAGGCGTAGTTGACGCTCGCTAAGGCCGTGGAGACGCTATCCGTCCACCAACTAATAGGGTGCACGGAGGTGACGGCCTTACTGTTATCTGTATATTCATCCAAGGCAGATAAATAATTATGATCGGTGTACTGCCACAATGCGTAGGAAATGGTTGGCGTGTAGGAATAATTGGCAATCCACTGCGCATCGAAGTTCTTTCTCGCCGTGTTGGCATAGCTCGTGGCGAATGATTGGTAGGAATAGAACACCAGATTCTTTCCCGTCAACGACCGCATCTCGTCGTACCATGCTTTAACCGCGGCATTTGTGGTTCCCGAGGTCACATCATTTTCCTCAAAGTCCAAGGCATAGAAGGACGCGTTCTTATTGGAACGATTGTAGAAATCCTTGGCTTCCTGTTTGGCACTTGCCGCGCTGGTAAACCGAGCGTAGTCGTATTCCCCAAACGGAATCCCATACTTCACGTATAGCGCGGTGTTGTTGGTCGCGTATAAATCTTGGTAGGACGACCCATACTGCCGCCGATTAATGACGAAGGAGACCTGACTCTTTAAATTCGACACCTGACTGGCCGTTAACTTGCCCTGCCATTCGGAAATATCCGGAATGGCCAGCGTACTGGCATTGGCAACGGTCTGGCCACCACCCCATGCAATCCCAATCAGGGCACTGGCGGCCACTACGGCTTGCGTTAACCGTTTGACCCAACGTTGCTTACTCAACATAACTTGGCACTTCCCTACTTAAAAATTGGTGTGCCTACTCCTAACAAAGCGTGTCGTGTCCCCGAACGCTTCCCCTTATTTTTTTGACCACTCACCACCTCATTTACAAATCCTCCTTAACAGTACCGGAATTAAATGTGCATTCGATAACAGATGGATTGCAGTTGCGTTACCGGACTTTACAATTATATTTATTACAACGACGCCGTTAAATCAACGATAGTCAGCACTTATCGGCCCAATAAACATTCGTAGGGTCAATTGAATTTTGGCCGCGTAAGATTCACAAGCGGGTCAAGGTGTACGTGGTGATCGACGATGACGGCCTGCTTCGTCGATTCAAGAAAAGTTCGGTTTTTATCGAATTATCAATCATGGTTGTTCGTTAACTTGGTTGCTACTCATATTGATTAATGAGCGAAATCATTGCTAATTTTTGTGTGAATTACTGAATTTTGAATTGGGTCGGTTTTGACGAAATATGCGAATATTTATATTTTGTTCCCGTTGAATATTCGTCAGGAATCACGTATGATGGAGCTACTCTAAATTAAACCTAGGAGGTCTCATCCATGCGCCGTGCCTTACTTAGCGTTTCCGATAAAACCGGCATTGTTGAATTTGCCCGGACTCTGATTGCTCATCACTTTGAAATCGTCTCGACCGGTGGTACGCAAGCTGCCTTGAACGCCGCCGGAATTGCCGTGACGCCCATCGAAGACGTCACCCACTTTCCCGAAATGTTAGACGGCCGGGTGAAGACACTCAATCCGCGAATCTTCGGGGGCATTCTAGCACGCCGCGAAGACCCGCACCACCTGCAGACGCTCACCGAACACGCCATCACACCCATCGATTTAGTTTGCGTCAACCTCTACCCCTTCGCTAAAACGATTAGCGATCCCGACGTCACGCTGGCGGCGGCCGTGGAACAGATCGATATCGGCGGTCCCTCGCTCATTCGCGCGGCAGCCAAGAACTACCGCGACGTACTCGTGATTTGTGATGCCGCCGATTACGATCAGGTGGGCTTGGCTTTGGATACGCCCGACGATGACCTGCGTTTCCGCAAGCATTTGGCGGCCAAGGTCTTCCACCACACCGCCCACTACGATGCTGTCATCGCCAATTACTTGACGGACGAGGCCAAGCCGGACACGTTGACGCTGACCTACCAACGGCAACAAGCCCTGCGTTACGGTGAAAATCCCCAGCAAACGGCAACGTTTTACGCCGACTGTCAACCCACGCCGTTTTCAATTGCGGCGGCCAAGCAATTGCACGGCAAACCGCTGTCCTTTAACAACATCAAGGACGCCGATGCCGCCCTGGGCTTGATCCGAGAATTCGGCGACCCAACCGTAGTGGCCCTCAAACACATGAATCCCTGCGGCATTGGCTCGGCCACCACGCTGGAAGCGGCCTGGGACAAGTGTTACGCCGCCGATTCCATGTCGATTTTTGGCGGCATTATCGTCTTGAACCGGCCGGTCGATTTGGCCACTGCAACCAAAATGCACCGGCTCTTCTTAGAAATTATCATCGCCCCCGCCTTTGACGATGAGGCTTATGATGTGCTGGCCAAGAAGAAAAATCTCCGGCTGATGACCGTGGACTTCACCACCGCCCAAGCCCCTGAGGCCGATGAATTAATCTCCGTTCGTGGTGGCCTTCTGCGCCAGGAACGTGACCAGGTCCGTGATGATCCGGCCGACTTCCAGACCGTCAGCACCGTTCAACCCACCGCCGACCAGTTGGCTGCCATTTCCTTTGGCCTCAAAGCGGTCAAGTTCGTCAAGAGTAACGCCATCGTGGTGAACACGCTCGATCAGACCTTGGGAATTGGCCCTGGGCAAATGAACCGAATCGATGCCGTCAAGATTGCGGTCGCCAAGGCAAAAGAAAAGCCCAATTTTGATCAGGCCGTGCTCGTCTCCGATGCCTTCTTCCCAATGGATGACTGCGTCACCTATGCGGCTGAACAGGGAATTCGCGCCATTGCCGAACCCGGAGGTAGCATTCGCGACGCCGACTCCATTGCCAAGGCCAACGAACTGGGCGTGGCCCTCATCTTCACGGGTAACCGGCATTTCCGCCACTAATTCGCGCCGTATGATTGGCTCAGGCTCACCACGGTGACCTGGGCCAATTTTTACGCCAGTTGTCGTTTAAACGGTTAATTGCTTAAATGACCGAATAAGTTACTTAAAAGTGCCTTAAATCAGGTGCTCGATGTCCTACTTGCCCCCACCAACGGTTTATAATTTAAGCCGAAGTAGTTCATATTCTTTGGGGGGAATTGAGAATGAAAAATGCAGTCACCACGCCGCGCCTGACGCTGGTCGTTCCGTGTTACAACGAGGAACCCATGTTGCCGACCAGCGCTCGCGTCTTAGGCGGAATTATGGCAAAATTAATCACCCAACATCAGATTACCCAAGATAGTAAGATTCTATTCGTCGACGACGGTAGCCAGGATCGGACCTGGGACCTGATCACACAGCTCCGTCACGACCAATCGCTCTTCACAGGCTTAAAATTCAGTCGAAACTACGGTCAGGAAGCCGCCTTAATGGCCGGCATGCAGGTCGCACACCGCTACTCCGATCTCATCATCACCATCGATGCCGACCTTCAGGACGACCCACAGCTCATCTTCAAGATGGTCGAGAAGGCTCACGCCGGCTTTGATATCGTCTACGGGGTACGCAACGACCGGACTACCGACACGTGGTTCAAGCGAACCACCGCGCAAAGCTTTTACTGGTTCATGCGAAAAATGGGGGTTGAGTTGGTACCCAACCATTCCGACTTTCGCCTGATGAGTCGACGGGCCATCGCCGCTTTAATGCAGTTTCGGGAATCCCGGCCCTTCATTCGGGGAATCATCCCCCAACTAGGATTTCCTAGCACGCGGCTGTACTACAAGCGCGCGCCGCGAAAGGCTGGCACCTCGAAATACCCACTGCGTAAGATGATTCGCTTTGCCCTCGATGGCCTCTTCTCCTTTTCCGTGGCACCCATTCGCGCCGTTCTATACGCCGGAACCGCCATCTGTATTGGGGCATTTGTCATGTTACTGTGGATTTTCATTCAACACTTTCGAGGCGTGGTCGTCACCGGCTGGAGTTCGATCATGTTGTCGCTATGGTTCCTCGGGGGGTTCCAGTTGGTGGCCATTAGCATCATCGGCGAATACGTCGGGCGGTCCTTTACGGAAGCCAAACACCGGCCCCGCTTCATTATTCAAACGGACACTTTCACACCGGCGTTTTCCAAGACGAAGCCGGTCGTGGCCGAATTTCGCTTTGACCACCAATCCGTTAAGTAAGGAGGAAACTCATGTCGATTCGCAAGCGTTTGGCCATGGGACTGTGTGGCCTCATTAGTTTCACCATCTTCGCTACCGGCCTATTGGCAACGCTAGCGCCCGTTACCTTTCGGGTCGATCATGATTGGCTGTCGCCACTGCTGATCCTCCTAGGCACGGGAGTCTACGTGGGCGGTATTGGCCTAGCCTTCCGGTGGTTTCACCGGCTCAGCCGTTCACAGCACCGGTGGCTCACCGGCATGCTGTGGGGGTTGCTCTTAGTCATTCAACTTTATGTGGCGTTCAACTGGGTGTCCGCCCCGCGCGCCGACCTGTACTTTGTGCATCAACAAGCGTTGGCGCTTCTGAATGGCAGTCATCACTGGGCCCCATACTTTTACACCTATCCCAACAACGTCGGCTTCACCATTTTGTTGAGCGGCCTGTTAAAGGTCGGCCACGGATTGCTGGGGGGCCAGACCGGTGTTTGGCTCAACCTCTTTCAATTTGCGTGGCTGGACCTCGGCCTACTCGTGGCCTGGTGGGCGCTTCACCGCCGTAACCCGGCGCGCGGACACCTCTTTTTAACGCTGGTAATCGGCACCGTGCCGTTTTACGCCTACGCGTTAAACACCTATAGTGACACCTATGTCTTGCCCATCGGCCTCGTCATTGTGGTCTTAATGCGTGGATTACTTCGAGCTAAGACTTGGCGGCAAATCGCGCCCCGGACGGTCGGTTTGGGCCTCCTATTGACGTTTGCCTACCTATTGAAGGCCAACTTCATCGTCTTAATCATTGCCGTTCTCCTGATTCTCTGGCTATTGCCGAACCCCACGCCACACCCCCTCATCACGCGTAGCGGCATTACCCTGGTAATCCTCGCGCTTTTGCTAGGGGGCGTCCTGGCGACCCAGGCCGGCGAACGGGCGGCCGGTTATCAGGCCCGGCTCAATCAATCGCTGCCCGCCATGAGCTGGATTGCTATGAGTTGGAATCCCGAGAACCACGGCGAATACAATCGTGCCGATGTCGCACCGATCATTAAGCTCCCCACGGTTGCAGCCAAGCAGCAGCGTGCCCAGGCCAACCTCCACCATTATTTGCAGGAAATGGGGCCCATCGGTGTCGTCCATCACCTGTATCGCAAAGCGCGCCTCTTCCTGGCCACCGGGACCTTTGACAGCTTTCAGATTTCACCGGCCTTCGATCGCGCACCGACCTGGTATCGCCAGCACCGCAACACCACGGACTGGTTACTGGCCAATTGGTGCCAAATCAATTACCTGGCCCTCCTGATTGTGACCTGCGGCTGGGGAATCCAGCAGATTCGCCGTCGTAAATTAAGCGCAGCCTACTTGCTCGCCGGCACCTTCATCATTGGGCTAATCTGTTTTCACGTCATCTTCTGGGAAACGGAGGAACGCTACGCCCTGCCAATCCTGCCACTGTTAATTGCCGGCACCGCCGCGGGTTACCGTCAGCCAGTGAACCTGTTGCAGTGGTCACAACGGTCCCGATGGTTGCCGCTGGGGATGGCAATCGCCTTCACGGCCATGCTCGGCCTCGGGGCTTGGCAGAACTACGACCTGATCACGCGCCCTAAAGACCACCCTATCAGCGTCATCAGTCAAAATGAGGGCCGCTACTACCAGAACCACAAGGTCAAGCTGGCTCGCGGCCAATCGCTCACCCAGCCATTCACCGCTAAATTGCCGTTCGATCACCTACTCATCAACAACGGCGAGGCCTTTACGGGTCGGCTAACGATTCGCGATAGTCGCGGAACTCACGTCTGGGAAACACAAGGCAAGCAGTTAGCCCTGGACCAACGCCTGCCGCTCTTCCCGGCCGGTCACTACCGGCTGACGATTACGGCAACCCGGCGAAAACCTCAGGCGTTAGTCACGGCCCCCGCCAACTACGCCTTACTGCCACAGCCACTCACCACGCATCCCCACCAGTACCTGCGCTTCTTCATCGACCAGCACAGCTACGGTCCGATGTTGACGTTGAGCAAGCTCTGGTTGATTGTGGGCGCCATCTGGCTCGGTGGCCTGGTGATTATCGACCGCTTCTACTGGTACCGTCGCCGAATCTAAAAAAACAGTCAAACGACTTGCCTTCGAGTCGCTCTAAGGTACTAGAATGGAACCATAGGCAAATTTGCCCATATTTCATTGACCTGAACGCAACAAAAGGAGCAAATAATTTGAAAGAAATCAACCAACAAACTTTAACCGGGGAGCGCGCCTTGTTCCAAGGCCACGACCTCCACATTACCAATAGCACGTTCGTAGACGGCGAATCGCCACTAAAACACAGTCAAAACGTGGCCATCGACCACACCATTTTTAAATGGAAATATCCCCTGTGGTACACCAATCACGCCACGCTCGACCACACCACGTGGCAACCGGACGCCCACGCCGGCATCTGGTATACGCGCGATCTGACCCTGAAACATAGCATGGTCCGCGCCACCAAGACCTTCCGGCATGCCCAGAACATTCATCTGGATGACGTCACCTTCGCCAACGCTGGAGAAACCCTGTGGTGGTGCAAGGACATCACCCTCGACAACGTCACGGCGACCGGGGATTATTTCGGCATGAACAGCGAAAATGTCGTGGCCAACAACCTGAAGGTCAACGGCAACTATGCCTTCGATGGCAGTAAGAACGTCGAGGTTCACAACTCTACCTTCATCACCCACGATGCCTTCTGGAACTGTGATAACGTCACGATTTATGATTCCACCATTATCGGCGAATACCTCTCCTGGAACACCAAGAACATTACCTTCGTCAACTGTTGGCTGGAAAGCGACCAAGGCCTCTGTTACGTCGACCATCTGACCATGAAGAACTGTTCGCTCATCAATACCGATCTGTCCTTCGAATATTGTTCCGACATTGATGCTACAATTAATACAACCATTGATAGTGTCAAGAACCCTATTAATGGCCGCATCACGGCACCGGCAATTGGCCAGGTGATCTTTGACGATCCCGCCATCGATGCCCATCGGACCATCATCTCAACGACTCAGGAGGCTTCCGCATAATGCGTTATAACTTTTCAGAAATGATTAATCGGCGCAACACGAATTCCGTTAAATGGGACGTGGGCGCCAACGAACTGCCCATGTGGGTGGCCGACATGGATTTCCGGACCGCACCGGGAATCGTCGATGCCATCAAACGCAAGGCCGACACCGGGATCTTCGGTTACGAAGAGGTCCCCGCGGCCTACTTTGAGGCCGTTCAACACTGGTATGCCACCGAACACGACTGGGCACCCAACACCGACTGGATGCGCTTTGTGACCGGCGTGGTCCCGGCCATCTCCTCGGCCGTGCGCCGGGTCAGTCACGTGGGCGATAACGTCTTAGTCCAAGCACCCGTTTACAACATTTTCTACAACTCGATCGTTAACAATGGGCGCCACGTTCTCTCCAGCGACCTGCAGTACCACGATGGCGAATACACCATTGATTGGGACGACTTAGCGGCCAAGATGGCGGAACCGCTGACCACCATGATGATTCTCTGCAATCCGCACAACCCCGTTGGCAAAATCTGGACGGTCGACGAACTGCGGCGGATCGGTGAACTAGCCGCCCAAAACCACGTGGTCGTCTTTGCCGACGAGATTCACGGCGACATCACCGAAACGGGCTACGGCTATACGCCGTTCGCTTCGGCCGGTGACGTTTGCGCCAACAATAGCGTTACGGCTGTCTCACCAAGCAAAACCTTTAATGTGGCTGCCCTCCACGCCGCCACGCTCATTATTCCCAACGAAAACCTGCGCAACATCGTGGACCGCGGTATCAACACCGACGAGCTGGCCGAACCCAACGCCTTTGCCATCGACGGTAGTATTGCCGCTTACACAACCGGTGCGGAGTGGGTTCACGAGATGAACGCCCAGGTCACGGCCAACAAGCAAGCCCTGACCCAACTCGTCGCAAAAGAATTGCCCGAATTGCACGTCATCATCGGTCACGCCACCTACCTCGTGTGGATCGACTGCACCGCGGTGACCACCGATACCACGGCGCTGTGTGACTTCATCCGTCAAAAGACCGGTCTGTTTATCTCGGCCGGTTCCGTCTACGGCGGCGACGGTCACGACTTCGTCCGCATCAACGTGGCCTGCCCGGCCGAACGCCTGCAGGACGGTCTCGACCGTCTCGTCACCGGCGTACGCGACTTTCAAAAAGCATAAATAATACAATACGTCAAAAGGCGATTAGCCGCAGAGCTCCGGTCTTGGATGGTTGGGCTTAACCGTTTTAAGCGAAATCAGTTGCCTTTAGGGTGTACGTTTCGACCATCTAATATCGGTGTATCAGGGTTTGAGGACTTTCCCCCAAACCCTTTTCTTTAACCACCAGTCCCTAAATTCCTAACCGTCACCCAACGTTCTGGCCGTTTTGCAACCCACATAACTTTTCGCGGATTCACAAGCACGCCCGACCGGTTTTCGGCGGCCCCTTGCTATACTTGATATTAAAGATGTTTCCCAGAAAATCACGAGGAGGAACCTACCATGACGATGATGAATCCCGAAGCTGCACAAGACGTTTACCGCGATGCCGGCGATAACATTCAATTCACAACCTATCTCATCGACCGCACCGATATCGAAAAGGACCGCCGCGCCCTAGCCGAGTTTGCTGATCGCCTGGCCGCCATTCAACGGAGCATGGTCATTCGCTACCCGGACGCCCACCTCAAAGTCGCCTTTGGCTTCGGGGCAACGGCCTGGCGGCTACTCTTTCCGACCGCTAGCCAGCCCAAGGAGCTCGTCGACTTCACGCCAATCAAGGGACCGCGTTACACCGCGCCGGCCACGCCAGGCGACCTATTCATGCACGTGCGCGCCAAGGATCAAGCCGTGGTCTTCGAGGTCATGGACCAAGCGCGAGAATTCCTGCGGGACTGGACCACGGTCGTGGACGAGACTCAAGGCTTTCGTTACTTCGAGGGGCGGGCCATCATCGGCTTTGTCGACGGCACCGAGAATCCCGCCAGCAATGACGCGACCCAGTACGCCCTCATCGGTGACGAGGACCCCGAGTTCGTGAATGGCTCCTACGCCTTTGCGCAGAAATACACGCATAACATGGACGCCTGGAATGCTCTCCAAACCGAAAGCCAGGAAAAGGCAATCGGCCGCCATAAGTTCACCGACCGGGAGTTGGACGATGAGGAAAAACTTCCCAACGCCCACAACCTGGCTTCCCAGGACAACGCCAACGGCATCGAACACAAGATTGTGCGGATGAACGTGCCCTACGCCAAGCCCGGCGAAGGCATCGTGGGCACCTACTTCATCGGATACGCCCGCCACTTCACCGTCACGCAACGGATGCTGCAGAACATGTTTACTAAGAGCGACCGGCTCCTGGACTTCAGTACCCCAATTACCGGGAACGTCTTCTTCATCCCTTCACGGTTAATGCTGGCGCGCATTGCCGAGGGTGAATTATTTCCCGTAGAATAGTCGTCAGCCGAACCGCCACCAGTGATGACCCACTGTGGGCGGTTTTTCTGTGTTGTTTGCCCACTAACCCGATCCCAATGTCAGAAATATTTTAAAATCGCGGTGTGAGTCCGGTATTAAACCATTGCGAGCGCATACAAGTAAGTCGCTTACGTTGACCTTTCGCCGTTATGAGGGTATCTTAGTGGGGTTGTTATCAAGAATTTAATGCCGATTGGTTTGCGTTACCTGGGGTAATCTCACCAATCAATCTAGACCCTAAGGAGTTGACTCGTTTTGGACGAAGCCGAAAGAGAACGGGGACCGTGGCGTCGTAATCTCCGTGTTCTCTGGTTCTGTACGTTCGTTGCCGGTATGGCTTTCAGTGAAATCATGCCGTTTTTGTCGTTATATATTAGTAGTTTGGGAAATTACACCAAATCACAGGTCACCATGTATAGTGGGCTCGTCTACGCCGCGGATTTCTTCGTCAGCGCGATTGCCTCCCCACTCTGGGGCATGGTCGCCGATCGCAAGGGCCGCAAGCTCATGTTGCTCCGTTCCTCGCTGGGAATGGCCGTGGCCATGGGCCTGATGGGGTTTGCGACCAGCGTTTGGCAGTTAGTCGCATTGCGGGCCCTACAAGGGGTCTTCGCGGGCTTCATCTCTAACGCCCAAGCCCTCGTGGCCTCACAGACCCCACGGAAACATTCCGGGGCCTCCCTCAGCACCCTGATGACCGGGGTCACCAGCGGAATGTTACTGGGCCCCGTCATCGGCGGGGTGCTGGCGCAACTCTTCTCGATTCGCCTCACCTTCTTCATCACGGCGGGCCTGCTCCTGCTGACGTTCTTTCTGAGCTGGATCTTCGTCGAGGAGCAGTTCAAGCCGGTCGTTCACCAGCCCAACGCTCAGCACAGCCACAATCCGCTGGCCGCATTTCCCAATCCTAAATTAATTCTGGTCCTGCTGTCCTCCACGCTGATCGTTCAATTCGGCAACATTTCCATTTCGCCCATCATCAGTCTGTACGTGAAGGAACTCATGCACAACGTGGGGCCGATTACCGTGGTCGCCGGCATTATCGCCGCGCTCCCCGGGATTTCAAACATCATCGCTGCCCCACGGTTGGGCCGTTACGGTGACCATCACGGGTCCGGTAAGGTTCTACTCTTCGGCTACATCTTCGCCACCGTCATGTACCTGCCGCAAGGCTTCGTCACCAGCGTGTGGATGCTTGGGATTTTACGGTTCATGATCGGGATTTCCGATGGGGCCCTCTTCCCCGAAATTCAGACGCTGCTGACCAAGAACTCGCCGGTCGAACTTACCTCGACCGTCTTTAGCTGGAACCAGTCCTTCCAGTCGATCGGTAACATGCTGGGGTCGCTTCTCGGTGGTTGGATTGCCGGTATCTTCAATTATAATGCCGTCTTCATCTCAACGGCCATCCTGATGCTGATTAACCTCGCCATCGTGTGGTGGTTAATCCCCGAAATTCGGAAACCCCAGATTCAGGTTGCTAACGACTGAGGTTGTCAGAAAAGTTTAAACCAGCTCACCCCATTTGGCCTAATCAGCTCAATTCGTGCGAGCGCAAAAAAATTGCTGATAGTCATTGACGTTTCGCGGTTTGCGCGGTATGTTAATGACAATATCAGCAATTTTTTAATGGCTTAAGGAGTTGACCATCGTGGATGAAGCCGAGGAGAATCAAGATCTCTGGCGGCGGAACCTCCACATTCTGTGGTTCTGTTCGTTTATCGTGGGTATGGCCTTTAGTGAAATCATGCCCTTTTTGTCTTTATATGTTAGCAGTCTCGGGCACTACACCAAGGCGCAGGTCACCATGTACAGTGGGCTGGTCTACGCCGCCGACTTTTTCGTGGGGGCCATCGCCGCACCACTCTGGGGCATGGTCGCCGATCGCAAGGGCCGCAAACTGATGTTACTGCGAACCTCCCTGGGGATTGCCGTGGCCATGGGCCTCATGGGGCTAGCGACCAATGTCTGGCAGCTGGTCGCCCTGCGTTCCTTACAGGGGGTCTTTGCCGGCTACATCCCCAACGCCCAGGCCCTCATCGCCGCCCAGACACCGCGAAAATACTCGGGTGCGGCCTTGGGTACGCTGACCACTGGCGGTACCAGCGGTAACCTGCTGGGTCCGATCATCGGTGGGGTGCTCGCCCAGCTCTTCTCCATTCGCATGACCTTCTTCGTGACGGCTTCGCTACTGCTCATCACCTTCGTGCTCAGCTGGGTGTTGGTCAAGGAAAACTTCAAGCCGGCTCCCCGTCGGCCGAAAACGGAAAAACGGTCCAATCGCTTGGCCGCCGTGCCTAATTTAAAATTAATCATTCTTCTCCTGAGTTCCACCATGTTCGTGCAGTTTGGGAACACGTCCATCTCGCCCATCATTAGCCTGTACGTCAAGGAACTCATGCACAACGTGGGCCCGATTACCGTGGTTGCCGGCATTCTCGCCGCGCTACCCGGTATCTCTAACATCATCGCCGCGCCCCGCTTGGGTCGGTACGGCGACCACCACGGGTCCGGCCGCGTCCTGCTCTTCGGTTACATCTTCGCCACGGTCATGTACTTTCCGCAGGGATTCGTCACCAGCGTCTGGATGCTGGGAATTCTGCGGTTCATGATTGGGATTTCCGACGGGGCCCTGTTCCCCGAGATTCAGACCCTGCTGACCAAAAACACGCCGGTTACGTTGACGTCCACCGTCTTCAGCTGGAACCAGTCGTTTCAATCGATTGGCAACATGTTGGGGGCCTTGCTGGGTGGGTGGCTCGCCGGGATCTTCAACTACAACGCCGTCTTCTTCTCAACGGCCATCCTGATGCTCATCAACCTCGCCTTGCTCTGGTGGTTCGCGCCGGAAATTCGCCAGCGACCGGCGACTTCCGACTAGATTGGGTTAAACCAGTCGCCTCCGGCTGAGATCGCCGGACGACCCACGAATGGCGGCACCGTCTCGTTGATTGACGCACAACGCTTCATAACCTGGCGAGGCGGCTGAAGCTCGTTCACACCAGCGTAGCCGTGAGTGAGTCAAATCTGGGCTCAGCCGGGGCATTTATGGCCGGTCTTGCCATAAATGGGCGACTTGGAAACGCCGATTTTTGGCGGTTCCAAGCGAGTCCTGAGACCGTTCCTTCAGGCTCAGGGCGTCCTCCCCCAGCGTTCCAGCCCAGATTTGGCGAACGGTAAGGCGGCCAGTTTCATCCACATTAAACTTTCAATTCACACCACGACACCATCTTTATCTGGGTCGTGGTGTTTACGTTATCCGGCGAAACGCGTGTCAAAGCGTGGTTCGGCCGGCACCGGGGCCGGGGCCACGCCGAGGAGCGCGCCGAGGCTACCGAAGCCCTCGACCAGGTCCGTGGTCATCCCCGCTCGCAACAACTGTTGTTGGGCGGTGCGCAGGTCGCCCGGCAAGTCTTCGATGTCATCCGTACGGCTCACCAACACCCGCGGAACGGCCACGGCTGAAGCGGCCGTGATGACCGTCTTGACCGTATCGACCAGGTGAATGGTCGGCGCCAGGGCCACCACCATATCCTGGTCCAGCATGGCCGCGCTCAAGCCGCCCTCATCCATTGTTTCTCCCGTGAGGCCGGTCACACCTGCGGGCAGCGCCACTTGACTAGGGGTATAAACCGTTACCTCAAGCGTCATATTCTCACTGAGTTGGCGGACAAACGCCTGACTGGTCAGGTCTAACGGACCCGCAATTAAGATTCGTTTCAAGTTTGTAACTCCCTTTCCTCATAACTGATGAGTCAGATTATACGGGGTTAGAGTAGGTCGAAGGCAAGCCCTTTTTATAAAAAAATTGATGAGAAATTATGGGAAAATCCACACTTTCAATAAGGCGTCTCTTATTAAAAACTACTTTAGGTATGTTATGATTAAATTGGTGGAAGGCCGAAAAAAAGGCAAACGGCGCTATTCCGGGGTTTTAACGGGCAGGAAAGCTGTTTCACACCCGCCCATTATCAACACGCGCAATAGTTATCTTTTGGAAAACGTGTCAGACTCGTGTACAATAGCTATATTCATAAGTGCCCACCTAACCAAATACGACCGGATTCCAAGTTGCTTCGCTTCGCGTGTGCCACTTTGGCATGCCGATCGTTCTTTTATATTTCTGGCGTTTTTCCAGAAGTGTGACATCACTACACAGGAGGTTAATCTATGCTACTTTCAATGGAACATCTACGTAAGGAATATCCCAATGGTAAAGTTGCCGTTGACGACTTTAACTTACAAGTCGACCGCGGGGAATTTATCTCCTTTATCGGGACGTCTGGTTCGGGGAAGACCACGACCATGCGGATGATCAATCGCATGCTGCACCAGACCTCGGGAACCATCAAGATTGATGGCAAGGATATTTCTAAGATGGACCCCGTCAAGCTTCGGCGCTCCATTGGCTACGTGATTCAAAACATCGGGCTCATGCCGCACATGACGATCCAAGAAAATATTGAGATCGTCCCGAAACTACTCGGCTGGTCCAAGGAAAAACGGGCCGAGCAGGCTAAAAAAATGATCAACCTGGCCCAACTGCCAGAAGAAATGCTCAAACGCTACCCCGGCGAACTCTCCGGTGGGCAGCAGCAACGGATCGGGGTTGTCCGGGCCCTGGCCGCCGACCAAGAAATTATTCTGATGGATGAACCCTTTGGTGCGTTGGACCCCATCACCCGTGAGTCGCTGCAGGACTTGGTCAAGCACTTACAAGAAGACTTGGGTAAGACCTTTATCTTCGTTACCCACGATATGGACGAAGCCCTCCACCTTTCGACGCGCGTGGTCATCATGAGCCACGGCAAGCAGGTGCAGGTCGACACGCCCGAAAATATTCTGCGGCACCCGGCCAACGAGTTCGTCACCAACTTAATCGGTGAGGAACGGCTGATCAGAGCGCAACCAAACATTCTCTCCGTTAGCCAGATCATGCTGAAGAACCCGGCCGCCATCACACCAGACAAGACGTTGGATGACGCCATCGATCTGATGCATGACCGGCGAGTGGATACGCTGCTGGTCACGGACGCATCCGGCGTGCTCCAAGGCTACGTCGATTTGGACGACATCAACCGGATTACCGATGCCACCACGCCAGTTAGCCGCTTCACCAACCACGAAGTCTTCTACGTTCAGGCCAGCGCCCTCATCGGGGATACCGTTGACCGGATTCTAAAACAGGGGGTTAAAAACGTTCCGGTTGTTGACGCCAAGAAACACCTGGTCGGAATCGTCACGAGAACCGCATTGGTTGACATTGTCTACGATGCCTTGCGTGGCGCACCGGCTACCGATGAAGAACCGGCCTCACCAATCAACGCGGATATTCACGCTGCCGCAACACATGAAGGGGGCGAATCATCACAATGATTCACTTCTTACAAGTCTACGGGATGCAGCTGATCGATAAGACCGGCCAACACCTCTATATTTCTGCGGCCGCGTTGCTTCTCGGCATTATCGTCGCGGTTCCCTTAGGCATTCTCCTGACGCGGATGAAACGCGGTGCCAACGCCATCATCACTCTGGCCGGTGTTCTGCAGACCATCCCCGCCATGGCGTTACTGGCCATCATGATCCCCATCTTCGGGATTGGGTCCACGCCGGCCATCGTTGCCCTATTCATCTATTCTCTACTCCCCATCTTACGGAACACCTACCTGGGGATGGAGGGCGTCTCGCCGACCGTGCGGGATGTCGCGAAAGGCATGGGGATGACCTGGTGGCAATCCATGCTACGGGCCGAGATTCCCCTCGCCGCCCCGGTGATTATGTCCGGGATTCGACTGTCGGCGACCTACGTCATCGCATGGGCCACCCTGGCTTCCTACATTGGTGCCGGTGGTCTGGGGGACTTCATCTTCAACGGGTTAAACCTCTACCGCTCCGATTTGATTCTGGGCGGGTCGATTCCCGTTATTTTGCTGGCCCTACTCGTCGATTATTTGTTAGGTAAATTAGAAAACGCCGTGACACCACGGCAGTTACGATAGGAGGTCCGTCATGCGAAAACATTTACGTCAATGGCTAGCCGGACTTCTGTTAGTCATCGTACTCTTACCCATTGGTGGGTGTAGCTTACCCGGTCTGAGTGGCTCCGGCGATAACACCGTACGGATTGCCTCGCAGAACACCACGGAACAGCAGATTATGGCCTACATGATTCAGGGCATGATCAGCCACTACACCGACCTCGATTCAACGATTGTTAATAACCTCGGTTCCGGAAATGTTAGTTTTAACGCCTTAAAGAACGATAACGCCGACATTTCCTCCATTCGATTCAACGGGACCGACCTGACCACCATCTTAAACGAAAAGTTCGAACGCGACCCGGCCAAGGTCAACTCGACCGTGGTCCGCGAATTCCAGAACCGCTACCACATGACTTACTTTAAGTCTTACGGATTCGCCGATACCTACGCGTGGATGGTCAAGAAGAGCTACGCCAAGAAGCACCACTTAAAGACGGTCAGTGATTTGAAGAAATTAGCGCCGAACATGCGTGTCGGAATTGACCAAATTTGGCAAAACCGTCAGGGTGACGGTTACCCCGCCTTCCAGAAGGATTACGGCTTTAGCTTCGGCACGGTCTACCCCATGCAGGTTGGTCTGCTCTACGACGCGCTTTCCGCTGGCAAAATGGACGCCATTCTGGGATACTCCACCGACGGCCGGGTTGGCAGTTACGATCTGACCCTCTTGAAGGACGACCGGAACTTCTTCCCACCATACGATGGGAGTCCGGTTGCCACCGACGCCATCCTGAAGAAACATCCGGAATTAAAGGGTGTCTTGAACCGGTTGGTCGGCAAGATTTCACTGAAGACCATGCAGAATCTGAACTACAAGGTCGATGACCAACTGGAAGAACCACAAACCGTGGCCAATGATTTCTTGAAGCAACACCACTACTTTGAAGGGGGGAACTAGGCATGAAAGACATGGGCTTATTCAGTCAACTGATTTACTACTTCTCGCATAACGGGATGTACGTCCTCAGTCAATTTAACCAGACGTTCCTCGTCTCCATCTATGGGGTCTTGTTTGGCGCCATCGTGGGGATTCCCATTGGGATTTGGATCTCGCAAAACCGGAAGCTCTCGCCGATTATCATCGGGATTGCCAACGTGATTCAAACCATCCCTTCACTGGCGATGCTGTCCATCTTGATGCTGGGCTTAGGCCTGGGGCAAAACACCGTGATTGCCACCGTCTTCCTCTACTCCCTGCTACCCATCGTGAAGAACACCTACACGGGGATGCTGAGCGTGGACCAGGACGTCTTGGATGCCGGTAAGGGCATGGGGATGACCCGTTTCCAAATCATGAAAACCATTCGGATTCCGCTGTCACTGTCTGTGATTATCGCTGGGATTCGTAACGCCTTAGTGCTGGGAATTGGGATTACCGTGATTGGGTCCTTCATTGGGTCCGGTGGTCTGGGCGATATTATCGTCCGTGGGACCAACGCGACCAATGGGGGCGCCATCATCTTGGCCGGGGCGTTGCCGACGGCGTTGATGGCAATCATCACCGACTTGGTCCTCTCCTTCATCGAAAAGCGTTTGACGCCCAAGACTTCCTCGGAAAACTAAGGGACTACCGCAACATTCGCTCAAAGATCCGCCTTACCAGTTGCTTCGCCTGCGGCTGCCAGGGGTTCCGCCTGCTGTGGGGACCGGCAAGAGCCACAGTGCGGTCTCTTGCCTCGCCTTGAAGCCACGCAAAACCCGCGAGTCTTCAAGGTCGTCCGGTGAAGTAAGCTGGTTAAAAAACACCAGCTAACTTCACCCTCACGGCTGGCTCCACCCCTGACCACCTACGGCTACACAACTGTACTTTGATCGACCGTCATGACTGACGCTTAGCCAGCTGTGCACTTGCCGTCAGTAGGTTCCTCTCGCCTGGCTACGTTACTAGACGCCGAGGGGCAAAACCATCAGCACACACTTGATTTCAAAGGGTTGGCAGTTTACTGCCAGCCCTTTTTGCTTGCAGCCTGGGACAAAACCTCCCAGGTTCGTTCGTGTCACCTTTACATGGCTTAAACGTGCGCCAAAAGGCAACCGGCTCCGCTTAAAACTGATAACCAAACAATCCAAGACCAGGCTTATCCGGTTATCAGCCTTAATGCTCGCCGGCTAATCGCCTTTTGTTTCACTCTCTTTTTGCTTTGGCCGGGGACCTTGACGCCGCTCATCTCTGGGAAGTTTGGTATACTTGAGCTGAAAGAAGGGATGCCGTCATGGCACAGGAACCGTTGTTGAATCCGCTATATATCGAACAATACGGTGTTACTTACGTTGATCCCATTAATTACGGCAGCTTAAAGATGCTTTACCAGGCTCAGGATACGCGCGATAAGCTGACGATTGATTACGACCGGCTACTCCTCATCGGGCAAAACGATATGACGTGGCAACTCAAGCCCGCCGACCGAGAGCGCTTTAAGCCCTTTTACTTTCTAGACAGTTCTATGTACACCTACGATGAGATTCTAAGAGCAATGTACCGCGATCGGGATAGATTCGGTAAAACCATCGCGGACGACATCCGCTGGACGCAGGCCATCATCAGCGCTGCCTGCAGCCCTAGTACCATCAACCCTGGTCACATGCGCAAGCCGCGGCATCGCTTCTTCGGCACCGGTGGCGGTGGTGGTAGTGACTACGCGGCCATAGCTACCGGCCTGTGGTGGGGCGCCATGTGTGGCAACGACTTTAAGGACTTCTAGCCCCACCCACTAACTCTATTCAAAGGGGAGCACTCTTCGTGAAACGACTTCATCAAGTCGCCATCGACTTTTCCGTCGGGACGCTTAATTTCTTAGCAAATGTCGGCATTATCCTGCCCTACGTGTTGATTCTGGCCAAGTGGCAGCAGACGCAAAGCGAAACGTATCTGATCGCCCTGGTGGCCTTCTACATCTCGCGGGCCGCCAGCATCTTCTACACCAAGCGCCTGAATCTCAAGTCCAGCACCTACCTAATTCTCAGCCTAACATTGGGCGCAGCCGGTAGCCTGCTCTTCGCGGCGATGGCTCACCTGGGCTGGCTGATCATCGGTGGACTCCTATGGGGCTACAGCGCCGCCACCATTTGGCCGTACTTCTTGACGGTCAAGCTCCACCTGACGCACACGGCGAATTTTAAAATGAAACGACTCTACTGGCTCATCTTCGCCGGTCTGGCGGTGATCGTCGGCGCCGATGTGCTAGCCAAGTTCGACTACACGTTGACCTTTATCCTGCTGGGACTGCTCTACCTCGCAGCGTTGCCCGGTGGCCTGCTACTAAGCAACTTCACCAGCGACTTCTACCGGGCTAAACCGCGGCAGGTTCACGGCCTCTCGCAGGCTTGGCGTTGGGGATTGTCCCTCGTCTTCTTTGCGGTCATCGCCGTTTTGACCACGTTGCGGAAGGCCACCGTCAACCTGCCCAGCTGGGTCACGCTGGCCATCATCGTGGTGGCCCTCGTGATCTTAATCATCGAGCTCATCGCCGACTGGCACGTTCTCCCCAACTATAAGATGCGCCTGCTGAACCGGGGGTTTCTGGTCAGCCTCGTGCTGTTATTTAACAGTTTCCTGGCCTACTTCTATCTGGGGACGGTCGGCATGTACGCCGTCTTTGCCGTCTATCTGCTGGGGTTTGAGACCGGCTACACCGTCTTTAACCTAGTGGGCCACCACCGTCCCGCAGCGGCTCGTAAGGCCAGCCTCGTCAGTCTGCTGGTGGGTCAGCTACTCCTGCTAGTGCCCTGGGTCGGTAGCTACCTCGTGGGCCTGCTACTCATCACCCTCTACGTCGGTTACGACAATCCCACTATCAACGAGACCCTCTACAGCCTCGATAGCATCGATGCGGACAGTGCCATTATCCATAAATACCGGTTCTCGACCTATGGCGGCCTGCTCTGCCAATTGGTCATGTTTGGCCTGCTGGTGGCCGTTAGCGCGGTCGCCAAGGTGCCGCTCCTTAATTTCTTTAAACCCAGCGACACGACCGATTTTAGCCTGTATTTCTATGGTCTAAGCTGGCCGCTCGTCTTGGTTTCGCTGTTCATTTCGCTCGGTAACATCCGATCATTACGTATTGACCACGCCAAGAAGCAAGCGGCACGGGACAATTAATCTAAAATTCACGACAAAACGCCCAGGGAATTGGCCCCCGGGCGTTTTAGTTCGCTTATAATTTAATTTATAGTGCGTCCTAATTTACTTTAGCCAGCCGCTCTGGTAAAGTTGGCTAACAGACTAAATTCGGAGGAACGCCCATGAAATTACGATTCAACATCGCTACCCTTTTCCAGTGGTTCGGCCTGTTTATCTGCTTTAAAATCGCGGGTTGGCTACTGGCCATGCTCGATTTAGACGGATTCGGTGGACTCAGCTTCTTGGGGCAATTCTTCCTGGGCACCCTTATCTTTATCGGCGCAATGAGCCTGCCCCCGCGGCCGGAACGCAAGCCGAATAGTCGACCGCAAGACAAAACCAGGCTGCCCACCTCATCGCGATGGAGAACCTGGTTCTAGCTTCTATTCACTGCTGTGTTGCGTTTAGTTCGGCACCGTTTCGACCCACTTCTTAAGAAAAACGATATTGAGTCCCGCCTCAATGGCCGCAACCACCAGAAAGGCCACGATGTTCACCAGAAAGCCAGTGCCCCCGGTCAGCAAGTCGCCCACGTGGTTGGCGGCGTCGACCAGGTAACCGGCGATCCAGACGACCAGTACAATCATCACCAGATAGAGAATGATGTTGATCAATCGGCGGCTCGTGACGGGTAAGAAGTTGTTGGTGACGCTGACGACCAGATGAATGAAGGATACCGTGGTCCAGCCCAGAATGGCCAGCGCGAGACCCACAGCGGCTATCCCAACCAGCGCCTTCAACGACTGCTCACTGGAGTAGGTCGGCCCGCTAGCCGCTTTTAACCACGCCGTCAAATACCGATTGTCGAAGACTTCGGCCACCGCGTAGAAGACGACCTGAATCACGCCAAAGTACACGAACATCACCAGCGAGGTCAGCAAGTCGGTTAGGTAAAGCTTGGTTTCGCCCAACGGTAAAAGCCGGTAGGTATCGCGGGTATAGACCCGCTCCGTCTGAATCGACAAGAGAACGAACGCCACGATGAACCCCAAGACGGACCAGGACAACACCGACCAGAAGGTTTCGCCGCCCTGAACCCCCGCGGTAGCAAAGCGCCACAGGAGCGTTGCCGCCATCACGGCCAGTTCCGCCAGGATTAGCCAGTTCATCAGTCGGAAACGACTGCGCCCCAATACTTTAAAGATGGCCCCAAAACTAGTCACGCTGAGCACTCCCCTCATAAAGACTTTCGTAGTAGTCTGCAATCCCCAGACCAAATTCCTCGCGCACGGCATCGCTAGCCTTATGTACGGCTACCGTTTGGTCCTTGACCACCACGATCTCATCGAGGATCGGGGCAATCTCGGACACGTAATGATCGCTAATCACCATGGTCGCGTCGTCCGGCTTCCATTTGATAATACTACTGATAATCCGCTTGCGACTCATGCTGTCAATGCCACTGAAGGGCTCGTCCAGCAGGTACAGGTTCACCTGCCGGGCCAGCGTCAAGGCGATGATGACCTTTTCCTTCATCCCCTTAGACAACGCGGCCAGCTTGAGGCTGGTGTCAATCTGGAGGAAGGTCACCAGTTCCTCGAAGCGTGCGCCGTCAAAGTCGGGATACACCGTCCGGTAGAAGCTCGCGACCTGTTCAACCCGCGTGTTGCCGCTAAATCCCCGGAGTTGCTCGGTAAAGCTGACGTGGCTGCGATGATGGGCCGGCTGGGTGTCCCCACAAACGGTAATTGTGCCGGAACCCTTGGCACTGCCGGTAAGCAAGCGCATCAGCGTGGTCTTCCCCGCGCCGTTTTCACCCAGAAGTCCCACGATTTTACCGGTCGCTAAAGTCAGATCAACATCGTGAAGAATCGTTTTAAAGTTGTGTTTGTACCCCACGTGTTGAATGGCCAAAACGTTAGTCATGCTGTTGCCCCCTCTGTGCAATGTATTGTTTTAATCCCGCGATAATTTCATCGTCCGTTAAATTCAAGGCGTGTAACTGCTCGTAAGCCCGTTCCAATTGTTCCATGGTTAATTGCTCCTTTAGTTGCGCGAGTCGTGCCGTGTCCGTGGTGACAAAGTTGCCCTTGCCCCGCTTGGACGTGACGATCCCCGCCGTAATCATTTCTCCCAGTGCCCGCTGAACCGTGTTGACGTTCACCGTCAAGTCCACTGCCAGTTGCCGGATGGCCGGGAGCTTGGCACCAGGCGTGAGCTGACCGGTCAGCATCTCGTGATAGAGATAATTTTTGATTTGATAGTAAATCGGGACCTTATCGTCAAACTGCACGTGCGGCCGCCTCCCTAGTGTTATATTTTACTAGTACACTATAGCATTCGATTGGCTTTTTGGCAACCGACCCGGGTAAATTTCTCCGGCTAAGTGGTTAAAAAGAGGGATAGGCCCCTACGCAAAATGCCCATCTCATCAGATAGGCTGACAAGATAGGCACTTGATTTCGAGTGGATTATTTAAAATAGGTCGCATAACCTAAATAGATTGCAAGAATTATGGCACCCCAACCAACAAACCCCAAATTAAGGGTAAAACAACGCGCCAGTCAATTGGCAAGCGAACCATAAACATGATGACCCAAGATGACTTTTCAAACTGATTTAAGTCCTACAGAAAGTTTAGCACCAGCTTCATCGACTAATCTTTCTGCGACCGGTCCCCCCAAACCTCTTCTTAGTCCGACAACAACGTAATCTCTCGGCCGTCAATCGCCAGCAGGCCATCGGCCACCAGTTGCTTCAACTGGCGGCTCAGGGTCTCCGGCGTGATCCCCAGGAAGCTGGCCAACTCCTTCTTCTTTTCCGGCAAGGTAAAGTGGGTAGCCTGTTGGGCCTGACCGACTTGTTGGAGGTACGTCAGCACACGATTCTTGGCCTTGAGATTACCGGTCAGCGCGCTCACGGATTCCAGCGCCGTCAGCCGGTCGCCCAGGATATTTAATAGATTAAACGCCACGGTCGGCACCCGGTGCAGCAGATTTTGAAAATCCGCGCGGCCAATCGAACAAATCTTGGTATCCTCCACTGCCTCGGCGTAGTTAAAATGGGGCCGTTGACTGAAGAGCGCGGCCTCGCTATCAATCGCACCACTGCGCAGCATGTAGAGGACCTTCTCCTTGCCGTTTTCGTTGAGTTGATAGACCTTGACGCGCCCCTCGTCTACGATCAGCATGCGGTCGAGCGGTTTGGTCGGATCGTAGAGAATGCTGCCGCGCTTGAATTCCTGCTGATGTACGGAAATTTTCGTGAGCTCGGCAATGTCGGCATCGGCCAGTCCCTTGAAGATCGGCGCATTTTGAACACATTTAAATGGGTCGTGGGTCATCTTTTTCTCCTTTTCTTGATAATTATCAAGTTTTTATTGTGGCTCCTATTATACACTAAAGTTATCAATTCAAGGAGGTCATTTGACTATGAAAATCTATCAAGCAAGCATCGTACCCCTGAACGCGGACGCCATCGGAACCGCCGCCCATGGCACGGCCCTGTTCACCCTCAACGGTGACCAGTTGACCATCAACATCGAGATGTTCGACACCCCAGCCAACTTACAACACTGGGAACATTTCCACGGCTTTCCGGATGGTCAGCCGGCAGAAATCGCCACGGCGGCCCAAGACGTCAATCACGATGGCTTCGTGGACTTACCCGAAACCGGTGCCGTTTCCGGAACGACCATGGTACCGTTTGACGCCGCTCCCCACGAGATGAACGTGCCAAACGACAACTACCCGGTCGCCGATGACAACGGCTACTTCGCCTACACGAAGGTCGTACCCCTTGCCGCTCTCGAGGCCAAGTTCAAGGAAACCTTCAACGATAGCGACCTCGAACTGGACAAGCGGGTCATCTACATTCACGGCGTGACCGATGATGTGGACCTACCAGACACGGTTGCCGGCGCGGTCGGCCACTACTCCACGCACGTGACACTGCCTATCGCCGTGGGCAAGATCGTGGCGCTCTAATGCGGCGGAAAATCTGGCGGCTAATCATGGTCGTCTTCTACGCCGCGGTCTTACTGCTGGTCATTGCCCATCAGGATATGCTGGCGATGTACGGTATGGCCGTGGGGATGCTGGCAGAGGCCGTCATGGCGCTAGCTAAGGCGTAGGTCATCATTTTAATCACGATAGCGGGACTGCCTGATGGGGTGGTCCCTTTTCGTTGCAAAAAAAGCGGTGCGCCAATTGGCCACACCACTTACGTTTAACCTTTAAAATTATCGATGTTCCCGTAACAACCGGGCCTGCCACCGAACGACGGCCAACAGAACGATTGCGAGTAGCAGGAATAGGCCAAAGACGCTGGCTAAAAAGACCTGAGACTCACCCGTTTGTGGCAACCGCCCTGCGACCAAGTCGGCCGTTCCGGCATGCACGACGCTGGCCACCGCACCGGCCGGCTTATTCGTCGCCGAATGGTGCGCGCTGGTCACGCTGGTCGTGGGATTGTGGCCGCTGGGAATGTCGCCGTCGATGGTATCGCCATCGCCGCCAGTAGTCACCGTACCACCATTATCGGATGGCGAAACTTCATCGCCATCACCACCGGTGTCAACGATTGCACCGCTTCCACCACCAGACGAATTGTTATTCACAATCGTAATGCCAATCTGCGTGCTGGGAGAGGTTCCACTGTCGGTAGATTCAGCGAATGCCGTGGTTCCAAAGCCTAAGCCCAGAGCCACCGCCACTACCGCCACAAGTCGCCTAATGATCCTTTTCATGACCGCCGCCTCCTTTCGAGACTGCCTTACTTCTCTTCCTCTTCATCATCCTTACGCCGTTTGCGCCGAATGAGGTAAATAATCAACAAAATCAGAAGAACTAAGATTAACATACCCAAGGCGCCTAGAGCAACTAGTAGCCAAATATTAACACCGCTATTATCAACAGAGTCATTATTATACTTATCGGCCTGCGTCTTAGTAATCGTGAAGTTACGGTCGAACACCCACTCGTGATCCGTATTCTTTACAACCATGTGTAAGTGATAGTGTCCCGCTGCCAACGGTGTCTTACCGTAGAGCATTGGATACTTATACGTAGTGTTCGGCGCCATTTGTACGTTTTCTTGCTTGGCATTCCGAACAACCTTACCACCATCACGGTTGGTAATCTTCGTGGTTGTCTTTAGATTGGGAATAATCACCGCACTCGTATTCCGGATATCTGCAATAATTCCACGATGATAATTACTCAAGCCGGCGCCAACCTTACCCAGTTTCATATCTGGAGTTGCCGCCTGCTTCATCGTATATTTCATACCAATGACGTACGAGTAGCGACTCTGCATGTTACCGGCACCTTTAACATTCCCCGTAACCTTACTGTCGACACGCTGGAAATACCAACCTCCGAGAATAACACCCGTGAAATCGGTCTTGGGAATTTTAACTATTGCCGTAACCACTTTGAATCCCTTTGAAGGAATTGTCAATGTCTTATTCCCTTGAATCTTAGTAATATCACTCATCTTATAACGTAACGATGGGTCATATGACTTAGCTGGGTTGACATACTCAATCGAACCAGCGTCATTGGTCCAAGCCGTATGAATCGCAGTTTTTACTTTAATTTCCTGGTTCGTTGTATTAAAAACTCGAACTTGTAACTTTTGAGTCTTATCAGAATTCATTCTTAAATCGAAAAACGAATTCTGTTTATCAATCTGATTACTTGGTATCTTGGCAGATACATTATAACCAACATTGTTCGTAGCGGCCTTAACATTGCCACTCAAAGAAAATAGTCCGCTACAAATCACGCCAATAAACATGAGCAAAAATAACCGAACTCGCTTAAATCCTAGCATCCTTACACCTCTGCCTTACCCTAGTTAAATGCAGCTCTCTGCAATACCCTCATGATACTACATTCCTAAGCAAAAAGGTGTTCATTCGCACTGAATGGACACCTTTCATCACATTTTGATAATTACTTAACTGGGGTGTCAGCCAGAGTCCAGTTCAAAGTCCCCGTGTAAGTACCAGTCTTGACGTTAGCTGGGACACTCAAGACAACGTTTGAAGGATCCAATTGCATTGAAGTTGCACCAGCACCATTGCCCTTAGTTGCAGTGTAAATGGCATGCGTGGTCGTACCATCTGCGGCCATCCCCACTGTCCCATTTTCATTAGTATTGTTAGTATCTTCACCAGTAATACCTGACGTTACCGGTGTCGTCCCAGTTCCAGAATTCAAGATAGACGCGGTTGACCCTTTCAGGTTAAAGGCGGCACCTTCAAGGTTTCCAATGCTTTGACCACTAGAATCCTTACCCTGCAACACAGAACTACCAACGCTAACTACCCAACCATTGTTAGTCCCACGCGTATCGGAAACTTCAGTAAGTAAGGTTTTGTTTGTATTAATCCCATTATTTGTTACGGCTACATTAGCGGTTTTAGCATTACTATCAGCATCAACCCCATTGGCACTACCATTGAAGACGTTCTGAATACCGCTGGTTTGTGACTGAATTGGATCATCCTTAGAACCAAAGGCGATACTGTCAGAAACATACAGGAAGGTCAAATCACCACTAGGCGTTGTCCCACCGTTTGGATCGTCTGGATCAGTTGGGTCAACTGGCTTCGTTGGATCCGTTGGGTCAACTGGTGTCGTCGTTGAATCAGGCTTAGTGAAGTTTACCGTACTATTCGTAACCCCACTGAGTCCTGTATTAGTATCCGTTTCTGCCGCGTTTGCCGTAACTGGAGCGATAGCCCCTAATAATAATGCACTTGCTAATACGATACTGCTTAAAGTCTTCTTCATGATATAAGCACCCCTCTATTTTTGTTTATTCCCTCAAAGTAGCTCAACTGATATTTAATAAGTTCCGATTGCCCCTTAACTACTAGTCACCGCAAAGACTGGCTTCGCGTAGTTGATGGGGAATCCTTTCGTAACTTCCTCCCTAGTCGGTCGTTACGCTTTACTAAATATGTAACAAGTTCATTATAGCGTGAGAAGGTCTGCCTGTAAATAGTTTTTCGCCTAAAAAATGAAACTTTTTTTAAAAATTTCGAAATTTGGTATAAATACTGTTATATTAGGATCTGTTATCGGTTACAGGTTCGTAAAGATAATTTATTTTTGGCTTAACTTGTCAGCATTTAAGCAAATGTGGCTAAAAATTAGTCAGGTGATAATGAATCATGCCCATTGGCCATCAAAGTAGCTAAATATTCACCACGACAGTGAAAAAGGACCTCTCGTTAAAGAGGTCCTTTGCTTCAATTCTAGTCCTTTAACAACTGCTCCACTAGCCGTTGGGTCGCCGATAAGCGGTTGGCCTGCCGATCCCGCACCATTAAGTCATAACGGTGGAGTGCCGACAGCGTGACCGCCTCCGCCTGTGGCGTAAGGGCGTACAGGCGCTGATAGGCCGCTTTGACCTCGTTAAAGTCGTTTCGTCCCTGAACGAGTTGACGCAACTGAGCCGGCGTCACGTGATTCTTACGGGCGGGCACCCATCCCGTGGCCGGTTGCGCGGCTAACCGTTGTTGAAAGGCCTGCCGCAACCGCTCTGGCCAGACCGTTGGTAAGGTCGCCCCCTGGTCCAGTCGCGTTCTGAGCGTCACCAACTCTGAATAAACGCTGGCGGGCACCTGCTGCCCCTCCCAGCTCTGACTGAGCAAGTCGAGTTGCGTTCGCCGTTGTTCGGCCGACCAGTCGAACCCCACGGCGGCATTGAAGACGTCATCGTCCCAGTCCCGTTGCCGTTGCGCGGCCAGTCGCCGTGTCACGCGATTGAGATCGGCCACCAGATAGCGGGGAACAATCTGGAGTCGGGCCGCCTTGATCTGCCCGGTTCGCGCGAATTCGGTTGCCATAACCCCCAGCTGATAAGAGTTGACCAGACGGTGCAGGGGCGCTGGCATCGCGATGCTGGCTAATCTTTCTTTAAACTCACCCAGCGCGAGGTGTTGCGTCAACAGGTCGGCCACCGCCGCCAGGTACTGGCGGTAGGCCGTCGACGCCCGCAGCTGGCGTTCCGCCGTGGTCTGAGCCGCGTTGGCCGCCTCCCAAGCCGCTTGAGCTTCTCGGGTGGCCAAGTCCTGGGCTTGTTGCTGCTGGGCCTGAGCCTGTTGCTGGGCCGCCGCCACCGCCGTCCTTTCCACCGCTTGCAAGCGATCGTATGCCGTCAAATACGGCGATAACTGCATCTCTGGCAACGTCTGCGTTTTTCGCCGTAAATACCCCGTCACCGTAGTTTTCGTTCCGTTACGGACCCAGCGTTGGCGTTGACGGTGATCCTGGGGCAGGTGCAGCAAGGCATCCTTCGTCCAGAGAATCTCCGGCACCACAGGATACCGGTCGGTCAAGGCATCGTACTGGGCCACGGCATGGAAGTTATCCTCGGTCGTGATGGCCATCAGATACTGCATTTCATCGCTCATGAACTTCTTCACGCACTCGGACCCCACCAGAATCTCTCGCCCAGTGGCCCGCAGAACCACGTGGTATTCGTAGCGGACCGGCTTGTGGCACAACGCACAGTGGTGCCAGTCCACCCGCCGATCGCTGGCATTAATGGCGTAAGGTAGCCGGGCCAACAATTTCCACGCCAGACTCCCGGTCACCAGCCAATCGACCCGCTGTTCTTGAATGAGTTCTCGCGTTGAACGCGTCAAAAAGTCGCTGGTATCCTTGACCGTGGGGTGGTCCCGCAAGACCGGAAGCACCCGCGTTAACGCGGGCAGTTCCAGGGCCGGTTGGGTGAGTTGAAGAAACCGGTTCTGCGCCGGTGTGAGGAGCGTGGTTGCCATCAGAAATCTCGTCCTTTCTATCGTCAAAAGTCATTGTCTAAGCATACCACAACGGCTCCGATTGGGGAACGTACGTTTTTTTAACGGTCATAAAAAACGAGCCTGAGACAAAACCTCTCAGGCTCGTTTCGCTTCACTTTTACATAGCTGAAACGTGTGCCAAAAGGCAGCCGGTTCCACTCTCTTTTCTCCTCTTATCAAATATGAACCATCATCACGGCCCCGCCAATCAAAATCGCCAGACCAATCGCCTTAGGAATCAACTGTTTAAGGTTAGCTTCCTTCAGGACGACAACGCCTAGTAGCGTGGCCACCACCACGTTAAGCTGGGTCAAAACGAAACCGTTGACCAAGCCGTTTAAGTTCAGCGACATCAGGTAAGTCCCAGCCGCCACGGCGAAGATGAAGCCCGACGTGATGTTGCGCAAGCCCCAAGGGTCCTGGCCCGGAATCTTCTTCCGCCCGAAGAGGTAAATGGTCAGTGCCCCAGCCATCATCCCCAACGTTTGCGGCAAGAAGCCGTTCAACCCCTTGGCCACCGCATAGTGGGGGAACCCGGAATACCCCCAGTAACCCACGCAGGTCACCGTCAAGAGGACGTACGCTCCGATATCTTGGCGTGACACGTGAATAGCGCCGTTACTAATCATGACACCGGCCAGGATAATCACCAGCGCAATCACACCCAGCACACTGTCGTGCCAACCGACCCATTCGCCAAAGACCCAGCCGCCAATCAGGGAATTCCCGATAATTTGTAGCGCCGTGGAAAAGGGCACCGCGTTGTTCACACCCAGCGGCACGTACCCCCAGTACTGGCCGCCCTGACCGATGCTCCAGCAGACGCCCGAACAGAAGTACAGTAAAAAATCCGTGAGGCCGACTTGGTAGTGAAAAATTAACGTCAGCACAATCGCGCTGAACACGCCCCCCACGCTGGTTCCTAACAGTTGTTCCGTCCAATTACCGCCCGTTCGCCCCTGCATCCAAATCGGCAGGATTCCCCAGAACAGCGCTGGCATCAGGCCAATGACGATGTTCATGCCGCTCACCTAGTTTCTTGCTTCGTTAAAATTAATCGTACGCCAGTATTGAAAGCGCTGTCAATAACGAAATGATCGGTTTTCCCCGCCTTTTAAGTTTTGGACAATCCACGCAAAAAGCGCTGGGTCATCGCCCAACGCTTTCATTCGTTTTAATTTAGAGCTTACCATCTAAAGGTTGAAGGTGGAATAAACGCGCTGATTCCCGTGGCGGAAGTGCTCTGTCCACTAAAGTTGGTGAACCCAGGAGCCTACGCCTGCCAGGGGTTCTGCCTGCTACGGGGGACACCTCCAGCCTGAGAGGCGGGCTTCCGGTTCGCTTGGAAGCCTTGCCAAACCCGCAAGTCTCCCAAGTCGCCCCACGCTGTAAGCTGAGAAAAAACCTCAGCTAACACCGTCGACACAGCTGGCTCCACCCCTGGCGATCTCCGGCGAGGTAGTGCTTACCAGCAGTATCAAAGTTTGTCGACAGATCAATTGTTATCCTGGGTTAAGCCACTGGTTGCTGGCCAGCACTCTCGCAGCCGTGAGTGAGCCAAATAGGGGTTCAGCCGTGGGAGTTCCCTTAGTGGCACGGTTCATGCCGCTTAGGGAACTGGCGTCTTTGAGACATGGGCTGTCGGCTCAAAGCGAGGCCGAGACCGCTTCTCAGGCTCGGCCCGGTCCGCCCACCGCGATCCAACCCCTATTTGGCGAATGGTAAGGCGACCGCTTTCCACTGCGTAACTGTAACCGACTAATATTTAACGCTATGAGTTGCGCGATGGCCATAGTTTTAGTTTAGAGCTTACCGTTCATGAACTGTGCCTCACCGTTACCAAAGCTCCAGTCCGCCTTGGTATTGGTGGTTATGTTAATCAACACATCGGTTGGCGCATCCCCTAACGACAAGACCTAGTGTACCCGCAATCGGCAATCAAAGAATTGACATTTATCAACTTTTTGACAATTCACCAAAAAAACCCGGGACCAACCATCCCAGGTTTCATCTCGCCATCAATATTCTAAAATGCTTATTCCGCCATCCACGCCTTCAATGCCACGCCCGTCCGTGACTCGGCGTGCTGGGTGGCTGCCCGTGGGGTTCCGCTGAACTGGATGTGACCGCCGTAACGCCCGGCATCCGGCCCCACGTCAATCAACCAGTCCGCCTGGCTAATCACCGCCAGATTGTGCTCGATAATAATCAACGAATTCCCAGCCGCGACTAGGTCGTTGAACAACTTCATCAGGCGATCCGTATCCTTCAAATGCAGGCCGGCCGTGGGTTCGTCCAACAGATAAACCGTCCCCTGTTTGCCCAGTTCGACCGCCAACTTCAAGCGTTGCAGCTCCCCACCGGACAACGTGGTCAGGGGTTGGGCCAACGTCAGATAGCCCAGGCCCACGCGATCCAAATTTCCCAGCTGGCTGGCGAGCTTGGGCATGTCGCCGAAGAAGTCCGCGGCCGCCTTGACGGACAGCTGCAGGACTTCCGCAATGGTCTTGTCCTGATAGTGATATTGCAGGGCTTCCTCGCTATACCGCTTGCCGTGACAGAGCTCGCAGGTCTGGACGACCGGGTCCATGAAGGCCATGTTGGTAATCGTCACGCCCTTGCCCTTACACCGGGGACAAGCGCCCTTTCCGTTGTAGCTAAACATACTGGTTCCCACGCGGCCGTTCGCCTGACTGAACAGCTTGCGAATCTCATCTAAAATGCCCAGGTAGGTCGCCGGCGTGGAACGAATGTTGATGCCCACGGGCGTCTGCGCCAGGTCGATGTAGTCCTCGGTGAGGTGCTGCTTGAGGGCCGTGACCAACGAGGACTTCCCGGAGCCTGCGACCCCGGAGATCACCGTCATCACGCCCAGCGGTACGTCCACACTAACGTCCTGTAAGTTATTTTCGGTAATGTGGTGCAGCGGCAAGGTCCCCGTTGGCTGGCGATTAAGACCCCAGGTGTGCGGTCGCCGCAACCATTTACCGGTCAGGGTGTCGGAGGCCAGCAGCTCGGGATAGGTTCCGGTAAAGGTCACCGTTCCCCCGGCTTGGCCGGCCAGCGGTCCCATCTCGACCACGTAATCGGCAAACGAAATCATCGCCGGGTTGTGTTCGACCACCAACACCGTGTTGCCCTTCTCCTTGAGCTTGGTCAGCGCCTGCTTAATCAGCTGAATATCGTGCGGGTGCAGGCCCACGCTGGGTTCATCCAGAATGTAGACCATATCGACCAGCGCACTAGTCAGGTATTTGGCAATCTTAATCCGCTGGGCCTCGCCGCCGGACAGCGTGCTGGTTCCCCGGTTCAGGGTCAGATAACCCAAGCCGATGTCGACCAGCGACTGAATCTTCGTGGTCAGCTCCCGCACGACGTCGGTGGCCAGGGGCGCCGTGATTGCCTGCAGGAAGGCCAGCACGTGGCGCAGGTCCATGGCGGAAACGTCCGCGATGTTTTGCCCATTGATGTGGTTGGTCAAGACCTCCGGCTTCAGTCGCGTCCCGTGGCACACCGGGCAAGGCTTGCGCGTCACAATTTTCGCGATAGCCTCGCGGTGGTGGGCCGCCTCTTTCTTCCCAATCACCGACCGCCGAATCCGCGGCACCACACCCTCGTACAACGCCGTACGGGGGAAGCCCTCGCCGGGATGCTTGAGTTTTTGCTGAGGCGCGTGCATTAATAACTCGTATTCCTCGGGCGTGTAATCCTTGATGGGCTTATCGTCATCGAAGAGCCCACTGGTTGCGTACCGCCGCCAACGCCAGGTATCCGGCCCGAAGCTCACGAAGGTAATGGCCCCTTGGTTTAGCGACTTTTCCGGGTCAATCAGCTGTTGCTCGTCGATATCGTCGACGTAACCGAGGCCCTGACAGGCCGGACACATCCCCTGCGGCAGGTTAAACGAAAAGGTATCGGAATAGCCGATAAACGGCTTGCCAATCCGCGAGAACAGCAAGCGCAACAGCGAATAAATCCCGGTATACGTGGCCAGCGTGGACCGTGCATTCTTCCCCAAGCGTTGCTGGGCAATCACGATGGCCACCGGCAAGTGGTCGATATGGCCGACGTGGGGTTGCCCGTATTTCGGCAAATACTGCTGCGTGAAGCTTGGGAAGGTCTCGTTCAGTTCCCGCCGAGAGGCCGCCGCAATCGTATCGAATACCAGCGAAGATTTCCCCGAGCCCGACAACCCGACAAACACCGTGGTCCGGTACTTCGGCACGCGTAAATTCACGTGGTGTAAATTATTCTGCGTGGCATCTTGAATATCAATATAGCCTTGTTCAAAAGTTGATGGCATACCTAACTCCCTTCATTTCTCTGCTCAAACACCTACCCAACCAGCTTAACACACTCTAAATTTGCGCACGAGTTCGTCGACCCGCAAGCAAAATTTCCCAAACTTTCGTTCAAAACGACTATACTCAAAATTGTGATTAGAATTCATTTAAGGAGGAATTTGATGTTGTCTTTATTTAAAAAGCATCCTATTGATTTACCCGCTGCCTTAATTGCCGGTGGCGCGGCCGGCATCGTCTCCGGTCTCGTCAAACTCGGCTGGGAGAATGTCCTGCCACCGCGGACTGAGGAACGCGACGCCACCAATCCCCCGCAGACCTTGCTGGAACAATTCGGCGTGCCAGCTAAGGTGACCCACGCCACCTACACGTACTCCGGCCACCAACTTCCCTGGGTCAGCTACGTGATTCACTTCGGCTTCTCCACCACGTTTGCCGTGCTCTACCAAATCATCGGCGAGAAGCTCCCCGCCATCAAGAAGGACGCCGGCACCTGGTTCGGCCTCGCCATCTGGATGGCCTTTCACCTCGGCCTGATGCCGGCCATGGGCACCGTCCCCGCCGCTAAGGACCAACCCGGCGAGGAACACGTCTCCGAAGCCCTGGGCCACATCGCCTGGATGGTCACCAACGACCTGGTCGGCGCGGAAGTCTACCGTCGCTTAGTCGCCGAGAAACGGCAGTAACTCGCCACAATTTTTTAAATGGAGATGGTGTCTCGCATGAACGCTTGGCAAACCAAATGGCCGGAACGCTTGAGCTACGGGCTTAGCGATGCCGCCGACAACCTCGTCTTCCAGATGATGACCACCTATCTGCTCTTCTTTTACACCGACGTCTACGGCCTTACCGCCAGTGCCGCGGCCATCCTATTCGTGGTCGCCCGCCTCGCCGATGTCGTGGAAAGTCTGATTATCGGCCTCATGATTGACCGAACCCATTCGAAATGGGGCAAGAGTCGCCCGTTCTTTCTGTGGTACGCCCTACCCTACGTGATTTTTGCCGTGTTAACCTTTGTCACGCCCCCGTTTGGCGCTACCGGAAAATTGATCTGGGCCTACGTCACCTACCTGGGCCTGGGCTTCTTCTACACGGCGGTCAATCTGCCGATCACCTCGATTCTGCCCACGCTCACGCAAAACGACCGGGAGCAGACGGTCCTCGGCGTGATTCGCCAATTCTGCGGCAGTTCCGTCCAAATCGTCGTGGCCGTCTTCACCCTGCCGCTGGTCGCCCTGTTCGGTCACGGCAACCAACGCCAGGGCTTCTTACTGACGATTATCCTGTTCGGCGCGATTTCACTGGCCCTCATCTGGAATACTTTCTTTCACGTCCACGAGCGCTTCAGCAATCCCGAACAGTCCCACCAATCCTGGCGCGCGGTAGGACACATGCTGCGGCAAAATAAGCCGTGGCTGATCATTTCCGTGGTAATCCTGCTGTACTGGCTGACCACGGCGATTAAGAACCAGACGACCATTTATTATTTCAAATACATCCAACACAGCGAAGCGCTGGTTCCCTACGCCAATGGCTTCACCTTTGCAGCGCTGATCGGTGTCTTACTGATCGTCCACTCCGCGACTCAGTGGGGCAAGAAGCGCACGATGCTCAGCGGCATTGCCATCGCCGCTATGGGGCAGCTGATTCTCAGTGTCGGCGTCCTCAGCAACCGCTTGCCAATTATCTTTGGCGGTATCCTGCTGAATTCCGTGGGCAACGGCCTCATCATCGGGCTGGTCTCGATCATGATTGCCGACACCATCCGTTATGGCATGGCGTTGGGCATTCAGGCCGAGGGGATTCTGGCCTCAACCGATGACTTCGGCGTCAACGTGGGGCTGGGGCTGGGCGGACTGATTACCGCCGGGCTCTTCCACCTCTCGGGTTACGCGGCCAACCACAATCAAAACGTGGCGACCCAACACATGATTACGATGAACTACGCGTGGTTGCCGCTGGCGCTGTATGTGGTGATGTTTGCGATTCTTCTCTTCTACGACGAACGCACGCTCCAAGCCAAGATTACCCCGGCGAACCGGGACGCCTAGCATGGATTGAGCGTGTCGCCTGCGGCTGTCAGCAATTATTTTTGGTTGAAACTGGTTGCCTTGCCGTTCGCGCAGAATGAGCTGGATCGCGGTGGGCAGGACGCCCCGAGCCACAGAGCGGTCTCGGGACTCGCTTGAAACCGCTCCAAACCAGCGTTTTCAAGTCGCCATTTCCAAGTGACCCACTTGGAAATCCCACGGCTGAGCTCATTCTGCGCTTCACTCTCGGCTAGGGTAGCGGTCATCAATGGCGCTACGTTTAACCCACGATCGGTGGTCAACAATTACCCAGTAGCCTGATCAGATGCCCGATGACCATAACGGCGCTCACCGTGCCGGAGGAGGCCAGTAATGGAGCCAGCCGTGACAACGGTGTTAGCTGGCGTCTTGGGCCAGCTTAGACCGTGGGACGACTTGGGAGACTCGCGGTCCTTGCGAGGCTTCCAAGCGAGCCGGAAGCCCGCTTCTTGGCTGCAGGCGATCCCCACAGCGGCGGAATTGCTGGCAGCCGCAGGCGACTTCAACGCTGTTCATTTGGCCATCGAGCGAACGGTAAGGCGACCAGCAAAAACCAATTTAAGCATAAATGAAAAAAGGCAGCACGACCCCCGTTACACGGTGTCATGCTGCCTATTCATTTGCCATAAAATTAGTCACTCGTCCGGCCGCCATGTGTCCGGCCGCGATTAGAGTTGCGGCGCTTATCATGTAAGCTATCGAAACCAACGAAACCAGCCGCCACGGCCCGGTCATTGGCACGGTGAAGGACCTTAATGAAATGCTCAGCTTCGTCCTTACCGAAGAAGCCTAACCAGCGGTGGAACCGTTCGTCGGTGGCTTGGGCCAAGTTCCGTTGAACCCGACTCCCCGCAGCCGTTAACGTAATGTACTTTACCCGACGGTCGTTAGGATCTACCTTTTGCATAACGTAGTTTTCCTTAAGTAATACATTGACCTGACGAGCGATGGCGCTCTTGGAGACACCTTCCAGTTTAGCAAGTTCGACCAGCGTTTGGCCATTCTTACTCCGGGCGACGTTTTCCATCACCATGAAGGCTTCAAAGGTCAGATTATATTTTTGCGTCGGAATCGAAACGAAATCACCGATGTACTTAAAAATATGCATGTATAAGTCGTCAAACTCTTTCTTCAATTCTGCTTCCGTTACGTTGTCATTCGTCGTCTCTGTCATTATAAATCCATTACTCCTTCTAGTTTCAGCGCCGGGCGCTGCCGATTGCCGTCCTAATTTGGGTACACCCCACGGGTCTTTAGTTTAGCCGAAAAAAACAGTTAAGTCACCGGTCAATATTATGTAAGTGGATAACCCTGCTTACTTTTTACTATCAAACCATCTTATCCAATGAAATTCTTTTTAGCCCTTTCCAAAATCGAACACACGTTCTATAATGGATTTAATCTTTAGCTCAAGGACGTGATTTTTATGTTTACCCAGGCTCGCCACCAAATTAGGACACTACTCCAAACTGCTTACTTAAAAAACAAAATTACAACTATAAATATTCAGGACGTCACCTACACGGGAACTGTGGACTACGTTTCCCCGACAACGGTCTTTCTTGGACTAGCGGCCGGCCATTCACGTGAAATTCCCCTAACACAGATCAGCCACGTCCAACTACACCAATTTCAATCTTGGTGGTATCTCTACGAGTCGCCCGTTCGGTAACTCCCTCTAGTATCGCCTCTATTGCCCAAAAAATAAACCTTTTTTTAACAAATTGTTGGGATTTTATTTACAATTTACACCAACCCTTGTCCTTTCTACGTTGTTTCCCCTTCCAGCTTCCCAATTTTAAGGCGATTCCTCCAGAAAAGTTGTCGCAGAACACCTCTGATTATACCGCGCCATGCCACCCAAAAAATGGCCCATTTTGGCTCAGCTGGTAACAATTGGAATTTTGCATAGAATAATTCATTGAAGGGGTTCAACCGCTTGTGATCGAAAATATTACCCCAAAAAATAAAATCCCGCTAAATCATTAGTAGTCGCTAATGACTTAGGGGGATTTTGTTGGTTAGGCGAGGCGAACGCTGCCGTGGACCGTGTCCATTTTAACCGTGTAGACCGGATTTTCGCCCAGGGACCCAATCTTATGGTGACTGTCGTCTAAGGTCAGGTGTGCCAGCCGCGGAGCCCGCAGCGAGCCGTCGTCATTGCGGACGTCAAAGTTGTAGGCCGTTCCCGGAACGACCGTCACATCGGCGCTACCATTGCCCGTGATGGTGACGTCACCGGCGAGCTTAACCACATCAACACTAATCTTGCCGTTGCCGGAATGGAACTGCCCACTGCCGCTCAGCCCCTGCATGCGTAGAGAGCCATTGCGCGTCGAAGCATTCACGTGTCCACTCACATGATTCAATCTAATCGCGCCATTACGCGAATTTAGCCCAATATCACCCTCGTGGTCGTTCACGCGAATGGCCCCGTTGGTCGATTCAACCTTGCCCGTTCCCTGAACGTTGGCCAGGGTCACGCTGCCGTTGGTACTGGTTAGGTCGTAATGCAGCGCGGAGAGTTGGTCAACGCGAACCGACCCATTGGTGGCACGAATCGTGAAGTTCATCAGTTGATTGTTAAACGCCCGAATGGCTCCGTTGGTGGCGTGAATATCGAAATCGGCGTTGGACCGTAAATCGCTGACCTCCAGGCTCCCATTGCCGGCGTGAACACGAACGCGGCCCTTTAAGTTGCTCGGCACAAAAATTTCGGTCCGGACGTGGAGGGGCCACAGCCGCGGACGATCGCCCTGACTCAATTCCAGGCGGGACCCGTACTGCTTTCCTCGCAGATAGAATCGTTCGCTGTCGCGGCTCATGTACTCGTTGACCACAATTTCAGAAGCGCTGGCCTGGCCAATCTTGACCGCGGCATCGGGGTAATTAACCACTACCTCATCGAGATCGGTGACCGCGAAGGCCTGGGTATTGACCAGCTTGAGTGACCCGACATAGGCTCGTTGCGGCCGCTCGCCGTTAATCTTGACGTCATCGCCATCGACATCAATGAAGCCGTTGCCGACCGAGACGTGGTCACCGTCAACCTGAACCAACTTGCCCAAATCAACCTTGTCGCCATCGCCATCGACAATCACGTGGTCGCCCCAAGTGACTTGATCGTCGGTGATGTGGAGCTTGCCAATCTGAACGTGCGAGTGGGACTGGTCGTGATGGGCCGCGGAATCTGCCGACTCATCGGCATCCTTAGCGGCATCCTCGGCGGCCACTTCCTTGAGGAGACTGTCGATATCGCCCAGCTGTTGCATGGCCTCATCGACCGCCTGCTGGGCATCCAGGCCCTGATTAATCTTATCGGTTACGGCTTCGGTGAGGTCGCCGACCAACTCTTCTTTTAATTCCGTTAATGCTCGGGATGGTTGGTACTGCCGAAACCGTTCGTCCAACCGCGTGCGAATTTCCATTGTCATATCGTCCATGCTAATCCTCCTCGGTAATCTGTCCCGTGATTAATTCATCAATAATCGGCTTGGCGAATTGCCAGGCGGCCGTCTTCTCGGCCAACATCGCCTGACCGGTCGCCGTCACGTGGTAGTATTTTCGCCGCGAGCCCTGGGTCTCATCGCCCCAATAGTCCGTCAACGCGCCGTTCTTCTCCAGCCGGCGAAACACCGTGTACAACGTCGCCTCATTCAATTCGTAATGGCCCTGGCTGAGCTCACGCACCCGCTTGGCCACCTGATAACCGTAGCTATCCCCTTGCTGCAAAATATTTAAAACGATGGTATCCGTATGGCCCCGGATTAAATCTTTCGAGATCATCTCAGCCATGTTGCCACTTCCTTTCGCTGTTTTCGATGCACTTAATGTATCACATGCTACTGTGCGTGTCAAAGTAATTTATCTGAAATAGTATTTTACTGGAAAACTTGACCGAAAAAAAGACCCGGGATAACTTCCCAGGCCTACACACGAAACGATTCGCATCGAAGCGGACGCCCGGCAAAAATGCCCGCGCCGTATGTACCAAAACGATTTACTATTTTAACGCCAGAAAGGCTCCGGGCAAGATTCCGGCAACCGTGGTCTCGGCCAGTGCACCCTTCTGGTTGGTCAGGTAAATCACCGCGTCCTGATCGAAGAATTCGGTAATAACCTGCCGGCAAGCGCCACAGGGGGCAATCGCCTGCTCCGTATCTCCCGTGACCAACAGTGCGGTGAATTTCTTTTCCCCCGCCGCGATACCCGAGAAGATCGCCGTCCGTTCGGCACAATTCGTCAGACCATACGAGGCATTTTCAATGTTACAGCCCCCGTAAATCTTACCGCTGGCACCCACAACCGCGGCGCCCACGTGAAAATGGGAGTACGGGGTGTAGGCCCGGTCTAACATGTCGGTTGCGACTTGCAATAATTCTTCCAATTCTGCCATGGTGTTTCCTCCTTAGCATATCTCTTTTAGTGCTCCTTAATTGTGGCATAGTTTCAAAGAAAGCGCTACCATCTGCACAAAATTTCTAGGATTTTCTTTAACTTTTCATGAAACTTCCAATTCCGTCGCGGACTCGTGGTACACTTAAACCTATTAAATTGATCTAGGGGAGCCTGTTGTCAAAATGAAAATGTTACGAAGTATACTCAGCTGGGTCGTGCCCGTCCTAGTCGCCGCCGTCCTGGTCTTTCTGATTCGGACGTACGGTCTCGAGGTCGTGAAGGTTTCCGGCGGGTCCATGGAACCCAACCTGGCTGACAGCGAACGCATGATGGTGCTCAAGCCCCTCACGGTAAAACGCCTGAGCGTCATCGTCTTTGACGCTTACGGGGAGGACCCGAACGCCGCGAAGAATACCAACTACGTCAAGCGCGTCATCGGAATGCCCGGCGACAAGGTCGTCAGCAAGAATGGCTACATCTACGTGAATAACCGCAAGATTAATCAGTCATTTATCAGTAAATCCGAACGAACCACCGGCACGGGCAACTGGACACTCAGCAGCCTCGCCAAGGAACATCACTGGGCCTACCAGGGCAACGCGGTGCCGAAGGGGCACTACTTTGTCCTCGGCGATCATCGCAGCATTTCCGAAGATGGTCGGGCGTGGGGCTACGTGGACGCCCAGAAGATTATGGGCGTGGTGAAGGTACCGTTCTGGCAAGGCACCAAACAACACCGCGTGAATGTTAATGATATGGCAAGCTGATTGAAGCAATCAAATTCACCACTTAAACTCCAACATGAAAAAAAGACGTCAAAAAAATTTGACGTCTTTTTTTGCTTATAAATACCAATGCATCAGCATTTTAGGCACAGTGTCGCCCATGTTTTGTAATCGTTTTCCACTAAGCGGGTTGCAAATTATTTGAGGATGAATTATTATGGGAACGTTCCCATGGAAACGTTCCCATAATAATTCAGAGGTGTTCCGTATGACTCAAGCAAATTGGTGGCAACATGGTGTCGGTTATCAAATCTATCCCAAAAGCTTTCTTGACGCTAATGGTGATGGAATAGGTGACCTAACTGGTATTACAGAAAAAATTGATTATTTAGATAAGTTAGGAGTCGATTTCGTTTGGCTTTGCCCAATCTACAAATCCCCTGGTATTGATAATGGCTATGACATTGCTGATTATCGTAGCGTTGACCCTCAATACGGGACGATGCAAGATCTGGATACTTTAATAAAGGAGCTTCATCGCCATAACATAAGAATTGTTATGGATATGGTTTTAAATCATTCCTCCGATCAACATCAATGGTTTCTTCAGGCCAAGCAGGATATCAATAGTCCATACCATGACTATTACATATGGAAGAAAGGTAAAAATGGTGGTACACCCAATAATTGGACTTCTTTATTTGGTGGTTCGGCTTGGGAATATAACCGAGCTACTGATGAATATTATTATCATCTGTACGCACGACAACAGCCTGACTTGAATTGGGAAAATCCTCACCTCCGTCATGAGATGCACGAAATCATCAAGTTTTGGATTAAAAAAGGCGTGGATGGCTTTCGATTGGATGCAATCACCCATCTAAAGAAACTACAGACCTTCGAAAACGTCGACAATCCTGATCAAGCCTCTCGCAATATTCCTGGAATTGAAGTTTTTCTACGTGAACTCAAGAACATTTATGATCATTATGGTGTAATGACAGTCGGCGAAGTTGGCGCAGTACCACCAGAATCTGCTATTAAATGGGTTGACCCTCAAAAAGGTTACATGGATCTACTCTTTCAATTTGACCATGTTAATTTTGGAGATAATCACAAATTTGACTTTGCTACTAAGTCAATACCAACTGTTAGAAAAAAACTAACCGATTGGCAGATAGCTGCCGCTAAGCAAGGAAACTTGGGACTCTTCATCGAAAATCACGATCTTCCACGCGCAGTCTCCTACTTTGGTAGCGAAGAACCAGCTTATCGCAATCGTTCTGCCAAAGCCGCAGGTCTTATGTATTTCATGATGAAAGGAACCCCTTTCATCTACCAAGGGCAAGAACTTGGCATGATAAACGATCACATTACATCTATCAACGAGGTAACTGATATTGACAGTCTTCGTCACTACCAAGAAAGAATTAAAGACGGCTATAATACTCAAATGGCGCTTCACGAAATCGCTTTCAAAGGGAGAGATAATGCTCGGACTCCCATGCAGTGGACAGCAGGCTCATTAGCTGGATTCTCTACTACCACATCTTGGATTAAAGTTGCGGACTCCTACAAGACAATTAATGTGGCGTCTGAGGAGAAGAGTAGTAATTCCGTTCTGAATTTCTACCGTCAAATGATCACGATCAAAAAGTCCGATATTACCCTTCAAAATGGCCAGTATATGTTAGAAAAAACAAGGGCAAAGGACCTGATTGTTTATCGCCGATTCGATACTCAGGCAACTTGGCTCATCATTACTAATCTTTCTAACTTAACTTACAATTATCCACTTCCTCAAGACTTAGCTTCACAGCCCTATCACGTCATTCTAAAAAACGATGGCTATATCACAGGCAATCAATCCAAAATCAGTCTGGATGCCTGGGGCGCTGTATTATTAAAATTTGAATAATAGGAGTGAATCAATATGGAAAAAAGTAGCCTACCCAAACTACCTGCCAGTAAAATCTGGCTCATTAATTTTGGCTTTCTAGGTGTTCAAATGGCTTTCTCTCTTCAAAGTTCAAATATGAGTCGAATCTTTCAAACTTTAGGAGCAAATCCCAACAATTTGGGATTCTTCTTTCTTGTTCCCCCATTAGCTGGATTGATCATTCAACCTCTAATCGGTAAATTTTCAGATAGAACTTGGATTCCTCATCTAGGGAGACGCATCCCCTATTTGATAGCCGGAATTTTGGTCGCCTTTACTGTACTTTTGCTATTACCAAATGCAGGAAGTTTCGGTTTTACCTTTATTCAGGCCCTTTGGTTTGGCGCATTAGCTATTACATTTCTAGATTTATCAAATAACGTTTCCATGCAACCATACAAGATGATGATTGCTGATATGGTTGAGGAGGATCAGCGAGGCTTAGCTTATTCTATTCAAGGCTTTTTCTCTAACTCAGGATCCATTTTAGCCAGTGTCATTCCATTCATCCTAACCGCTTTAGGGATTGCAAATGTTGCTCCTAAGGGTGAAGTTCCCGCATCTGTTAAAATCGCTTTCTATATTGGCGCTACCGTCCTGATTCTTTCATCACTCGTGACCATCCTTAGAGTCCGCGAATATGCGCCAGAAGAATATAATGCCTATCATCATATCACAAAGGAAGATTTAAAAGTTCATAAGAGCTTTTTCACACTGCTTAAAGAAGCTCCAAAAATCTTCTGGATTGTCTGCATTATTCAATTTTTCTCCTGGTTTGGCTTTCAATATCTCTGGACTTACGCTAACGGCGCTTTAGCACAAAATATTTGGCACACCAGCAATGCCGCTTCAAGTGGATTCCAAGCCGCTGGTAATTGGTACGGTGTGATGTCTGCCGTTCAGGCAATCTCTGCAGTAATCTGGTCACTAGTCCTGACTCGCGTCACCAATAAATCTAGTAAACGTGTTTACTCATCAAGTTTAGTTGCTGGCGCTCTAGGACTAATTTTAATTGCAACTATTCATAATAAGTATGCCCTTGTGTTATCATTTATTTTAATTGGAATAGCTTGGGCTTCAATGCACACATTTCCCTTTACTCTGGTTTCTAACTCAATTGATGGGAACAATATGGGAGCTTATCTGGGACTCTTTAACGGGAGTATCTGTGTGCCACAAATTGCCGCATCTCTGTTAAGTTTTGCCTTATTCCCATTAGTTGGGTCTTCTTTTACTGCCATGATCATTGTGGCCGGTATTGGCATGGCGATTGGTGCAGCTACGGTCTTCTTTGTTAACTCAGACTATTTCGGTAAATAAAGTTCGAAGGGATCCCGTTGCCCATGACTGCAACTATCAAAGATATCGCTACAAAAGCCGGTGTTTCAACCTCTACTGTGTCACGTGCACTTAATAATGATCCACATATTCTGCAAGAAACTAAAACACGAATTATGAAGATTGCACATGAACTTGACTACAAAACAAACTTTAATGCTAAAACTTTAGCTACTGGTGGCTCTCGCTCAGTTGGAATTATTTTTCCTTCCAATGAGCGATATCAAACCAATCCGTTTTATTTAGAAATAATTTCAGGAATTGGTTCTGAATTAAACCATCGAGGATTTGTATCCACAGTTGCACTCGCCGACTCAACAGAGCAAATCATGGAAATCGTTGCAACCATGGCGCATCAGGCCCATATTACAAAGTACATCTTTCTTTATTTCGAAAAAGAAGATCCTGTTCGTGACTATTTAGACCAAAACAAGTTGGATTACGTTATTATTGGTAACGATCCTGAAGTCTCACGTGTTTTCATCGATAACGATAACCAATTTTTTGGCAAACTCGCTGGTCAAAAGTTAATTACTATGAGCCCTGCTAACCATATTCTTTTTCTGGAAACCCGGCGGCGGTTGAAATTTGAAGAAGAGCGGCTTTCCGGATTACAGTCTAGTTTGACATCAACACAACAAGTTAAGCCTCTCGCCATAGATCTCAAAGAGCCTCGGCAAGCCTTGTTAACCATTCAAAATAATCTCACCGGAATCGATGGTATTGTTGCCTCACAAGATGAGATTGGTGAATTCGCTTATCAGGCTTTTCTCCATGAGGAACATCCTCTGTCGATTGTAACTTTCAACAATTTGCTTCATGGATTTCCAGACCGTAAAAATATTTATTCTTTTGACTTGAAGCCTCGAAGGATTGGACAGGTCGCCGCCCAAAAAATTTTCGATGTTAAAAACTTCATGCATCACCGACTATTTTTAATTAAATAATCAGAAATACCAAGGTGTGTTATATCTGCTTTCTCATAGCAGGTGACATACCTTGGTATTTTACGTAACTGAAACATGTGTTAAAAATTTTCCCTGAATCAATCTGATTGCCAATTAACGGAACTTTTCTCCTATGCATAACTTTCAAAAAGAAAAGCGGGTTCACGCCCGCTTTTCTTGCCCACACTGCATTCAACTTAACTAAACATCTTCTTGGTGGCCCGCATCAAAGTCTTCGGATCCTTGTCATACCGTGGAGTGTCCACCAGGTTATCCATTGGCACGCCCGCGAAGTGGAAGGCCGCAATCTCACCGGAACGGGTGGCACTTTGTTCCGTGAAGATCATCTGGTACGGCTGTTCAACGAATTCACCGGTAAAGGCCAAGTTCGTCGAGTGGGCCGGGATGACTTCCGGCCGATCGCTCTTGGCCCGGTTGTTGAACAGGGCCGAAGCGTATGGCATGTAGACCGGAATATTATTGATGATGCTGTCAAGAATTTCAGCCTCATGGTTCTTAATGTTATTCGGACCCGGATCAACCTTGGACAACTGCCCAATCAATTCCTGAGCCATTTCCTTACCGGTCATCTTGATGTATTGTTTGTGGACAAATTCACCCTGACGCCGTGGGTACAGGAAGTAGCCCCAAATAACCGATTCGTTCGGCTTCTGGGTCGTAAAGTGGGGTTGGTGGTGCACCACAATCGACATGTTCACGTCTTTTTGCCCCAATGGGGTGATTGGCGTGGTCGAAATAAAGGAGTTCAGCGCGTTCCCCGGAACCTGCGTGGTAATCCGTGTGATTTCGTTTAGCAACAGGTGATTCTTCGTGGTCAACGTGAAGCTGACCCATTCGGAATTCTTCCGGTCGTCGAAGAACTTGTCCGGCGTCCCTAAGTTGTAGAACCGCTCCGTGGCTTTCTTCCAGAGGGCGGCACTAATGCCGTACTCCATGTTCTCCGGCGCTGGCGTATTGTAATCCCCCATCGTGGCCGAATCCGTAATGGACCCGTTGGTGAAGATAACGGCCGTATCGTCATCAATCTTGACGACTTCTTCGGTGTCGTCTTCCACGTTCTTGATGTGTAAGCCGGTCACCGTAATCTCGTCTTGCATGGCGCTGTCGGCGAATTCCCAATCCGTCACAATCCGGTTGGAAATGAAGGTCACGCCCTCGTCCTTTAAGTAATTAATCAGGGGGAGCATCATGCTTTCAAATTGGTTGTAACGGGTCCGGTTAACCCCAACCAAGTGTTCAATTTGCGTAAATTCATAAATCATTTGGTGCATGTAACGCCGAAGCTCCTGCACCGAGCTTTGAATCCGGAAAGCGAACGTGGTTTCCCACATGTACCAGAAGTTGGTCTGGAAGATGTGCGGATCGTCCTTGAAGAACTCGGCAATCGTCACGTTATCCAGCTTGGTTTCTTCTTCGTCCGGCATCAGGACTAACTTGGAAAGTAAGACCCGGTCCTTGTTGTTCAGACCCAGCTTGCCCCCGTCGATGATACCCTTGCCGCCTTCCATCAACCGGGCAATGTCATACGTCCGGTGATGCGCGTCGAAATCGCGGGTATCTTCGGCCGCAGTCATACCTTCCTCGGTCGCCGAAGGAATCCGGTCGAGTAAGTCCATTAAATCAACGTACGTTCGGTAATTCAGCATCCGGCCACCACGGGCAACGTACCCCGTGCGGTTGTCCAACGGGTGTTCCTTGTTCCAGTACTCATCGCTGAAGTCACTGGTTTCGCCACCATCGTTGGCCCCGTGCATATCGGCGCCGTAAAAAGTAATATTTTCACCACGCCAATGGCCTTCTTGAATCAGGTAAACCGCCGCGGCCATGTTAGACAGGCCGGCACCGATCATTACTGCTTTTGTTTTAACCATCAAAAACACCTCCGTAGATTCTTTGAGCCCTTTACATCTCCCATTATGCTTGCTTAGTCAATCATTGTAAAGCGTTTACACGAACTAATTAGCAACTTCTAAGAAACGCAAGGAAACCTTAATCTACCGGCCATTGTGACAGGGCGTGTTGTAATTGTAATTGTCCAATTGACAGTCTAACTTAGCGGCAAATTCCAACAATCAGTCGGCGTCATCCCCCACACTTATGTCATGGTCAAGGCTCTCACTTTCTGCCGGTTATGCTGTTTCAGCATAACACGTCCGGCCGCCAGTGCCTAGAACTATCGTTTTAACCATCAATTGGTTGCTGGCCATCATCATTGGGGCACCGTGGGCTCACTCCCGCGCAGATAGGCCAGTGGGGTCATCCCCGTGTACCGTTTGAACATGCGGTTGAAGTAGGTTACGTTGTTGAAGCCTACCCGAAAAGCCACGTCCGTCACGGATTCGGGGCGGTGCCGCAGAACCTGCTGGGCCATCCGCACGCGATAACGGTTGATGAATTCAAAGATGGTCTCATCGGTCTCCTGCTTGAACCGCCGTGACAGGTATGTGGGTGCGGCCTGGGCCGCACTGGCAATCTCCGCTAGGCTCAGGTCCGCCTGATAATGGCGATAAATGAATTGCAAGGCCTGATTTACCTTGCGGCTGTAGTGATTGTCACGACGGGCGGCCACAATTTCACAGTACTGGGTTGCCATTTCAGCCGTCAATCGCTGATGATGGTCTAGGGAGGGCATTCGCTCAATCTCCACGGCATAGTGGCTTGAAACGCGGTCCAGAACCACCGGACTGATATTACCGCGCTCGGCCGCAATCCGACACATGGTGTTGAAGACGTAGAGGATGTTCTTCGCCGACCGTAACCGCCGATTAGGCACCCGCGAGAAGAAGGCCTCAATATCCAGCTTAGACGTGGCCGCCAGCATCTCCGGCAACCGCGCCGTGTCCCCCTGCGTGATGGTGACCATGAGGCGATTCTGAGTCGCATAGCGCCGGGCCACCACGGCATCGTTATCGCTATCCGTGGCCGCCAAATCCACGGTCAGTCGCGGCACCTTGATGTGGTCATCGTGAATCGTTACGGGATGCGTGGCGCCCAGCACACAGCGCCCCATAATCCGGGCTAGCCGGCGACTCTCGGACTCACACGGCCCCGCAATCAGGTAACCGGTCAGCTGTTGGTCGCTGAAGATCCCCAGGGCCAAGAAGTCCCCCTGCGCGGTAATCGCGCGTTCCACCTGCCAGCGCGTCGTCGGCAACGTCCGAAAAACGGGGAGTGGCGCATCGTCTCCACTGAGCTGAATGGTGGCTAAGTCGCCATCACACACCCGTACGGATACCCCGCTGATTTGCGCCAAATCGTCGGCGAGCGTTTTGATTTCCGTCCACTGCATCTGATCAGTCCTCCTCGTTTCGTGAAAATTAATTTCGGCTAAAGTCAAGATTGTGTCGAAAACCACAATATTGTTAAAGCCAACGCGTTAATTTTAGTTTATTCTTCTTGTAAGCGATTGCAAGAGCGATCGAAATAATCTGAGGAGTGATTCTAAATGTTATATCCATTAATGACCGCCACCCGTTCCGTCCTGAGCCTAAACGGCATCTGGTCCTTCAAGTTACCTGAACCCGGTGAAACCGTGGACCCCGCCGTTCCCCTGAATACGACCGACGTGATGGTGGTGCCCGCCTCCTTCAACGACCAGACGGCGAATCCAGAAATCCGGCAACACAGCGGCTACTTCTGGTACGAACGCGACTTCACCGTGCCCGCGGCCTTAATGGATCAACGGTTAAGCCTGCGTTTCGGTTCGGCCACCCACGAGGCCTGGGTCTTCGTTAACGGCCAGGCGGTGGGCCACCACAAGGGCGGATTCACCCCCTTTGAACTGCCGATTAACGATCAGGTTCACGCCGGCACCAACCGTCTGACCGTCAAGCTCAGCAACCTTTTAGACCACACCACGTTGCCTGTGGGAAATTACTCGGAAACCCAGGACGCGGACGGCCACACCATCGCCCACGTCGACGAAAACTTTGACTTCTTCAACTATGCCGGTCTAAACCGGAACGTCAATCTCCTGGCCACCCCTTGGAATCGGGTGGAAGACGTCACCATCACGCCCGAAATTGACTTGGCCGCTAAGTCCGCGACCGTCAACGTCAACGTCCAGACGACCGCGGCCACTACGGTCAAGGTCACCCTGTTGGACGAAGACGAAGCGGTGGTGGCAACGGCAACTGGCGCCACGACCAGCCTTCACCTGGACAACATCCACCTCTGGCAACCACTTTACGCCTACCTGTATCGGGCCCGCGTTGACCTGGTCGAAGACGACACCGTCATCGACAGTTACACGGAACCCTTTGGCCTGCGGACCGTGGCCATTGAAGCCGGAAAATTTCTGATTAACGGCCAGCCCTTTTATTTCAAAGGCTTCGGCAAGCACGAAGATTCCTACGTCAACGGACGGGGGCTGAACGAGGCCGTCAACGTCTTGGACCTGAACCTCTTAAAGAAGATGGGCGCCAACTCCTTCCGGACGTCCCACTATCCCTATTCCGAAGAAATGATGCGGCTGTGCGACCGTGAGGGAATCGTGGTCATCGACGAGGTGCCTGCCGTTGGGTTGATGCCCGACTTCAACTTCGACGTCTCCAGTGCCTTTAAGAATACCGACAACCCCTTCTGGTCCACCATCAAGACCCAAGAAGCGCACAAACAGGCGCTGGAAGAGATGATTGGTCGCGATAAGAATCACGCTTCCGTAGTCATCTGGTCGATCGCTAATGAACCGGCGACCTTCCTACCGGGCGCTCACGACTACTTCGAGCCGCTCTTCAAGCTGGCCCGTAGCCTCGATCCACAGAACCGGCCGTGCACCTACATCAATATCATGATGTCCACCCCGGACCGCGACAACTGTTCCGACCTTGCCGACATTTTGACGCTGAACCGCTACTACGGCTGGTATCTCCAAACGGGTGACCTGAAAGCCGCCGCTCAAGCCGAAGAGGCCGAACTCCGGACGTGGCAGGAAAAGTGGCCGGATAAGCCGATTATGTTCACGGAATTCGGCGCCGACACGGTGGCTGGCGTCCACAGCACCTACAACGAGCCATTCTCCGAAGAATACCAGGTCAACTACTACGAGATGAACGCCAAGATCTTCGACAAGATTGATAACTTCGTGGGCGAACAACTCTGGAACTTCGCCGACTTCCAAACCAAGTTCGGCATCAACCGCGTTCAGGGGAACAAGAAGGGCATCTTCACCCGCTCACGGGAACCTAAGGCGGCCGCCACTTGGTTAAGTCACCGGTGGAATGTGATTCCTAACTTTGGGTATAAGGGATAGTACACCGAAACGTCCAGATTTTGACGACTTTTGCACGCATCTTACGTGACATTTGAGCTCTATAAAAAACGGATGGCCCGCAAGCCATCCGTTTTTCAAATATACTGGAGTCGTGATTAATCAGCTGCCATGAATTTCCCAGCAGTCAGTTGAGAGGCCAGAACCCAGCCCTTCGTCTTGCCGCTCGTCACGTAATCGTACTTCACGTTCTTCTTAGCTTTCTTAATCGTGATAGTCTTGGTGGCGTAGAAGGTCTTGCTTTCTGGCAGTACGCCCTTCTTGGTCAACGTGACTTTGGCCCGGTCCGCCGCAAATTTACCGGTGTAGATGGCTGGTTGGTTGCCTTTGAAGTGGAACGCCGTCTTCTTTAGGTTCTTGGCACTAACCAGCGTGTAGGTCTTGCTGGCAACCTTATCCGCCGCCTTCTTCGCATCCGCGTTACCATCAGCCGCCATGAACTTGCCAGCCGTCAGCTTAGAAAGTGCAACCCAGCCAGCGATCTTGCCGTTAGCCGTCTTCACGTAAGCGTAGGTGACTTTCTTCGCCTTAGTGGTCTTAGTTGCCTTGATTTTGACGACAATCTTCTTGGTGGCGTAGTAAGTCTTGCCCCCCGCTAAGGTGCCCTTCTTGCTCATGGTAACCTTGGCCTGATCGGCGGCAAAAGCGGCACGGTACAGCGCTGGCTTACCACTCTTGACGTGGTAGGCTGCCTTCTTGATAGTCTTAGCACTAAGTAACGTGTGCGTTACTTTTTTAGCCGCTGGTTTAGCGGCAGCGAACGCCGTTACGGCATCGTTTGCGGGAGCAATGGCCCCCATCCCCAATGGCAACACCATAGCAGCGGCGGCCGCGATCATTGCAACTTTTTTCATCATAAACATTACCCCCCAGTAAATTTTCGAATTCATCCCTGAACTCAGAACGTATCTTAGCACGAACCCGCCCAAACGACCGCTCAAAGTCGTCATTTTTTCACTAAAATCCGCAGAAACTTCCAGTCGGCGGTAAATTCACGAAACTAACCTCTAGGGCGGTTATTACGATATTGACGCGGTTACTGAAGCCAGCCAACGACTCACCCGTTTAGCCTTTTGACAGCACCCACAGCCACGCAAAAAAGTCACCGCGTACTGGTACCCCCAGGGGCGCCGAGTCGCGGTGACTCTCATTTCAACATTATATTAGTTATTTTCCCGAGCGATGGCCTTGGCAATCAACGAGGTATAGTACCGGTTCCCGTAATTGTTCGGGTGGACGTGGTCGCTCACGAACCATTTCGGATGATCCTTGGCCGCCGCGTACCAGTCAATCACGTGGACATTGTGGTAGCTATCCGCCGTCTTATGAATCCGATTGTTCACGGAATTCTGCCATTCTCGCGTCGGCACGTGGGCCGTGACCCAGAAGATCTGGTGGTCCGGGCCAATCGCGTGAACGATATCGTCCGCCTGTTCCGGCGTCACGTAGCCGTTAGTCCCGATATTAATCAAGACGTTATGGGCCAGCTGCCCCTGCTGTGCCATGCTGGTAATCACATCGTGCATGTCTGCCGCCTGCCGACCGACCTTCCCATTGACGATTGCGCCGGGAAAAACATCCTGCAGGTCGCCGGAATCATCCAGCAAGACGGAATCACCAATCGCCGTTAGCGAAGTCTGCTTACTGCTCAACACCTCTGCCGGCGAGAGAAAGTAGTATTTGGCCAGCTTTTGATCGGCCTTCGACAACTTCGAAAACGCCACGGCCTTGTCATGCTTTTTCTTGGAAGCCGCGGCCGCCAACGCCTTTTGCTTCTTGAGCGCCGCCGCATTCTGCTTTTGCGTGGCCGCCTGACGCGCCGTAATGGTCTTCTGGAGCGCCGTGGGTTTGGCCGCCGCGGGCTGTTGCACGAATCCCACGGCCGTTAACCCGAAGAGCAAGGCCGCCACAACGCCAAACGTATTGACGAATCGGTGGGCCCGCGGTTGCTGCAGGTAGCGCACCACGTCGCCGGTCAGTTGACCGTAGTGGTAGTGACGCATCGGATTTTCAATCCAACGATAGCTCAGCTCCGTAATCACCATGATGAGGGCCACCTCCACCACCGCATTTAGCAACGGATGATTGCCGATGTTGACCTTGGCCTCGTAAAAAATCATCACTGGAAATTGGTACAGGTAGATGCCGTAGCTACGTTTTCCAATGTAGCTAAACAGCCGGTTAGACAACAGGCGATTCATGTCGCTACCCGGATGGGCCACCGTTCCGACCAACATACCGGACAGGACCGTGAACCAGAACATTCCGCCGCGGTAGGTACTCGTGGCCTGCCCACTCATGTTAAAGAACAGGTAAATGAGGGCCAGTAGCGAGCCAACACCCACGGCATCCAGTGTCAGCCGCTGACTCCGACCAATGTCGGCTCTTAACTTATGTGCCGGCCAAACGAAGGCCATCCCCGCCCCAATCAGAATCGCAAACATCCGGGTGTCGGTCCCGTAGTAGGCCCGGTTGGGATTGCTAGGATTATAGAGCACCGCCATCGCCACGGCCGAAGCCACCGCGACCGCCATCAAGATGGCCAGACGACGCGACTTGCGGTGAACGAACCACAACAGGCCTAGCACGACTAACGGCCAGACCAGATAGAACTGGCCTTCGATGGACAATGACCAGAGGTGGGTAAACGGTGATTCGCCGCTGAACCGGTCGAAATACGACTGACCGTGGTGAATCTCAAACCAGTTGTAGCCGTAAATGAGGTTCGTGAGGACGGTCCCTCGGATATTGGCTAACAAGCTACGTTGAAACAGCGTAATGTACGCCGTCGTCCCTAAGATCATCGCCACTAAGGCCGGATACAACCGTTTGACCCGGCGCTCGTAGAACCCCCAAACATCGATTTTATTGGTGGTATCGAACTCCTGAATCAGCAAATATGTAATTAAGTAGCCCGAGACCACAAAGAAGATGGGCACACCCAGGTACCCCCCTTGCAAGGTCGACGGGGCTAAATGATAGATGATAACCCCTAGAACGGCCAGCGTCCGAATACCGTCAAAACCGGTAATGTATCGGCGCTTGCCCGCTCTTTGCTGGCGCAACCCCATGCGCGTCAGCTCCGCATTAAAATGGTTCATGGCACTTTTCTCCTTCTCTTCTTACGTGACCGTTGCTCCCCCGATATTATTTGTAGGCTTTCGTGATTAAACCTATTAACCTTTAAACTTAAAATTAAGGGGCCATTGGACAACCATCCCAGTAGGTGGTCGTACACCCCGTATGATTAAATCAATTCTATAATGTTTACTTGTGAGAAACAATGACTTTTACGCAAATTTTGTAATTGTAAAATTTGCAATCCAACCGTCACGCGAATCCTTCGGAAAATGCGAGAATCTGGGGGAAAAGTCGGCCTATTTGTTCAGTGACTTACCTTTCACAATCGCTAACCATTGGAAGTTGGAACGATTTGATTGTGTATGGCTGCCCCCTTCATAGCTTCCGGCTGCCGGGGGTTCCACCTGCTGTGGGGGACGGCAGAGGACGCCAGCCAACACCATCGACACAGCTGGCTCCACCCCCGGCCTCCTCCAGCGCGGTTAACCAATCAAGCCGCGTTCCAACGCAATGGCGGCTGCGTCACTGAATAACTGACGCAACTTGCAGTCGTCTTGACTGGCCACCCATTAGTAGCCGAGAGTGAAGCCTAAATATGAGCTCAGCCGTGGGATGCCCTTAGCGGCACGATTCTCGCCGGTTAGGGCATGGCGCCTTGGAAATGTGGGCTTGCGGTTCCAAGCGAGTTTCGAGACCGCTCTTTGGCTCGGAACGTCCGCCCACCGCGATCCAGCTCATAGTTAGGCGAACGGTAAGGCGGCCAGCCCCGTGGAACCCCCTGGCAGCCGGAAGCAATACTGATGGCAAAGGGATAGTGAACCACCCGAAATATTGGTCGGACGGTCGATTAGTTAAGCGCTATCATGGTATAATCTAAGGAAGCACCATTATTCCAAAGGAGGACCTTACCATGTCTCAAGTTAACCCTTTTACCGCAGACGCCGTTCGTCAGTACCCCAAAGTTGAGTTGCACTGCCACCTCGATGGGTCGATTTCACTACCCGCGCTACGGAAGATGGCGGCCGTGACCGGTGCCGAGTTGCCAGCCAGCGACGCGGCGCTCCGGACATTGGTATCGGCACCCATTGACACCGTCAGCCTCATCGACTACTTAAAGCGATTCCAGGTAGTGACCGACCTCATGCAGACTAAAGAACAACTGGAGATTGCCGGCTACGACATGGCTCAGACCGCCGCTGAGGACGGTTTGATTTACTTAGAAACCCGCTTCGCCCCCGCCATCTTCACGGCTAAGGGCTTGTCCATCCGCGAAGCCATCGCGGCAACGCTGGCCGGCCTGCACGCCGGATCCGAAGAATTTGGTATCCCGGTCAACGCCATTATCTGCGCCATGCGCGACCGACCACTGGACGAGTGCATCACCGTCTTCCAAACGGCGGCCGAGTTCAAGGACCAGGGCGTGGTCGGCTTGGACTTCGCCGGTGATGAATTTAACCACCCCACGATTGACCTCGTGGATGCCATTCGTGCGGGCGAGGCCACAGGTCTCCCCTTTACCCTCCATGCTGGCGAAGCGGGTCCCGTGGATAACGTGGTCGTCGCGCTGACGATGGGGGCGAAACGCATTGGTCACGGCGTCCACATGAGTGGTTTCCCGGCGGCCATCGCGCAGACCAAGGCGGCCGGCGCCACCATCGAGATTTGCCCCACCAGCAATATCCAGACCAAGGCCGTGCAGAGCTGGGACGACTTCCCCCTTTCGGAGTTTCTCAGCGCCGGTCTCAAGGTCACCGTCAACACCGATGACCGAACCGTTTCCAACGTGACGTTGACCGATGAATTCATCACGCTACGCAAGCAGTTTGGCCTGAACTGGTCGCTACTCGAACGCCTCACGCTCAACGCCATCGACGCCGCCTTTATTAATGATAGTCAAAAAGAACAGTTACGCCAAAAGGTGCTGGCGGCCCGGACCTCCAATCCGGCCTAACCCACCTGCAATCACGACTTGACGGTCGTGGTACACTAGCTAAGTTAACGTAATTTTTAGCAAAGGAAGTGTTGTCCATGTCCCAATCCTATCCCTATCAAGACGCCTTCAACCGGGTACTTCAGCAGCGGGCCATGGCCCAGGCCACTCAGGACGAGTACAACGCCACGCTCACGGATTTTTTCAAATACCTGGAGAACTTCAATCCCACCTACCAGCGCGATCACCGGGTCAACCAGCTTCAAACGCCCGACGTTGAGCAGTACCTGGGCATGCTGGTGGACGCCCGCCAAATCCAAAATCAAACCTACAACAAGATTCTCTCGCACCTCAACGTTTACTTCAAGTTTCTCTTCTCCCACAACTGGACGCCCTACCTGCCCACGCTGGACCTGAAGAGTAAACCCAAGCAGGCACCCCAACCGCTGAACTACCGCTGGGTGGACGAACTGGACAGCCTGTTGGCCGACGAACGCCTCCACGTTTACACCCGGTTGACGCTTCTCCTGGTGGCTCAGGGCTATCCCGTTCAGGCCTTCCTTCGGCCACATTTTACGGCACAACTGGTGACGCGCGACTGGTCTCCGGCGGCCCAACGGTTCTTGACCGAACTCCGGGCCTTCCTGGCACCGCTCCAGCAACGCTTCCAGTCCAGCGACTGGTTCCTCAAGCAACGGGCCGCGGCCGATCCGCACCTCACCCTGCCCGGCCTACACAAGTATCTCAAACCCGATGAGGCCATCGTGGGCTTTACCCTGAGTCCGACCGTGCTGTACCAAGGTTATTTAGTTAACTATCTGCGGCGCCACCCCCAACTATCCGACCGTGAAGCGGTTGCGGCCCTTCACCTGGAACCCGATTCCATCGACTATTATCGGCGATTGGCCCAGCGCGCGGACTAAATCCGTGCCCCCGAGCGCTGAACCCCCTATACTAAATAGTAAACGAACAAATTGGGGGAATTAATCATGAAGAAAAAGTGGGGGCTCTTGGGGGGCTGTTTGGTCTTAATCGCCTTGTTAGGCGGCGGATTCTGGTGGAGCCAATCCCGGCCCACTACTCTGAGTCGTCCGGCCCGGCACAACCGCATTAAGCAACAGGCGGTCAGCACCCCACCGGCAAAGACGGTCAAGGCCACTCCCTGGATCAAGCTCAAACAGCCGTTGCAGCTACCAATTCTAATGTACCATAGCATTTCTAGTGGCAATCAACTCCGCGTGCCCAAGCACCAGTTTGTTAGCGAGATGGCCTACCTCAAGCAACATCACTACCGGACGTTCACCACGGCTGAGGCCATTCGCGCGCTGACCACCAACACCGTTCCGCAGAAGAAAGTCGTGTGGATCACGTTGGATGATGCCTACAAGGATAACCTGACCAATGGGCTCCCGGTTCTGGAGAAATACAATCTTCACGCCACCATCAACGTCATCACCGGCTTTACTCACAAGCGTAATCACCTTTCGCTGGCGCAAATGAAGCGGATGAAGGCAACCGGCCACGTGGATTTCGCCAGTCACACCGTCCAGCACCTCAACCTCGATGAGCTGACGGCCACCCAACAGAAGCAGGAATTGGTCAATTCCAAGCATTGGCTGGATACCCACCTCGACCAACGAACGCAGATGCTGTGCTACCCGGCCGGGCGGGCCAACGCAACCACCCATCGGCTGGCCAAACAGAGCGGCTATCAGCTGGCTTTGACTACCCAGGAGGGCGTCGCCACGCTGAAACAGGGCCGCTACAACCTCTCACGCCTGCGGGTTACGCCGGGCATGACCACGGCGACCTTCGCGGATTTGATTACGGTGACGAACCGCTAATGACCAGTGAATAACGCGATTTTAGCCGAATTAAAGCAATTAATCTAAAGGTTGAAAGTAGAATTAACGCGGCGCTTCCCATAACAACGGTGTTCGGTCCACAAAATTGGTGAAACCAGGAGCCTGCGCCTGCCAGGGGTTCCGCCTGCTATGGGGACACCTCCAGCCTGAGAAACGGGCTTCCGGTTCGCTTGGAAGCCTTGCCAAGCCCGCAAGTCTCCCAAGTCGCCCCACGCTGTAAGCTGAGAAGCCCCCTCAGCTAACACCGTCGACACAGCTGGCTCCACCCCTGGCGATCTCCGGTAGGACGGTGTTTGTCAGCAACACCAATGTTTATCGATAAACTGGTTGTTACGTGGGGTTAAGCCGCTGGTTGCTGGCCAGCACTCTCGCAGCCATGAGTGAGCCAAATATGGGTTTAGCCGTGGGAGTTCCCTTAGTGGCGCGGATTCATGCCGCTTAGGGAACTGGCGTCTTTGAGACGTGATTTCTCGGCTCAAAGCGAGGTGTCGAGACCGCACTGTGGCTCGGCCCGTCCAACCCCTATTTGACGAACGGTAAGGCGACCGCTTTCCACCGCGAAACTGTAACCGACTAAGATTAACGCCATAAATTGTACGAGTTTTAGTCGATCTCTATCTTTCAATCTTTAGCAATTAATTATATAAATGTAAGCGGTTCCTATTGTGTCACTCCGGCATCCAGCGTACAATGAAGTTAGTTAGAAGTCGCGTGAATCCGAGGAGGTCTTTCAAATGGGGAGCGTCGCAACATTAGTTACCTGGTCGTTCATGATTGTTTTAATCGGCGCAGAGATTGTGCGGGGCATTTTCATGTTTAAGCGTTAATGACCGCACCTCGACCAAAAAGTTTAGGTGGACCAGCCAGTTGTGCTGGTCCTTTTCTATGCGCACGGGGACGGGCATCACCGGCGGGCAACGTCACAACATTTCTCTTTTCGGCAGACCATTCTTTTTCGCCCTTTCGCATCGGAGGTGTAAGATTGGGTGTATCAAATATAAACATGAGGAAAGTGGGTTAGACTTATGGCAGAAAGCCAACGGTGGCAACAAATCTATCAGGAACTGGCGGAAATCATCGGGGAGCAGAACACCAAGAAGGTCTTTACGGAGTTCCGCGGCAGTACGGTTAATTTTCCCCTCCGTTTGGTGCGCCGCGAAGTCTTACAGCAACAGGTTCGCGCCGATTTTTCTGCCGGTCTCAAGATTCACCAACTGAGTATCAAGTACGATCTGGCCGAACGAACCGTCCGCAAATACCTCAATCGGTAATTTTAAAGTAAACTTAGCACCCCCGTTGCAGGCAGTTCTGCCTGGTACGGGGTATTTTTAACTGCCGGGAGAATTTGATACGATTCTATCTGAAACACAACAATAAGGGAGATGACGGCCTTGGATGTCGATACGGATGCACTACAATCTCTATATAAACAGCTAAATGATCTGTTGGGGACCGAAGAGATGCTAAAGTTTTACCATGAGTTTCGGGGGTCTCAGTTGAACCCACCGATGAAGCTATACGACCGCGACGGAACCATTGCGGCGATTCAATCGCACTACCCTAAGCTATCCACCAAGGAACTCGCTAACAAGTACGGTTACTCGCAACGTTGGGTCAAGCGGGTCATTAGCCAACACACCGAGCCACACGACTAAAGCGGCACGTCCGACCGGATGAAACTAAAATTTTTAGGGAGTTTACATATGAAACAACTGACGACGATTATCGGAATTCTGGTGGCCGCTTCGCTTCTCGGTGGGTGCCGGCAACGAACCACTAAGCCCGTCACAGCTGCCCAGACCACACCGTCTACCCTGATGGCCCACACCATCAGCAGCACCCTATAACTTGGGGGTTACGGACGCGATCCGGTTCACAATCACCTAAAATGGACAAAGGAAAAACGAGCTTGGGCTAACCGGTCCAAACTCGTTTTGCTTTGCCTTGCAATAGATGTTGTCGATGACCGGATAGCTCTCCTTTGACCAATGCTAGTCACCACCGCGTCGCTAAAAGCGCTACCATAAATTCACGCATTCCCCTTTAGTCGGGTGGCTAAATAGGGTAAACTAGAGGAGGTTATTATTTTTTACATATACTGATTTCCCGGATCACTGTAATCCCCGGGAAATCAGTCGATGGCTTCTCTAGATATAATTGGAAAGGGTTTATCTCAATGTTACTAGTTGCTTTCTTCTGTACGCTATCCGCCTTCATCATGGCGATTATGGGCATCGTACAACGCCCCCAGAATCTTCGCCTATTGGCGGGCATCTACATCGTTTACTACCTCATCGCCATTGGGGTGGTCTTCGTTATTCTTCCCAGCAAGGCGCTCTTTAGCCTCATTATCATGAACGTCATCAGTGGGGTGCTGTACCTGCCGTTTCTGGCCCTCAGCAGCCCCAACGTTGAGGTGGAAAACGGCGACAAGCATCCCCGCGTGCGCAGCCGCAATAAGGGGCTCAACGTGGCGGCGGGTCTGCTCGCCCTGCTCTTCGTGGTCAGTCTATTCGGGGCCGCGCAGACCAAATTCGGCGTCAAGCCGGTTTACAACTCCTTGAAAATCAAGACGATGAAGACCGCGCCCCTACTGGACAAGGACGCCACGCCCATCGCCATCGCGCCCAAGACCGTCCGCAACAAGATGAACAAGGCCATGAGTGCCGTACCGAACACCTCCTACTACAAGCTGGGAGCGCTACAGACGCAGGTCGTCAAGGGTAAGACCGTTTACATCGCACCGGTGGAATTCGATGGCTTCTGGCGTTGGCAACGGGCGCGGCGGTCTCCCGGTTACTTCATGATTGACGCCACCAACGTCAATGCCGAGCCGCATTTTATCAAGCAATCCATGAAATACACGCCTAGCGCCTACCTCTTCGAAGACGCACAACGGGTCATCTACAACCGCTTCCCGGGGTGGGTTCAGGAAGGCCAACCGCAACTCGAAATCAAGGACTCTGGCGAACCCTACTTCATCCAAACCGTTTACAAGGCCCGCGGGGTCTCCAGTCGGATTAACTATAAGAGTCTGCACGTGGTCGTCCTCAACGCCAAGACCGGGGACACCCAGCTCTACACGGCCGCTGGGGCACCGAAATTTATTAATGAATCGATTGCCTCTTCAACGGCCGCCGAGATGAACGAAATCTTCGGCTGGTACGGCAACGGCTACTTTAACGCCCACTTCAACAAGACCGGCGTCAAGGACCCCAACAGTAACGGGACCGAAGATGGTGTGACGCCCGTCGTCGATAAACACGGCAACATTTCCTACTTCAACGACTTCACCTCACCGAAGACCAGTGCCGACTCGACCATGGGTTATTCCATGATTAACGCCCGGACGGGAACCTTGACCTACTACACCGGGAAGAACATCGGGGTCATGGACAGTGATGGGGCCAAGAAGATTGCCGAAAAGGAATACGTCGCTCAGAAGTGGTCGGCTACCATGCCAATCATGTACAACATCGACGGCACGCCAACCTGGGTCGTTTCGCTGCTAGACTCCACCGGGGCCTTCCGGAGCTACGCCTACATCAAGGCCGCCGATCAAAGCGTGAAAGCCTACGCTACCACGGCCACCCAGGCGCTCGACCAATACCGGGTTCAGCTCGCCACGGTCGGCTCAACGGCCAGCTCCACTACCAATTCCAAGACGGTTAAGCTCAAGGGCACCGTGGAACGGGTCGTGGTGATTCCAAACGGTGACAACCAAAACGTGTTATTTGCGGTCAAGGGCAACGATACCCTTTGGACGGTCGGAACCGCCGACTACCCGAAGGCCGTGCTGATGAAGACCGGGGACCAAGTCAAACTGACTGGCCGGGTCAACGAATCGGCCAAGACCGGAACGGTTGAGTCGTATGTGAACCAGACGTTTAAGTAAGCTGGCTCTCTGATGTACTTGAAATGATGATTTTTAAAAACGGTGTCTCTCCATTACGAGGGACACCGTTTTTGCGTCTTATTGTATTCCTGATCACTTCTTTGGGTGGCGCCACGCAATAAACAGATCATGTACGATCGCCGCAAAGCCCACGACGATGCCACAGCAGAGTGCGCCCGCCATCAACCAAATCCAGTACATCCAACCGGTCAAGGCAGTCGATACTGACCAAAAGAAAAGGAACATCCCCCACCCGATGACTCCCAGAAGGATGCTCGCGTAGACCCCATATTTTCCAGTCCACATTCTCTTAGGATACTTGATGGCATAGGTAACTGATAATAAAGACATGGCCAACAGCCCCACTGTAATCAGGAGCTTCCCCCCTAGTGACTCCCGTAGACCAAGCCCGAAAAATAAGGGCAAAAAAATACTAAAAAAAATGAAAACATAATTCTTTATTGATAAGACCATGACTTGTCGTAACCCCCGTTTATAATGAATGATTCGTTCGCATTTGAACCCCTGGTCAAATACTTTAAAGGACGCCTCCGCTAACGCCCTTTTGGTAACCCTCAGAAAAGGGTAACATTTTCTGACAAGGCAAGCAATCAGTAATTGTTTCCTTAGTGAGTTACATTAGCTGTAGAGGTGATTACAATGTCCAAAGACACAACTTTAACGATTTTTCTAAACAAAGAAAGCAAAAAACACCGCTAAGGTAGCCGCTGAAATGGGACTTGACCCCAGCCCTGCCGTTAAGATGTTCCTCGTTGAGATTAGTAAAACCACCAAATTCCCCTTCACACCAACCGGGGGTCCCAATTTTCCAGCTATTTGGCATGACGATCTTCGAGACATTGCCAGTTTTAATCAGCATATCGGGTCAACCGATGATGGGAAGGACTATGGACGAGAAAGCACGAACTAACTGACAAAAACCGGCGTCGCTCCGCTTAGGGGGATGACGCCGGTTCTCTCTACAATTTACCGTTGATAATCCGTTTGACTCGCCGTAAAGGGTCCCACGACCTCATGTGGGCGGTACGGGTCCTCCAGATACTGCACATCGGCCGCCGTCAAATGAACGTCCAACGCCTTGACCGCCCCCTGCAAGTGCTCCGGCTTCGTGGCGCCAATAATTGGTGCCGTAACCGTGGGCTCCTGTAGCAACCAAGCCAACGCAATCTGGATACGGTCCACGCCGTATTTCTTGGCCAGCTCACCGACGCGCTGAATAATCGGCATATCCAACGACTGGCTCTCATCGTACTTCGACCGCGCCACGTCATCGGTCGCATAACGCTTGGTATCGCCGGCCCAGTCGCGGGTCAACCGCCCCGAAGCCAGTGGACTGTATGGCGTCACCGCAATGCCTTGATCGGCACACAGCGGCAACATTTCCCGTTCTTCCTCGCGGTACAACAGGTTCAGGTGGTTCTGCATCGACACGAACTTGGTCCACCCGTGCTGTTCGGCCACGGCCTGCGCCTTTTCAAACTGCCAGGCAAACATCGCCGAGGCGCCAATGTAGCGGACCTTGCCCGACTTCACCAAGTCAATTAATGCCGACATGGTCTCTTCAATCGGCGTGTTATAGTCCCAGCGATGAATCACATACAGATCGACGTAATCCGTCTGCAGGCGCTTTAGGCTTCGGTCGATCTGCGAAAAGATGGCCTTGCGCGACAGCCCCGCCACGTTAGGCGCCTTTTCCGACGTGAAGAAGACCTTCGTGGCCAACACGATTTCATCGCGATTGGCCAGTTTCTTCAGAGCCCGCCCCACGAAACGTTCGCTGTCGCCGTGCGAGTAAATATTCGCCGTATCAAAGAAGTTGATGCCGAGATCCAGCGCCTGCTTAATGACCCGTTCACTCTGCTCTTCGCCAACCGCCCAGGGAAACATTCCCGTCGAGGCGTTACCAAAGCCCATCGTGCCCAGACATAGCCGCGAGACATCCAGCCCCGTATGACCTAATTTTACATAATCCATTCTTACGCTTCCTTTTATTTATCTAAATCTACGGCCGCCGCATGAATGCGTTGAACGCTGTTAATCACCAACGGAAAGCCCACGTACGGTAAGAGTTGCAGTGCCGACCAAATCAAGGTTGGCTCACTGTTGCCCGCCTTTAGGCTCCCGCGCGCATGGGCCTTGATCTGAAAGTCCACGTTGAGCGTGATTAGCGCCATCAATTCGTAACGTTCCCGCTGAGCGACCGTCAAGCCGGCCCGACCATAGTAATCTTCGAAGAAATGTTGCGTCAACCAGGCCGGTAAGTCATGACCCGCGTTGGCCGGCAAATCCTGTAGCAACGTCTTAATTTCCGTCCCATACAACTGCTGCTGAATCGCCGCCCCAGTCTCGGTCGTCGTAGCCGCAGTTGGCTTGGCCGTTGGCAGAACCGTGTGCACGGCCCGCAACGCGTCCAGCACCTTGGGTAAACCCACGACCGGCACCAGCTGATAGATTGCCTCCAACACGTGTTGCGCGGAAATTCCGTGATGTAAGGCCCGTTCAACCTGTTGGGGAATCAGCCGTGGCGTGTGTTGCACCGTGAGGGTGACCACCGCAATCACACTGGCCTCACCCGGTTCAACCGCCTCTGGAGCGGTCGCCACATCCGCCATGAGCCGCGCAACGATGCGCACCAGGTCGGGATCATCCGGCAACCACTCGTGTAACCGTTGTTCATTTCTCGTCAACATGCGTTCAACGCCCCCATCAATCGTTCCCAATTTCCGTGTAAAATGGCCTGCTTCTGATCGGCCGTCACCGTCATCTTGCGGACGGCCTGCTCAATCACTGCGGTCGGTCCCACCGGCGGAATGCCGAAGGGCGAGTCCGTCCCGAACAACACGTGGTCGACGCCAAAGAAGTCGGCTGCCAGATCCAACGCCCGGGGATTGCCTAAAATGGCCGTATCCACGTAGAATTTCTGAAAATCGGCGTAATCCTCGGCCGACTGAATGTACTTGATGCGTTGGCTGAAGTACGGGACCATGGCGCCGGCGTGATGAACGATCACCTTGAGTTGTGGATACTTACGGAAGTACTTCGCCGCAACCATGCCGTACATGGCCTGGGTCAGCTCGTACTCCCAGCTAAACGTTAAATTATTAGCTGTTTTGTGGACATCGAAGACCGGATGGAGCCAAACGGGCGCGCCAATCGCCGCTAATTTGGCAAAGATTGGTTCGTAAGCCGAATCCGTAATCGGTCGGCCCAAGGCCTGCGTGAACAGTTGCACACCCACCAGCGCATCGCTGTGGGCCACCTGGTCGTCAATAATTTTTAGGGCCGCGGGCACATTATTTAGCGGCAACATCGCCACGCCAGCCGGAAAGACGTCCCGGTTATCCCGCACGAGCTCGGCCAGCTCGGTATTACCGAAGCGGCAGAGCGTCGCAGCTTGGTCGGCATCCACGAAGTCTTCCGGATTGAGGGTCACCATTGAGAGAACCTGCTGATGGCCCGCGGGCAGCGACGCCTTGTGCTGGTCAAGATTCGTCAGCAGGGTGTTTCGCATATACGGAAACTGATTCAGAATCTGGGGGTGAATGGCGTCCATTTTCGCTAGAAATTTCGGCGGTAACACGTGGGCAAACACATCAATAATAGTCATCATCTTCACTCCTTAGATCCAGCTGGGCTGATCGCCCGCGGTACCGGCCTTGTCCAAGCCAACGCTGGCGTTCTGATACGTATCCGGATGCGTGATGACCTTCAAAGCGAAATCGGCCACACTCTTGCGCGAGACCTCGGTTCCCTGGAAGTCTTCGCCCAGTTGCGTTTCTTCGTAGTCCACCTCATCGTTGTCGGTCAACCAAGCCGGCCGAATCTCGGTGTAGGTGAGGCCGGCATCGGCCACCAGTTGCGCCGTCTTGCGGAAGCCCGGCAGAAAGGCCGCAATGGCTTGTTCGTTCCATTCGCCGAATTTACCAGGGACCTCGTGATGAGCGCCCAACGCGCTGATGTAGACGAACCGTTGCTTGCCCGTCTGCTTCATGGCGGTCAGGACGCTCTGGGTCTGTTCCGCCAGATCCGGCCCCCCCCAGGTTAGAGTAGACGATATCGGCATCCTGCATGGTCTTCGCCACCAGTGCAGTATCCTTGATGTCCCCATCAACTAACGTTACCCGCGGATTATTCGCGTATTGCGCCAGCCGTGCGGCATCCCGGAGAAATAGGGTCAACGTATCCGTTGTTTCATTTAACAGTCGGTCCATCAGTAAGCGGGCCATGGCGCCATGAGCGCCGACAATCATAATTTTAGTCATCGAATGAGTCCTCCAATTGTGGTCTTCTTTAGCGTAAATCCAAGCGAACGGTGGCGCTGACCGGTCCCGCCGCCAACATCGGTGGCAAATAAGGACTACCGGCGTACTTGGCCTGGTAAGCCTGGTTAATCGCCGCCGTCAATTTTGCATCGGTGGTGACGGGCACGTAAGCTACCTCAAAATCTTGATCTGCGAGATGTATCCGGCCGGCGCCCTGGGCCTTAGCCGATTGATACCAGCGAGAGTGTTGCCCGTTCCAGGCCCGGATATACAGGTGCGAGCCAACCACGACCGACCAGATCCAGGTCGGCGTGCCGTAAGTCTTGCCGTCATCGTAGAGCGGCGATACTCGCATGTCGTCGGCGGTGGCAAAGGCTGTGAGTTGTGCTGTGGTCCATGCTTTCATATTTCTGTGCTCCTTTAATTGTTCTCTTTCTTAAATCCCATCAATTTAAAGTTTTTATCGCCGCTTAGTGACTGCCGTTGCCCACGAGCTCGTGCTTAGGTCCGGCCATGGTGGCTATCTTAGCATCCAGGTGAGTCAAGGACGTCTGAAGCCGGTCAATCTCGTGGCGCAACTCGGTGGCGCGCGTCTGCAATAACTGGCGACGCATATCCGCCGTATTCGTCGTTTGCTCTAGAGCTAGCAACTGCTTAATCTCGGCCAACTTGACGCCACAATCACGCAACGTCAACACCTCGCGCAACTGATCAATGTCGGCCGGTGTGTAGTCGCGGATGCCACTCACCCGCGTCACCGGCGCAATCACGCCGATTTGTTCGTAGTACCGCAGCGTCCAGGCGCTGGTGCGCAACTGTTTTGCCGCTTCGTTAATCTTCATCCTGAATCCCACCTTTCCTGGCGATCCTTTCTTCATCCTTTTACTAAATGCCGGTTCTGACCGCCTTACCGTTCCGACTTCATATCGGCCGGCCGAATCTCCAGCGTGGCCGCTTGGGGACCGGCCTGCACCATCAATAGGACGTAGATGCTCGTCGCGTATTTCTGACGATAGGCCCGATCGATCCGCGCCGTTAACGCCGAATCGGCGACCACCGGGACAAACGTAATCCGGAAGTTACGCCCGGCAAGGTACATGCGTCCGCCCCGCTGACTCACCGCGGATTGATACCACGACGATTGCTGACCGTGCCACGCCCGCACGTACAATCGGCCATCGACCACGACCGACCAGATCCACGTTGGGGTCCCGTAAGTCTGCCCGTCGCTATAAAACGGGGAAATCCGCAAATCATCGGCCGTGGCGAAGCCATGCAAGCGTTGGGGTGTCCATTGGGTCATTGTCCGGTCATCCGCCAGCCCCGTGGTGTCAGGTACCGCACGTTGCTGGGGACTTTTTGTCGAGCGCCCCACTCATCAATCCACATTTGTCCAACTTCCTTTCTGTTAATCTTCACTTTCTATCTTATGGCTTGACTTTCACTATGTCTAATGCTTAGATTAAATCAAAAGTTATACACTTTAGTCATAGGAGATGGTCGTTTTGGAATTACGCGTCCTTCGTTACTTTCTCATGATCGTACAGGAACAAAACATTAGTAAGGCCTCCGCGCGGCTACATGTGTCGCAACCGACCGTGTCGCGTCAGCTAAAGGAACTGGAAAATGAACTGGGTACCACGCTCTTTGAACGGGGCAACCGGACCATTCAACTCACCCCAGACGGTGAATACTTTGCCAACCAAGCACGTCAGATCCTCTCGTTAACAGACAAGACCTTGACGAACATTCATCAGGAACAAGATGTCAGTGGCGCCGTCTACGTGGGAAGCGCCGAGGCCCGCAGCATGCTCACGGTCGCGCAGGCCATTGGACATCTGAATCATCGGCATCCCCACGTTCAGATCCACCTCGTCAGCATGGACGCCGCCGACATTCACCAAAATCTCAGCTCCGGGGTCTTTGATTTCGGCGTCGTTATGGAACCCACCGATAAGCACGACTACGACTTTCTGCGGCTTCCCGGCGAGAGCCGCTGGGGACTCTTGGTCCAAAACAGTTCCCCTCTGGCCCGCCAAGCGACTGTTTCACTCGAAGACGTGGCGCATTCCCGGCTGATCCTACCGCAACAAGGTGGGGCCGCGCGCATTCACGATCTCTTCGGCCTGGAATGGGAGGATCTGACCGTGGTGGCCACGTACAACCTGCTCTACAACGCCTCGCTACTGGTATCGGCGGGCGTCGGCAGTGCACTGGGACTAGATGGCATCATTAACACCAACCAATCCGATCTGACGTTCGTGCCCCTCAGTCCCCGGACCTCCTCGGGTTCCAGTCTCGTTTGGCTCAAGGGCCAGCGCCTGTCTCCGGCCGCACAGGCCCTGTTGGCGCAGGTCCGCGCGGAATTAATGCCCGCTGAAAACTAAACCTTCTCCCAGGCACCGCATACAACCGGCTGTCTGGGATTTTTTCTAACTAGTCATCAGGGACATTCGTTAGCTATATCAAATACTTATTGTTAATAGGTCAATATACGATTCAAGCATAGTTTCGACTCGAACAACGGCCTCTACTTATTACTAATGTAAAAAATCGCGATTTTGTTGCACGTTTCATCAAAATTTTTCAAAAAAAGACGGTGACCGCCATTAAAGCACCGTCACCGTCTCGTCTATTCTGCTAACGCATTAGTCGCCCACTGGATGCCAGCCGTTCGGATCGGATAACCGGTCCAGAAAGGCCATGTCCTTGGGATTAATCTCAAAATCAAGTTCCGTGTTCGCCTGAACGTGAGCCATGGACCGGCCCTTAGGTAGCGGCGCCACGCCCTTTTGCACGATGTAGCGCAAAGCTAATTGGGGAATTGAGACGCCGTAATTACCGGCAACGCGTTCCAACTCCGGACTGTCGACCAAGCCTCCGGTAGCCAATGGCGAGTAAGCTTGAACCGTGATCTGGTGGGCTTCCGCCGTCTTCACGATGGAATCTTGCGTGTGCCCGACGTAGTACTGAATCTGGTCAACTGCCGGCGTCACCGTCAGGCCATCCCAGGTCAACAGGTTCTCCAAGTCATGGGAGTTAAAGTTGGAGACCCCCACCGATTTAGCCCGTCCACTATTATAAATATCCTGCATGGCGCGCCAAACGTCACGGTTTTCGGCATCGTGGTTCGACCCCATCTGCATCCATGGCCACGGCGCGTGGATGATGTAAGAATCCACGTAGTCGAGGTCCAGGGCCGCTAGACTGCTGTCAAAGTCCGCCATGGCCGCGTCGTAGGACTTCGATTCGGCCGGCAACTTGGTTTGAACGAAGACGTCTTCTCTTGCCACCGCACTGTCGCGCAGGGCTTCGCCGACGCTCTGTTCATTGTTGTAGGCCTTAGCCGTATCGATGAAGCGATACCCCGCCTTGAGGGCATTGCTGACGGCATCGTAGGTTTCCTTGCCCGGGCGAGTTTGCCAGGTACCGAAGCCGACCTTAGGCATCTTTAAGCCATTGTTTAACGTAAACGAATCCGTAATTTTTGGCATGTTCATTCCTCCATTTTTAACTGATGGATTCATCTTAGCCCCTTAGACCTACTCTAAGGCAAGCAACTTGTTTGGCTTTTGGATAGAAAAATTTCGCAAGAACGCCAAGTGCTGGTAGCGCTGGATTCGTTGGGCATGCAACCACTCAGGCCTCGGTCTCTTAATGTAAAATCAAGTCCTGCGGTCGAACCGCCCGGTACAGCGCGAATGCCCCATCCAAGTTGACCACGTCAAACCCGTGTTGCCGCAGGATCCGTTCGGCCAGATAGCTACGCTGGCCACTAAAACAGCTGACTACATATGGCTGGTTGACGTCTAATTCGGTTAGCCGGTCACGCAGCTGGTCCAGCGGAATCGCGATCGCATCCTTAAATTGACCCTCGCGGAGCTCATCCGGATCGCGGACATCCAACAACCGCCGACCGGCCGCCAGTGTGGCGGGTAGTGCCGACCACTGAATCGTTTTACTTAGCCCCTCCGCCACGTTCATGGCGACGTAGCCCAGCAGATTGACGGGGTCCTTGGCCGACCCAAACGGTGGCGCGTAGGTCAACTCTAACTCGGGGAGGTCCGCAATCGTCAGATTTCCCTTAATCGCCGTGGCCAAGACATCGATCCGTTTATCCACGCCCTGTTCGCCAACGCCCTGAGCACCGTAAATTTTACCGGAGTCCGGATTAAAGATGAGCTTCAACGTCAGCGGCGTGCCACCCGGGAAATAACCGGCGTGACTGGTGCCGCGGACGTGGACAACGCGGTAGTTCAGGCCGAGTTGGCGAGCCTGAAACTCACTGAAACCGGTGGCCGCGGCCGCTAATTTAAAGGCCCGGACAATCGCCGTGCCCAGGCTACCACGGTTGGGATGGTTCAGGCCGACCAGGTTATCCGCCACCTGCCGACCCTGCCGATTTGCCGGCGAGGCCAACGGAATCAGGGTATCCTGCCCGTTCAACTGTTGTTTCACCACGATGGCATCCCCCACCGCATAGATGTCGGGATCACTAGTCTGATAACGGTCGTTCACCACGATACCGCCCTTGAGGCCCAGTTGCAGCCCAGCCTTTTGCGCCAGCCGACTGGCGGGCCGGACGCCTATCGCGACAATGGTCAGGTCCGTCTTGAGCCGTGTCCCATCCGTTAGGACCGCCGTTTGGCCGGCATCTTCCAGGCCAGTCAACGCCTGGTTGGTGAGAACCTTCACGCCGTTGGCCACTAGCTCATTGCGCACGAATGCCGCCATTTCGGTATCTAGTGGGGGTAATACGTGCGGCGCCTGTTCCACGATGGTGACGTCTAGCCCACTGAGTTTGAGATTTTCGGCCACTTCCAGGCCGATGAAACCGCCACCCACGACTAAGACTCGCCGGACATCGTCATCCTGAATCCCCGCCATGATGCGATCCAAGTCGGGAATGTTACGCAGGGCGTACACGCGTTTTGCCTCGGCCATTCCCGGAATTTCGGGCATTATGGGCTGAGCCCCCGGCGACAAGATCAGCCGGTCATAGGTTTCATGCACCAGCTGACCGGCGTGGCGCACCACCACCTCATGCTTGGCGGGAAGGATCTGCACGACCTCGTGATTCGGCCGAACGTCCAGGTTGAAGCGTTGCTGTAATTTTTCGGCCGTCTGCACGATGAGCTGCGAGCGCTCACTAATCTCGCCGGAAAGATAAAACGGGAGACCGCAGTTGGCAAATGAGACGTACGGTCCCTTCTCAAAGATCACAATCTCGGCGTGCTCATCCAATCGCCGGAGCCGAGTCGCGGCCGACATCCCACCGGCCACACCACCAATAATGACGACTTTCATCCACAAAACATCCTTTCTACACGACACGTCCACAGGGGACGGCTCTATGCGCCCAGTATACCGAAATACCTTCAATTTACAAGCGAATTGGAACCGGTTTCCATTGCGCCCGCACGCGTTTCCGCCTACAATTAACTTAATACTGTCGACGCATCGTCACCTAACAAATCCTAAGACCCGACTCCGCCAATCCCCATGCTTGCGGGCCCGGTCACTCGAAACACGAGCTATTCTCAACGAAGGAGCATCATCGTATGGCCTACATAGACGTTATCAATGAAACACGACAATTCACCCAGGGCAATCAAGTTACGATCGCCAACCGGGATATTTCCTTTAGCGTGGCGCAGGGCGAGATCGTCACGATCCTCGGTCCCAGCGGCGCGGGGAAGTCGACTCTCCTCAACATTCTGGGCGGCATGGACAGTCCCACCAGCGGCCAGGTGCTGATCGACGGGCAAGACATTGCCCAATTATCCGCTAAACAACTGACGACCTACCGCCGACAAGACGTGGGTTTCGTCTTTCAATTCTACAATCTGGTTCCCAACCTGACCGCGCGGGAAAATGTCGAGCTCGCCTCGCAGATTACCGCGGACGCCCACGATGTCGGTGAAACGCTCGGGTTGGTGGGCCTGACCGACCGAGCCAGCAACTTTCCCGCTCAGCTGTCCGGCGGCGAACAACAGCGGGTGGCGATTGCCCGCGCGATCGCCAAGAACCCCAAGATTCTATTGTGCGATGAACCCACGGGCGCGCTGGATTATCAGACCGGTAAACAAGTGCTCCAGGTGATTCAGGACGGGGCACGCCGGACCCACATGACCGTGATCATCGTTACCCACAACAGTGCGATTGCTAAAATGGGCGATCAGATCATCCACATCAACGATGCCCGGGTCCAATCTACCCGGCACAATCCGCATCCCACGCCAGTCGCTGAGATTGAATGGTAGGTGGTTCCATGACAAACAGTTATTTTAAAACGATTTTTCGAGAAATCCGGCGCTCCAAGGCCCGCTTTCTCTCCATCATGTTGATTATCTTTCTGGGCGTCGCCTTTTATACTGGTATCCGGGCAACCGGACCGGACATGCTTCAGGCCGCCAGCGATTATTATCAGAAACAGCAACTGGCCACGAATAGCGTGCAGTCCACGGCCGGCCTCACCAGGCAGGACCGCGCCGTTCTCCACCGCCACCGCGACCAAGTCACCTATCAAGCGGTGAAATACTTAGACATCAATCAACTCAACAACAATCAAACCGTCCGGGTGGCAGAGCTTCCGGCCAAGCAGCGGGTTAATCGGCTAACCGTGGTCAGTGGTCATCTGCCCCGCCGAGCCAACGAGATAGTTTTGGATCAGCAGGCCCGGACGCTCCAACCCCATTTGAAACTCGGCTCAACCTACCACATCGCCACGACTCAGGCACGTAATCAGCGGTTTAACCGCCGAACGCTTAAGGTGGTGGGCTTCGTCAACTCACCCCGTTACATTGAAAAAGCCACGCGCGGTGTCACCACGGTGGGCAAGGGGACACTGGATTATTTAGCCTTCGTCCGACCCGGGACGCTGGACCAATCGGTGGCTAGCCGACTGGACATCCAGTTCAAAAATCTGGCCCACGTGGCGCCCTACACCGCCAAATATAAACGGATCAATCGTGCCAATACCACGCGGCTGAAAGCCTGGTTCAAGCCCCGGGCGGCCGCACGCCAGGCCCAATTACAACGGCAGGCCCGCCAGCAACTTGCCCCGCAGGCCGCACAGGTCGCCCAACTGGCGCAACAACTTCCCGCTAATTCACCCATCCTTCGCAAGGCACAACGCCAACTCAGCCACGCCCAGGCCAAGATTGCGGCGATTGACCGTCCCACCTACCTGTACAGCGGTCGCGCCGCCAATCCAGGCTACAGCGAATACCATGAAAACACGCAACGGGTGGTCGCCTTATCCACGGTCTTTCCGCTCTTCTTCATCGCCATTGCCGCGTTGATCTGCCTGACCACCATGACCCGGATGGTGACCGAGTTGCGGATTCAGATGGGCACGCTCAAGGCGTTGGGCTACAGCAATCTCGCCATTGGAAGTGAGTTTATGATTTACGGCGGCCTCGCCAGCCTGCTGGGCACGCTCCTAGGCGTTGGCTTCGGGGTCAATTTCTTCCCCCGCTTCATCGCCCAAGCGTATGGTAGCATGTACAACCTGCCGGCCATCAACGTCCAGTACCTCTGGGCCGACATCGTTATCGCGCTGGTCATCGCGCTGGCCTGCACCATGGGAAGCGCCGCCATTGTCTTGCGCGTTGACCTACGCAGCAATCCCGCCACGCTCATGCAACCCAAGGCGCCCAAGGCCGGTAAGACGCTCTGGTTGGAGCACTGGCACAGCCTCTGGCGCCGACTAAGCTTCAATCATAAGGTCACCCTGCGCAATCTCTTTCGCTACAAGCAGCGCCTCTTGATGACGGTGCTAGGGATCGCCGGCTGCATGGCGATGATGATTACCGGCTTTGGCCTAAAGGATTCCATCGGCGACATCAGCGTGAAGCAGTTCAATCAGCTCTGGCATTACGATGCCATCGTGGTACGTAGCGGCAATCAGACCGCGGCGCAACGGCGGGCACTGCATCGTCAGTCGCTGTACAAAAACGACCTGCTCCTCAAGCAATCGCAGGTTACCGTTGAACGTGCGGATGTCGCAAACCAAGCGGCCACCCTTAGCGTCCCCCAGCGACCGCAACGCCTAAAGAAATTCGTCGTCTTGCGAAATCGGCAGAGTCACCGCGCCTATACCCTCAATAATCACGGCGCCATCATTGATGAAAAACTAGCCAAGCTTTATCACGTTAAGGTGGGCGATACGCTACCGGTAAAGCTGGGCAATCACCCGGTGAAGCACGTTCGGATTGCCGCCATTGCAGAAAACTACGTTAATCACTTCATCTACCTGTCGCCAACCTACTACCACCGCATCTTTGATCACCACGCCGTCTACAACGGCAATCTGGTACAGTTCACGCATCACGGCAAGTCGGCTCAGAACCAATTTGCCAGTGACCTGCTCAAGACCTCCGGCATGCTGAATGTCACCCTCCTCAGCACGGAGAAGCATAACAACTTCCAAATGCTGGATACCATGGATCTAGTGGTCGTGATCTTCGTGGTGGCCGCCGGGGCACTGGCGTTGGTCGTCCTGTACAACCTCACCAACATCAACGTTTCCGAACGGATTCGCGAGCTCTCAACCATTAAGGTATTAGGCTTCTACGACGGCGAGGTGACGATGTATATCTTTAGGGAAAATCTAATTCTCACGGTGATGGGCATTCTCCTTGGGTGTTTCATGGGGGATTGGTTACACCGCTACATTCTCAACACGGCCGAAACGGATAGCCTGATGTTCTCACCGGGCATTCATCCCCTGAGCTACGTCTATTCGGCCCTGCTAACGCTGGCCTTCAGCCTGCTGGTCATGTGGCTCATGCATCGCAAGCTCAAACGAATTAACATGCTGGATGCGTTGAAGTCGGTGGACTGACAACGCCAAGCAAATACTACCAACCGATACAAAGGCTCTGCAGCGATCATCGACATGATTGCTACAGAGCCTTTTAATTTGCATTCAATTTTAGTAGATGTCAGATTACTTAGCTTCTTCTTCCTCTTCAGCGTTTTCAGAGTGAATTTCAGCTAACTTGGCAGCGTTGGCGTTAACGCGCTTCTTACTCAATGGGTAGAAGAACAGTAAGACCAGACCAGCCAGTAACAGACAGAAGGTTGGCACACCCGTTGCTAAGGTGTAGATGTGGTTAATAACCGTAGTCGTTTGTTCCGCACCACCACCAGTTGAAGACTTGTAACCGATGAAAGTCAACATGAAACCACCGAAACCACCGGCGATCGCTTGGGCAACCTTACGAGCAAATGAGTTAACCCCGTAAACAACCCCATCTTCACGAACACCCGTCAAGACTTCGTGATTATCAATAACATCGGTAATGAAGGCCCAGACCATCAGGTTGAAGACCCCGGCACCTAAGGAACCGAAGAATAACATAACCAGGTAGAAGCCTGCGCTTTGCGTCCGCGTAACCATCAAGATACCGTAAATTGCGGCACCGATGAATAAGGCAACGATGGAACATTCCTTACGACCAAATGTCCGCGTCATCCAGTTACTGAATGGTGCCAACAGAATAACCGTAGCGAAGTTGAAGACCAACGCAATACTCAAGGCCTTGGTATCCTTGAAGTAGTCGTTGAACAGGTACGTCAATAACGTCCCAGATAAGTTTTGGTTGATAACGATTAAGATGTCGACCAGAACTAAAACAACCAAGGCTTTGTTTTCGAACAAGCCCTTAACCAAACGTGATAATGGCACCTTTTCGGATTTTTCAGTCCGTACACGTTCAGTTGTCAAAGCCGTTGTTAACGTGTAGCAAGCCCAGGCGACGATGGCACAACCAACGACGACCCAGAAGAACCGGTTCCCAGAAATCTTTTGGGAAGCCCCCACGTAAATAATCAATGGCAAAACGTAACTCGTCAACGCACTACCAACGGCGGAACCAATGGCCCGGAAAGTTGAAAGTGAAGTCTTATCGTTAGGGTCCCCACTAATAGCAGAAGCCATGGAACCGTAAGGGATGTTGACGGAGGAGTAGAAGATCCCCCATGATAAGTACGTGATGAAGACATAAGCCAACCGAGCTGGCATTGCCCAGTCTTTAACGATTGGAACGAACGTCAGGATGAAGGCAATCATCAATGGGTACTTCATCCGGTTCATCCAAGGCTGGAATCGACCATTTTTATGTAACTTACTATTATCGACGAACCGACCAACCATAATATCCGCAAAAGCATCAACGAACCGTGCGGTCAAGAACAAGATACCAACTTGGGCCCCAGTTAACCCCAGGACGTTGGTATAGAAAATCATTAAGAACGAGTTGATAACGTTGAATGAGAAGTTATTCCCAATATCGCCAAACATATAACCGAGACGGTCTTTTATATTGAAAGGCTGGGCATCAATTGTAATGGTTTTTTGTGTTTTATCCAATTTACCTGACACTTCCTAAAATATATAGTCTAAACGAGCAAAATAAGAGCAAAACTGAACGCAGTGGTAATCCTAGCTAGGGTATTTCCGATAACGCTCCCTTGCAACTAATATACAAGTTAGGTTCAGCGTACCACGTGTAGAAATCGCTTTCAACCTCAAATTAAAAGATTTATGACATTTGGTAGCCGATTCGCTACCAACTAATCAAGTCTTATCCCCCACCATGTCAGTGTTTATCGTGCTCTTGTGAATATGCGTAAATTTCAAAATAAAAATGTTGGCGTTTTCATTAAAATCCAAGATTTTGGCCGTTTTTCGTTCTGATATACCACCTCACGAAATATGAGTAACATTTTTACTGATAGCAATCATATATTTACTAAACGCTCAAGGCCAGTCATTAAGTGGGGGCTTTCAATAGACTGTTTCATACTATTAGTGGTTAGATCTCGCCCAAATTTTCACATTCTAAATTCCCCAGTACGTCAAAAAGGCCGAGAACTGGTCTCGACCCTGGACTGCTCATGCATGATTGACTTTTACTCTAAAACAAACTATTCACCGGCTGTCGCAACGCCGCAATCAGCTGATCGACATTGCCCTTCGCCGCAAAGATTGCCCGTTCTGCAAACAGGGTGGTGGTCTGTTGGGCCCGGTACATCACCTGTTGCTGGGCCCCGGTCTGGGTATCGGTAACCGTGGCCTGGGCCACTGGATCACCCGCATCAACGGTTCCCGTGCGTAACTGGTTCGGCGTTAACTTGGTCTCTACCTTAGTGGTCAGGTTAGCCGTCTTGTCCTGATACCACACGCCCGCTTGCGAGGCAGTTGGCGTGGCCATCACCTGCGTGGCCAATCCATTCGATAACGACACCCGCTGCGCCGTCAACGGCGTCGTTTCGAGGCGATACTTGTCCTTCAATTGCTTAATCAACTTGTTCATGGCCGAAAAGGTCGTATCCCCACCTAGAATCGTGGCCACCATACGTTGCCCGTTAACCGTATAGGTCGCAGTGAAGCAGAGTTTGGCGTTCTCGGTATAACCGGTCTTGAGACCATCGATGCCGCTAGCCTTCTTATACTGCAACTTTCCTGGCAGACAACTATTCTCGTTATAAATCTGGGTGCCGTTAATGCTGGCCTCGGTCTTGCTGGCGATGTCCGTAATCTGCGGATCGGCCTTGAGGAGTTGTTGGGCTACCTTGGTGATGGCCTTGGCCGAAACTAGATTTTGTTCATTCTTTCCGGTATCGGGCAAGACCAAGTCATAATCCTTCAGGTCGGAATTGTCCAAGCCGGACGAACTGATGAAATGCGCCTCTAAACCCCAGTCGGCACTCTGTTGATTCATGAGCGCCACAAATTTGGCGTTACTTCCAGCCACGATTTCACCCAATTCGGTGGCGGCACTGTTAGATGAGGCAATCATCGCCGCGGCGACCAGTTGGCGTACGGTGAACGTCTCGCCGGACTTCATGCGCAACGACGAATAGGCATAGCTGTGACTCAGCTTGATCAGATTCTGGGGCATCGTGAACTCCTCGTCCCAGCTGAGTTTTCCCTCGTTAATTGCCTTAACGGTTAGGTAAACCGTTAATAGTTTGGATAATGAGGCAATGGGGTATTGTTTATCTGCATTTTGTTGGTAAAGGACCTGGCCGCTATTGGCGTCCATGACGTACGCCGCGCGGGCGGGCACCTTGCTGACAGTAGTGGCCGCCTGCGCCGTTCCCGGTGCGAGGATGGTCAGTACCACCCCGACTACCGCAAGGGCACGCAGCCAATGTTTTAAAAGAACCACGAGCACATAAGCTCCCTTCATAATCTAAACTTATCTCTCAATTATACAAAGTATACGCTGTAAAATGACGGTTCCTTGGATTCTTGCTTAAATTTTAACTTCTTATTATTTGATTTGTAATCTCTGTCTTCTGCTGGTTACATGCCACCCACTCGAACCTTCTTCTTGACAGTTTGCGTTTACAGATGTAAACTACAGTTGTTGATTGAATTACAGATGTAAACAAGAGGAGTGACTCACCGTGCCAACTACTGAAATTACCGAAACGATTACCGACGCCGAATGGTGTGTGATGCGGATTGTCTGGACACTCGGCCAAGCCGACAGCCATACCATCATCGACCTGGTTAGCCAACAGCACGATTGGAAAGCTGCTACCATTAAAACCTTGATCGGGCGCCTAGTCAAGAAGGGCGCGCTGGCCACCACCAAAAATGGCCGTCAGTTTATTTACACACCACTCATTCCGGAACAGACCGCCATGGACACGGCGCTCTCCGCACAACTCGACCAGATGTGTGCGATGTGCCGGGGCCAAGCGTTCGTTCACGCTATCGACCAGACTGAACTGAGCCAGTCCGATATTCAAGAATTGATTCTGCATTTACAAGAGAAATTAACCACGGCACCCACCACCATCGCGTGTGATTGCCTGCCGGAAGGTTACGAAGGGAGTTGTTAAGGATGAAAGCATCTGAACGTCATCTGGGCATGACCCACATGAACATGCAACACGATATGAAGGGCATGGACCATAGCCAAATGACCACCGATGGTCACGAAATGAACCATCACGACATGAGTAAGATGGATATGAGCGATATGGATATGGACATGGGTGACGGGCACATGATGCACATGGGGAATCTCAAACGAAAGTTCTGGGTCTCCCTGATTCTCACCATCCCCGTCATCCTGATGTCACCGATGATGGGCATGACCTTGCCCTTCCAAATCGTCTTTCCGGGAAGTGATTGGGTCGTGGCCGTTCTTGGGACGATCCTCTTCTTCTACGGCGGCGCGCCCTTCTTTAGCGGGGCCAAAGCCGAAATCCAAATGAAGCAGCCCGCCATGATGACCTTGATTGCCATGGGGATTGGTGTAGCCTACGTTTACAGCATTTACGCCGTGATCGCTAACAATCTCTTCCACGTGACGCCCATGGTCAATAACTTCTTCTGGGAGCTGTCCACGTTAATCGTGATTATGTTACTCGGCCACTGGATTGAAATGAATACGGTGATGAACGCCGGGTCCGCGGTGGATGCACTCGGTAAGTTACTCCCCCAGGAAGCCCACGTGGTCGACGAACAGGGTAATCTAACCGATGTGAACTTAAGTGACTTACAAGTCGGCCAAACAGTGGTCATCCGTGCCGGTGAACAAGTTCCCGCGGACGCCACAATTCTGACCGGAAGCTCTGACGTCAACGAATCCCTGGTCACCGGAGAATCCAAGGCCGTACGCAAGGCCGTGGGAGACGCCGTTATCGGTGGGTCCGTCAACGGAACTGGCACCTTTACGGCTAAGGTCACGGGAACCGGGGAATCCGGCTACCTGGCCCAAGTCATGGCGCTGATTAAGGACGCCAAGAATGCGAAATCCAAGTCGGAAAATCTGGCGGATCGCGTGGCCGGTTGGCTCTTCTACGCCGCTCTATTTGCCGGAATTCTGGCCTTCATCGTTTGGCTGACCGTGGCCGACTTAGCCGTGGCGTTGCCCGTGGCCGTGGCGGTCTTCGTCATTGCCTGCCCGCATGCCTTGGGATTGGCAGTACCGCTGGTCGTTTCCCGGAGTACGGCTCTGGCCGCGCAAAACGGCCTATTGATTCGTAACCGGACGGCCATGGAACAGGTCAATCAGTTAAAATACGCCTTGATGGATAAGACCGGGACACTGACCCAAGGTGAATTCAAGGTCAACCACCTGATCAGCCTGGACGCCGACCACAGCGACGATGAGGTTCTGACCCTCATGGCTGGCTTGGAAAATGGCTCCAGCCACCCCCTGGCCACCGGCATTTTAACGGCCGCTAAGGCGCAACACCTGACACCCGCAATCGCCGAGGATACCCATCAAGAAACCGGGCTGGGCCAATTCGGCACCATCGCCGGTACCCCGTACGGTGTGGTCTCAGTAAACTACCTTGAACAGAAACAGTTGGCTTACGACCACGAGCAGTTCAAATCCCTGGCCGGTGAAGGCAACTCCATCAGTTACCTGGTCAGTGGTCAACAAGTGCTGGGACTGGTCGCTCAAGGCGATCAGATCAAGCCTGCGGCGGCCAAATTAGTCGCCTCGCTGAAACAACAAGGCATTACGCCCGTCATGTTGACCGGTGATAATCAGGAAACGGCGGCCAAGGTCGCCGCGGCCGTGGGGATCGATGACGTCCAGGCTCGCCTGTTGCCCGAAGACAAGGAGCGTCTGGTTCAGCAGTACCAGGCCAAGGGCAAGGTACTCTTCATTGGTGACGGGGTCAACGACGCACCTAGCTTGGCCCGCGCCGACATCGGCATGGCCATTGGTTCCGGAACGGATGTCGCGATTGAATCCGCCGATATCATCCTAGTTTCCAGCGATCCGGCCGATGTCATTCAGTTCCTAGACTTGGCTCGCGCCACTCACCGCAAGATGACCGAGAATCTCTGGTGGGGGGCTGGTTACAACCTGATTGCCATTCCACTGGCCGCCGGCGTGTTAGCTCCTATTGGCTTCATGCTTGATCCCATGGTTGGGGCGATCGTCATGTCGCTGAGCACCATCATCGTTGCCATCAACGCCATGACCCTGAAGATTAAAGACGTGGCTTAATGTTGGTCTTCCTCTTTAAAAAACAGAAAACGCACCGCGCCTCCCTGAATGGGAAAGCTGCGGTGCGTTTTTTACATTATCGTTTTGGTCGAACAATTTCTAAGAAGTCGGCGAGCGGCTGCGGATCGGTCAGTTGGCGATTGCATTTTGCGCTGTCTCGGCAGATATAATTGCCGTTACGCTTAAACGTACCCAACCCGGATTTCTTGATCGTGGAGACGAATAGGGACACATTCCCAATCGTCTGGCAAATCGCACACACGCCCTTCACCGTCTTCGGTCCCATATCGCCCTGAATCCCAATCAACCGGTCCTGATAAGGTGCCACCAGATATTTCTTCTGGTTGCCCCCATCGTTCCAACCGAGGTAGGTCAATTCATGCAGATTGAGATTACCCCACTCGGGCTGCTTTAACTTCTTCACTTTACGAAATAGCTTGTCCAGCTGCTTCTGACTCAAGCTGGGAAACGGAATCACTAACGGCTCAATCGTCGGCAGTAGCTTGGCGGCCGCCTCACGGGTTAACCGATCGGGCTTAAGCTGTTCCAAGAAGGCCTGGGCCACGGGTTCATCTGCGGGCAAATGGGCCGCAATGTTGGCAATGGTCGTGTCGCGCACGACCCGGCGCATCCGGCGGTCGTTGACGGCCAGATAGGCACTGACGAGCGCGTTGACTTGTTGCGTGATATAACTATATTCGTAAGCGGTGATTGTTGGTTCCATAAATGTTGCTTCCTTTCAGATTTAAACCAGACACTTCTCTGAAAGGGCTTTGCAGAAAAGTGTCGCTAACAGCCAACACTTTTCCGTACAAATAACGATGCCATCATCGTCGATCATCTCCTTGCGTTCAGCCAATCGACTGAATTGCTCATTAGTATACCGAATTCCTGCTTGGAAATCAAGATTGGTCGAAATTATCCAACGATACCTGGCCGCCTTACCGTTCGCCAAATTTGGTCTGGAACGCGGTGGGCAGGAACCAAAACCCGGTCTTTCTCCTCGCTTTGAGCCGACAGACCACGTCTTAAAGTCGCCATTTTTCCAAACCACTTGGGAAAATTCCACGGCTGAGGCCAAATTTGGCTCACTCACAGCGACATTGAAATCCGTCAATCATCTTGTCGAGTAGCCGGAATGCTTTTACTAATGGGTATTTTTCTGACCGCCATCTGAGAAATTCCGAAATGAAATCCAGCTTTCTTTACCAAAAGGCCACCGGCATCGCCGTAACTGACGACGTAACCGGTGGCTTAGTTTTAGAATTTATCAGCTGGCATTCGTTCCCAAACGTCGGATGAAATTGATCATCTTCCGGCCGTTGAGCGACAGGACCATGACGGCAAGGATAATCATCGCGCCACCGAATAGGTCGTAACTGGTCAGCTGAACGCTTAAGAACGTTACGGAGAAGACCGTTGCCGACAGCGGTTCGAAGGCGTCCAGCAGGCTGGCGGTGGTGGGCAGGATATACGCCAGAGCGTGGGCAAACATCAAGAACGGGAAGACCGTCCCAAAGATGATGATAAACGCAATCAAGCCAATCTCCAGCCAATTGACGTGGACGTTGGCCTGCCATAATGGGCCAAAAACATTTAGTGCGAGGCCGGCCACTAGCAAGGCCCAGCCGGTCACCGAAAGGGCGCCGAACTTCGGCAGCAACGGGCGTGGTAACAGTGTGTTCGTGGCGACCCCGATGGCCGATAAGCCACCCCAGAAGAGCACGACCGGCGAGATGGCCAGGCTGTTCAAATGCCCGTGAGTCACGATGAGTAGCGTACCGAAGAACGCCATAATCATGCCCACCGCTTCTGGACGCGTGGGGGTAATGTGTTTAAAGATTAAAAAGTAAAGGCTGATAATAAAGGGTCCTAAGAATTGAATAATGGTCGCAATCGGCGCGTTCCCATATTTCACGGCCTCAAAGTAACAGAGCTGAACTGGAATCATCCCCAGCAAACCATAACTGACGACTCGAATGGCCGAGGACTTTTGGTACCAAATCTTGAACGGCCGGGCCCCGACCATCCGGGCGATGACCAACAGAATTAGGCCAGCGCTAATCATTCTGATCTGGGTCAACCAGAGTGCGGTGACCTGTGAATTGAAGGTGAATAGCGAACTGGCCGCCACTCCCGAAACGCCCCACAGCATGGCGGCAAAACTGGCGAGTAAGATCCCGCGTAAATGATGTTGACGGTTCATCGGTGCCACTCCCCTTCAGCAGCTGCCCATAATTCCTTCATGTTCAATCCCTCTTATTCCTTAATAATTAGCAAGCACTATCCATTATAGCAAAGTTATTTCGCAAATTTGACACCTCTCGTGGTGATTAATTTTTTGAAACCGTTTTAATTTCAGCTATCCAAATAGGCCCCCGCAAACGCGAGAGCCCATTGACCTCAGCCACGAATTATAATCAGCCGAATTGATGGTAGTCGCCCGACATGATCCGTTGTTATTTTTAAGCTGAGCACAAACCAGGGGTGACAAGCTACCCCTGGCTTTGCATTCATTCTAGGTCATTTCCGGCCAAAGTTCGTGCCAGGTCGACCGGTTAGCTTAGCGAGGAAATTAAAGTCCCTCACTACTGGGGGGCACAAGTATCGCGTTAACCACGAACTTGGTCGCAACGGTCCGCTGTTGGCCAGATAAATGTTAGCGGTTACAATTAGTCCGTACAAATCGTCATTTCTATGCTACAATAATCAAAAAAGACCTGGAGGCTACACAATGAAGACTGAAAAAGAAAAGTTTCTGGCGGGCGAACCCTATAATATTATGGATCCCGAGTTGGCTGCGGAGGAAACCAAGGCGCGGCGGCTCTGCAAAATCATGAACGAACTCGACGACACCGCCACCGAACAGAAGGACCACGTCATCCGCCAGCTTTTCGGTTCAGTCGGAAAGAGTCCGTGGGTCCAACCCAATTTCCGCTGTGACTTCGGATATAACATCCACGTCGGAGACTACTTCATCTGTAATTATGACAACGTCATCTTGGACGTCGCTCCCGTGACGATTGGCGACCACTGCATGATGGCCCCCCACGTCCAGATCTACTCGGCCTACCACCCGCTTGACCCGGCGGCCCGCGATGCCTTTACCGGATTGGGCAAGCCCGTCACGATTGGCGATCACGTCTGGATTGGCGGCGGTTCCGTCATCCTCCCCGGCGTTACGCTGGGAAATAACGTGGTCGTGGGCGCCAATTCCACGGTCACCAAGTCTTTCGGCGATAACGTGATTATTGCCGGTAGTCCTGCCCGTGTGCTCCGTGAGAACGTTCCGGCGGCGGATTAATTAACCTTCGAAATTTACTAACTATATAAAGAAAAGTCCCAGATTTCGGGACTTTTTTCACTATTCTTTTACCCATCTTAGCCAAACAGGTCGCTGTGCGTGCCAATCTTCAACAAGTAGGTGACAGCCTCATCATCGTAGTAAGCCAATAAGTGATTCCCATTATGCCCATCAAAGTGTCGCTTCAATACCTGAACTTCAGACTTACCGCCCATCAACGCCGGCACACGATGTTTAATCTGTTGTTTCAACGACTTGGAAATACGAAGCGGATGCACATAAAAATATGCCGGAATCTGTTTTCACTCAATGAAGCAGGACATCACATAATCCCAGGGCGAACGCTCTTCCTTATCAATGGAACCTTCCCAGAGAAGACTGGCTGCCAGCGTGGATTCTTTTTAATGCGTTTAAACTGCGACTTAAATTCAGAACTATATTAAATAGTATGCTTCATGAATCTAAGTCCCGGTTAAGTTCCGCTACACTAGAGACGCTATGGTCTGGAAGTTTTTCACCGTTAAAGATATCAATCATCTCTTTAATCGAAGCCGTGAGTTCCGCAGAAGGTTGACCAAAATACCTAGGTAAGCCATCCTTAGCCACATCGGTCAGGACAATTCGCATGTACTCGGAAATGGTTAATCCATTTTTAGCTAGCTCTGCTTGCGCCCGTGCCTTGACATCCGGACTAATTCGGGCATTGATTCTTTCTGTCGCCTTAGCTTTTGTTTGCATGCGTAACACTTCCTGTAGCTATCGTACACCGTTGGCCATACATATCCAAAGAATCTGAATTCTTTCACCTCAATCATCGATCAATAACCAAGCGGACCGAGACGCACTGTCTCGATCCGCTTTGTCTTCAAAATCAACGCAGCATTTGCGCAATCCCTTTATTTTCCACGTCCTGCGGGCCATCCGCCGGCAAGCGTTTAATCACTCTGGCCGGGACACCGCCCACTAAGACATTGTCCGGAACGTCCTTCGTCACGATGGCGCCCGCGGCAACCACGACATTATTGCCGATGGTAACCCCCGGCATGATCGCGACCTTACCGCCAATCCAGACGTCGTGACCGATCGTCACCGGCTTGGCCTGAGCCAAATAGCCCCGGCGCCCCGCCGCCTTCAGCGGATGGTTGACCGTATAAATGTCCACATTCGGCCCAATCATCACATGGGCGCCAATCGTGACCGGCGCAATATCTAGAATAGTCAGATTGTAATTACTCAAGAAGTCCTCACCCACATGAATGTTCTGGCCGTTATCACAGTTAAACGTGGCCTGAACGGAGACCCGTTTGCCGTGGCTACCCAAGATTTCCTTGATCTTAGCCGTTTGGGCGTCCGGATTAGTCGCGGGAATTTGATTAAATTCCTGGCAAAGCCGCGCCGCCCGTGCCTTTTGCGCCGCCACATCCGGATCCAAAAAGTCATAGGGTTCCCCCGCGTCTAGTTTTTCAATTTCAGATTTTGCCATCAACTTTCACCTCATCCTAAGCTTATCACTTTAACCCCAGTTTAAGTCAAAGGGCGGGGAATAAAAGACGACGAGCCGGCGAGAATCAGCCGCCTCGCTGTTCGTCAAATATGGGTTGGCTTGCGGGGGGGGAGCGGACCAGAAGCCCGTTTCGGCGATTTAAAAAGGAGCTTGAAAAGGAGCTTGGGATTTGCATCCCAAGCTCCCTTGCGTTAACGCTTAAGCCATCCAGCCCGAGTAGACTGGAATGTCGATCTTTCCCGTGGGTGCAACCGTTCCCTGGTAGGTCTGACCGTTCAAGTCAAAGGCCGCAACCAGCTTAAACTTCACCGTGGCAACCGGCGCAATGGCCTGACTGGACAATAGCTTGCCCGTGGCACTCCGTGTGGTCTTCCGCACGGCCTTACCCGCCTGATAGTCATAGATGATCGACTGGCTATTCTGTTTGAGCATGACCGTTCGCTGAATCTGCCCCGCCTTGATAGCCGTCCCAATCTTAATGTGAGCATTGGCATCCAACGTGGCCACTTGCTTGGTGGCCGTTAAGCCGCCCCGCGTCAACTCACGCTGCATGACGTTCGGATAACTTCCCTTGACCACCGCGCTGACTGGCAACCACCCAATCGCTTTCCCTGCGGCCGTTTCAAAGTAAAGATACTGCTTCTTCGTCGCGGTCGTTATCGCCTGAATGGCGTAAATCGTTCGGTAGCCGTAGGTCGTCCCATAATGGTTGGCCGCCGTGGTTCCCAGTGTCTTCTTCGGCATATTCCAGAAATCATGGGTCGTGGTTGGCGTCCAGTAAGCCGTCTTCTTCACCGACTTCAACTGCTTAATCTGCTGGTGAAACTTCAGGTGACTTAACGCCACGTAGCCGCCCACTAGCTTACTGGTGGCCTTCTCGTGGGTATCGACCACCTGCCCGTGATTCAGGGGCGTCGCCGTTACCTGGTTCAGGCGCACGTAGCGTTTCCCCTTAACAGTAACCACCTTGTCCACCGTCCACAACTTCTGCTTACTGCGCGCGGTCCCCAAGACCGTGCTGTGGGCGTAAGCCGCCCGCGGGTAGCTATACACCTTGGTGCCCGCCGTCTTAAACGTAAAAATTCGCTGTTGCGGGTACGCCGGCAACGTAACCTTCTTGGCCGCGTGGGCCGTCGTCAATCCGCCCCACAGCACGATCCCCAAGGCGCTAGCTAATGTCAACTTCATCCATTTCATGATGGCTCCTCCTAGTCTGTCCTCAACTTACTCTTATCTTTAATAACGTCTTTGACTAATGATGCCCCACAACTGTTGCCTCAACCATCCGGATTAAAGGTTTTGCCCCTTTTCCCAGGCCGTCTTAGAGAGTAATAAGCCCTGCTTGACCAAGTCGTCGAATAACGCGTGGGTCCGACGAGAGACTTCCCCAGCCGTCTCGGCATTACTCCGAGTCAGAAAGTCCGTGGCGTCCTTTTCAGCCTTAATCGCGGCATCCGTAGCGGCTACTCTGGCCCGACCATAGGATTGACAGCCCTCGCGAAAGGCATTCACCGTGTCGACGAACTCGTGGAAGTGCGGTTCGATCAGCACGGACAGGGTCTTGTTCAACCAGTAAACGTTGTCCACGGAAACCTCGGTCGTCGTGTTCTTGTAGTCTTCCGGTGTGTCCTGGATATTGGTGAAGAACGGAACGTACGGCGCATAGGCGAAAAAGCCCATGGCAATCCACTGAATGGCCGCGTGGTCGGCGTCTACATCGTTTCGAATCTGCAAAATAGATGAACACTGGTTACGGTCCATGGCGATCGGCCGATATTTCTTCTGATCATCGGCGGAACCCGAGGCAAACGTCCCAAACGGATCGTAGGGCGTCCCGTTATAGTGTGATGACAGGAAGAATTCAACGTCTTCAATCGCAATCTTCTTGCTAGGTTGCCGCGTGAACGGCATGTCTTGATCCGTTGGCTGTTGGTCGGTGATTTCCGGATTAAACAACTTCTGACCATACCACGTCCGTGGCGTATTGTAATAAGCATCGTCCTCGCCGTGGGTGCCAAAGATTTCGCGGAAATTAAAGTGGCCCGGCGTAGGATTCAGGTGGTACTGGTTCACGAAGTCCACCAGATCCGTTGCGACCAGGAAGTTGGCGTCATCCGCCACATCGACCTCTTGCATCAACGTCTGGTTCGGCGCGATGGCGTAGCTGTCCTCCGGCAACCGCATGGCCGCCCAGTGGTGACCCCCGGCCGTTTCCAAATACCAGATTTCATCTTGGTCGTTAAAGGCAATACTGTTGCTCTCGCCCGTTCCGTACTTTTCCAGTAAAGCGCCCAGGCGTTGGGCCCCTTCCTTGGCGGATTTAACGTAGGGCAAGACCAGCGTAACCATCGCTTCTTCGTTAATCCCATCATCAACGAGCGGATCGTATCCTAAGACCCGGGCGTTAGTCGCCGTGGTCTCGGTGGCACTCATCCCCACGTTGAATTCATTGATGCCGGCTTCTTCGTATTGGCCATCGCTTTGATCGGCCTGCGGTGTGCCAGTGTAGCGGTAAGCGTGGTCGGGTAAGGGTACCTCGACTCCCGTGACGGCCGACGTAAAGGTCGCCTGCTTCTGGTCCGCGGCAGGATGCACCACGAACTTAATCGGGTTGATGGGCCCATACCCATCCTCGTTACGCGCAACAATCGTGGAGCCGTCCATACTGGCGGCTTTGCCCACTAAAATCTCGGTACAATCGGAACTTTTCTTCACAGTGTTCCGCCTCCTTTGCTTACCAGTATAGGATTATCAAGGGGTTAGAGCTAGGTTTTTATTAAAATTATTCTAATCACGGTCAAATTCACGGCTCAACTAGTTAATCACCCGATAAATTAGAGACTATTATACGCATATTCGGGCGAAATGGCGACTAAAAAGCCCCCAAAGTCAGGAATCGACCTTGAGGGCTTGTCGGGATCGTCAACCAGTGGTAGTTGATGACCACGCCATACTAAATTTAACGTTAGAAGTTGCGTTGTTCCCGGGTGACCGTCTGGTGGTCAATCCGGTGCCGAATGGCCTTCGCAATCTCGGTAACCACGAGGACCACAAACCCAGCGATAATGGGAATCCACCAACCGTAGTAGAAGTTGACGGACGTAGTGTGGAAGACGCTTTGCATGGCCGGCCAGTAAATAATTCCGGCTTGGAGCACCAGCAGAATCGCGACAATCACAAAACTCATCTTGTTTCTGAAGAAGTATTTCGACAGAACCGGGTGGTCGTTCTGGAGATTGAACAGGTAGAAGACCTTCCCGAAGATAATCACGTTCAGCGTCATGGTACTTCCAATCACGGCGTTCAGGCCTTGATTGGTGAGAAAGTCGTAGGCAAACATCCCCAGACCGGAGATCAGTAGCGACACGTAGGTGACCTCAAAGACATCCAGCTTGGATAGAATTCCACGCGTAACGTCTCGCGGACCCCGTTTCATAATGCCACTTTCGGCCGGTTCGAAGATAAACGCGAACTGAATCGTCAGGGCCGAAACCATGTTGATCCACAACAGTTGGGTCGGGAACAACGGTAACGACTGATCCATCAGGATACTAAGCACCACGATCAACCCTTCGGCAAAACTCGTCGGGAGTAGGAAGCGAATCGTCTTGCGAATATTATCGAAGACGTGACGTCCTTCCCGCACGGCCCGAAGAATCGAGGTGAAGTCATCGTCGGCCAGTACCATATCGGCGGAATCCTTGGCGACGTCGGTTCCCCGAATCCCCATGGCCACCCCAATATCGGCCTGTTTCAGCGCCGGCGCATCGTTGACCCCGTCCCCGGTCATCGAGACCACGTGGCCCCGCTCCTGCTGCGCCTTCACAATCCGCAGCTTATCCGCGGGGGTGGTCCGGGCAAACACGGTGTATTGGTCGATCTTAGCGGCCAACTCGGCATCGCTTAGCTCGGCCAATTCCGGTCCGGTGATGGCGCGAGCCTTTTCGGACAGGTTCAACTGCTGAGCGATTGCGGCGGCCGTCTCGGGGTCGTCCCCGGTAATCATCTTGACCTTAATTCCGGCATACCGCAATTGCTTCACGGCATCGGCCACGCCGGGACGCGGCGGATCGATGATCCCCGCCATTCCGGCTAAATGAAAGTCACGACCAATCACGACGTCGGCCACATCGGTAACGTCCGCGGCCACGGGTTGATACCCCAGGGCCACGACCCGTTTTCCTTGCTGGGTCAACTGCGAGAGCCGGGCCTGCCAAGCGGTTTGATCGACTGTCTGACCCTGCTGCGCCATCAAATGCATCAGCGTCTGCGGCGCCCCTTTGACCAGCAAGACCCGTTGGCCGGCATGATCCACCAGGCGGGCAGAGTAACGAATGGCGGAGTCAAACGGCAGTGAATCAATCTCTTTTGGAGCGGGATCGGTGCCCACCAGCTTGTGGTACAGCGCCGTCAGCGCCCCATCGGTCGGCTCTCCGGTCAAGACCCACTGGCCGTCTTCCTCGTGGAATTCGGCATCGGAAGTCTGGCCGGCAATCTGAACCAGCCATTCGAGGTCGCGGTCGTGTTGCCACGGCACGGTCTGACCCTCGTCATTTTCAATCTGACCGGCAGCGTCGTAGCCAATTCCAGAAACGGTATAGGTGTCCGCCGCCGTCAAAATGTCCGTCACGGTCATTTCGTTTTTGGTCAATGTCCCGGTCTTATCGGTGTTGACGATGTCCACGGCTCCTAAGGTTTCCACGGCCGGCAACGTCTTCACGATCACGTTTTGCTTCGTCATCGCCTGGGTTCCCATGGCGAGAACCACCGAGGTGCTGGCGGGAAGCCCTTCCGGCATCGACCCCACAACCATCGTAATCACGGCGATTAACAGCGTTGGCAAGCTATAGACGTGGGTGATCATCCCTAAAATGAAGAGCAGTGCCGCCACGACTAAGATCGCAATCGACAAGCCCAAGCCTAGGCTGTTCAAGTTCTTCATCAGTGGCGTCCGTTGTTGTTTAACCTCGGCCACGTTCTGCTGGATATGGCCAATCTCGGTATCCGTCCCGGTCTTTGTGACGATTCCACGACCGGAACCGTTAGTCACGGCGGTGGAGGCGAAGGCCAGGTTGGCGCGTTCGGCCAGCGGTAAGTTGGCGGCCATGAGGGGATCTTCTCCCTTCAACACGGAATCGGTCTCACCGGTCAACGCCGACTCTTGAATCTTTAAATTATCCGCATCGATTAAGCGTAGGTCGGCGGGAACGGTATCCCCGGCTTCCAACTGAACGATATCACCGACCACCAATTCACGAGCGGGCAGCGTAATCTTCTGCCCGTCGCGAATGACCACGGCTTCGCTGACTAAGAGGGCCTTGATGCGGTCCAACGCATTATCCGCGGATTTTTCCTGAAAGTAGCCGATAAAAGCGTTCGCGATGATCACCAATCCGATAACGATTGAGTCGGAGTAATGGTGCATAAAGAACGTGAGCAAGGCGGCGCCCGCCAGGATATAGATGATACTGTTGTTAAACTGCTTCAAGAAGCGAATCAGGTTGGATTGCTTCTTAGCGGTCAGTTCGTTGGGGCCATTGGTCCGTAGGCGTTGTTGCGCCTCACCGGTACTCAGGCCTTCATCGCTATCCGTGGCGTAATCTACAAGTAAGGACTCAGTCGTTTGCTGCCATATGGGTGGCTGCTGGCTGGGTCCAGGGTCTGTGTTCTCTGCTACTTCAGTTGGTGTGACAGTTGCTTCTGGATCTTGTGCCATATAATTAGGTTCATCCTTTCTAAAATGAAAAATTTTAACGGTCAGGAATCGGCAGTGCAGTCTTCCGGTCGTGCAAGGCGTCCACCTCCAAGTCTAATTTTTGGTTAATTCATTTTACCAAGTTTTCATGAAAATTGCATCTCTTTCAGTTGATTGCAATGTAAATTTAATATATAGGATTGTCCTTTAGGGGTAACAACCACCCGAGCTGTTAGCTAATTGCTTAGGGCAAGTCGATTCAGGTCAGTAATGTCACTGTCTTCTTTGTGATTTAAACCGCCTTAACCGGCGTATCTAATCAGACATAAGTGGTCAATAATCCCTAATTTAGTAAGCTCAAACCACACCGCCCAAAAGTTGGTCACGACTTTGAATTTTCAATTTCTGTTTAAATCAGCCCCCGTAAATGCTCTAGTCAAAAACAGTGCTACCCCCACTCATAAGGATAGCACGATTAATTTAAACGTTAAATTTTAAGGAACGGTGCTTCAGGCTAACAATTTGAAATTCGTCGGCTGGACGCCCGTCACCACGGGATGATCCGCGAAATAAGTCATCATCAGTTCTGGTAAGTCCACGTTGACTTCACGAATGATCTTGCGCGGATTAAACATCGGATAATCGCCGCCACCATTGCCACGGTACTGGTTCAACGCTACGGTCAATACCTGATCGGGTTGAACCGCCTGGCCGTGATAGTCCAGTTGCACCACCCGTTGCCCCACCGGTCGATGCAGGTCAAACGTGTAATCAATTCCACTATAGAGGTCGTAATTGTACAGCTGTAATTTAGGTGTGGTAAACGCCGGGTCGACGCCCACCGTGCCATCGGCCTGCCGAACGAAGAAGCTGGCACACCGTTCCAGGGCCTGGCGCAGATTCTGCCCGGTCACTTCCTCCACGACCAGCGTGTTGGGGTAGCTGTAACTATTCAGGAGCTGGCGAATGGTGGGCTGCGGGCCGAGTCCCCGAACGTCATCGTTGAAGAGGCTCGTCACCGCAATGTCGGTCTGCCCCACTGCCATTTCAACCGCATTAACCAGCTGCAGGTAGGGGTGATGATGCTGTCTGGCCGCCATCGGGTCCGTTATGGTTAAGCTAGCCCCGGTGAGCCGACCAATGGGCTGATCCAACCAACGCTGGACCTTAGCCTCCGTCCCATCGGCCAATACGGACAGCCAGTCGGCCGGCTGAGCGGTCGCCGTGGTGAGGAGCCGGGCATCGTGATCGATTATTCGTCGACTCTTATCCAACGTCAGATCAATGAGTCCCACCGCAACGCCCTTTTCACCGGGTTGGGTCGTGGGAACTCCGTGGTAAATATCGGCTAACTGGCGGTGCTGGTGACCAGTAATCAGAGCATCGATCCCTGGCACCTCCACCAATAGGCGATAGCCTTCATTCTCACCGGTCGCCCGCTCCGTGGGTTGCCCAGTAGCGGGATCAGCCTCAAAGCCGCCGTGATAGGCCACAACCACCACATCGGCCTGTTGTCGTAGTCGCGGAACCCACTGTTTGGCGGTCGACACCGCGGATTCAAACGTCAACCCACTCACGTGATCGGCCGCTTCCCAAGTTGGCACGTACGCCGTGGTCAGGCCCAGAACGGCAATTCGAATCCCCTGACGTTCGATAATCGTGTACGGCGCGTCAACAATCCGCTGGGCCACGCCACCGGTAATATTCGCGCCTAGCAGCGGGTAATCGCGGTCACTTTCGGCCGTCCGCAAGTAATCCAAGCCATAATTGAACTCATGATTTCCCAGCACGCCGGCATCATAGTGGAGGGTCGTCGTCAACTGCGTGAGCTGTTCGCTAGGCATCTCGGGATGCTTGGCCAGATAAGTCGCGAACGGCGACCCCTGAATCCAGTCACCATTCTCAATGACGATGACGATCTCATCCGGTAGCGCATTCTGCCGGATGTCATCAATGATTGTGGCCGCCTTCAACAAGCCTAAGGGCTGTTGGTCGGTCGCACTGAGATACTTGGTCGGATAGACGTAGCCATGCACGTCACTGGTCGAGAGAATTCTAATCTTCACCATTAAATTAACCTCTTTCGGAGCTGCTCTGAGAGGGAATCAATCAACAAAACCATCAGGACGATGCCTAATAAGATAATGCCCACCCGTGGCCAATTACGCGTCTGAATCGCAAAGATCATGGGGGTCCCAATCCCGCCGGCCCCCACCATCCCCAGAATCGAGGCAGACCGCACGGCAATCTCGAAGCGATAAAGGGTGTAGGAGATAAATTCGGGCAGAATTGTGGGTAGGGTTGCCAGCACAAAGACCTGCGCCCCATTGCCGCCGGCGCTGACGACCGCTTCATCGGCGCCGCGGTCCATATTCTCAATGGCCTCGCTGAAGAGCTTCCCCAGCATCCCAATCGAATGAATGCTGACGGCCAAAACCCCGGCGTAGGAACCCGGCCCCACCGCCTTAATAAACATAATTGCCAACACAATTTCCGGAAACGTTCGGATCAAGGTCAGGACCACCTTGCCGCTGCCGGACCGCACGTGACGCCAGTCGTGCTGGCTTCGTGCCGCCCAAAAGGCAAAGGGCACACTGATTAGTGCCGAAATAAAGGTCCCCAGAAAGGCAATGGCAAGCGTTTGGAGAATAAGCGAAACCAGGTCCTCGCCGCTGCCGTTATAGACATACGACCAATCCGGTTGGACTAGGCCGTGAACGATCGACCGGGATACGGCCGCCGCGGATCCCTGCAGACCGGTGAAATGCAGGCCGGTCACCGCCCAGAGGTAGATTACCGCGACCACGACGAGCCACAATAGCCATCGCCACCGATGCCAGAACGTCATCGTCAGCGGCTTCTTCGAAATTGTCGTTTGCATCTTAAAGTAACACCCTCCTTAGATGATTGCTGACACCATCGATGACCATGACGACCACGAGGGTTGCCAGAATGATCACGGCCGTTTGACTGTAGTTAAATTCGTTCAGCGAGCGTTGGAGAAAAACCCCAATCCCGCCGGCTCCCAGATAGCCCAATACGGTAGACGCCCGTACGTTGATCTCTAGGGTATACAGGAAATAACTCACGAATTGGTTGAGAATCTGGGGCAAGACGGCGTACCAGATGATGGTCAGCTGGTTGGCCCCCGCCGACTCCAGTGCCTCCAAGGGGCCCATATCGATGGTCTCGATCACCTCATAGAAGAGCTTCGAGACCATCCCAAATGAGAAGATGGCCAACGTCACGACCCCGGCCGTGGAACCAATGCCAAAGATTGCCACGAAAATAGCGGCCAACAGTAAATCCGGCAACGTCCGTACCAGGTCGAGGACCAAACGAATCCCCCCGCGTAGCCAGCGATTGTGCACCAGGTTACTGGCGGCCAACACCGAAAAGGGAATGGCCAAAGCCGCCCCAATGGTCGTGCCGAGAATGGCCATCTGAATGGTCTCGTAGAGCGGTCGAATGATGACCGGCAGATAATCCCAAGCTGGCTGAGACATGCGCATCAATAGGTCGGTAAACTGGCCGAAATTCGTGAAGAACATGGCGACATCGACGCCTGTCATGTGCGACGAGGTCACCAACAAAACAACGATGAGTATCGTCCACGCGATGGGCTTCACGTGCCACCGCTGGGTCCAAGGGCGTCGTGGAATTTGCGTTATCATCACCTACTCTCCCCCTTAAACCGTTTGGTAGACCCGGTTCAGGTCCGTCTCCGTCACGTCAGCAATCTGCTGGTCATACACCACTTCGCCGGCGCGTAAGCCCACGATGCGATCCGCATATTCGCGGGCCAGTGCCACCGAATGAAGATTGACGATGACCGTAATCCCATCCTCTTGATTCAGTCGTTTTAAAATATCCATCACCGTCTTGGTCGTCAGCGGGTCGAGCGAGGCAATCGGCTCATCGGCCAAGATAATCTTGGGATCTTGCATGAGCGTGCGGGCAATCGCCACGCGCTGTTGCTGACCACCAGAGAGCTCATCTGCCCGGGCATAGAATTTTTCGGCCAGACTCACGCGTTGCAGGGATTGGACCGCTTTTTGCCGGTCAACCGCGCTGAAGAGTCCGAGAATGCTCTTCCAGGTTGGGTAGTAGCTGACCCGGCCGGAGAGAACGTTTTTGGCCACGCTCGAGCGTTTCACCAAGTTAAAGTTCTGAAAGATCATCCCGATTTTCCGCCGAAGTAAGCGTAGCGCTCGACCCTTGTACTGGTCGATCGGTTCGTCTTCAATGCGGATCTCTCCCGAGGTAATCTCGTGCATGCGATTGATGGTCCGCAGCAGGGTACTCTTTCCCGCACCGGAAAGCCCAACCACGACCAAGAACTCTCCTCGCGGAATATCGAAGTTAATGTCCTTTAACCCCACTGTGCCGTTCTCATAAATTTTGTTCACGTGCTTAAATGAAATAATCGGTGTTGCTTCCATCAGTCTGGTTCCCCCTATAAAAAGAGTAGCAAAGGTTATGTTCATTCTTACTCCCTCTGCTACTCAGCTCATGACGTCAATTCAGTTTTATTTATCGAGGGCCTTGGCCTTCTTGTCGTACTGGCGAATAATATTGAAGTTGCTGTCCTTGGAATCAGTGTAGCCTTCATGCGAGTAAACGCTAGAGATGATGGCATGCCCCTTCTTGGTCTTGGCAATTTGCTTAAAGGCCGTCGCAATCTTCTTCTGCCACTTGCTGGTCATGTCGCCACGCACCGTGATGGTATCGTTAGGAATCTTGCCGGTCGTATAAATTGGCACGACCTTACTCATGATGTCCTTCTCATCCTTCTTCACCAAGTTCCGGGCGCCCTGGAAGACAAAGGCGGCATCCGTGTTCTTGTTGTAGACGGAGAGAACCCCCTGGTCATGTCCCTTAACCGTGACCGTTTGAATCCCCGATTTATTGATGTTAACGCCGTGGTCTAGCATTTCCACCGCCGGATAAATCCAACCGGCCGTAGACGTGGTATCCTGAACGGCGATCTTCTTACCCTTCAAGTCCTTGATCGACTTGATACCGCTGTCCTTGCGTACCAGGATTTGGGAACGGTAGTAATCGACCAACTGACTTGTCGGCTTATCACCGGGCTCGCTGACCCCGAAGCGTTGCGCCTGAAGTAAGACCTTATCGTGGTATTGCTTGTGCGCCAGAACATAGGCGTCAGGCGGTAGGAAGCCGACGTCGACTTTCTTGGACCCCATCGCTTCCACAATGGTATTGTAGTCGGTCGATACGCTCACCGTCACCGGAATCCCCAGTTGCTTCTTCAATAGGCCTTCCAACGGCTTAGCTTTCGCCTCAATGGTTCCCGCATTAGACGATGGTACGAATTCCACCGTCAGCTTCTTAGGCGCATAGCCCTTAGACCCCGATGTCGACGCCGTGGTCTTCCCACAGGCCGCCAACGTTGCCGGTAATACCAATAACGCCGTGAAAACTAAAAGCCATCTTACCTTCTTGCTCAGGTGCATCTAGCTCACTCCTCAGTTATGTAATAGTCTCTCTTTTGACCATTTCTAATTTTAGCAGAGAACCGAACTTTTACAATCATTTTCTGAAAATAAGTCGGAATATAAATATATTTATGATAACAATCGGCTTTGATTTCAACAAGTAAACCGTAAAACTCGAACGATATATTTATTATTCGTTAAAAGTATCCTGTTGGCACATTGAGTTAGGGGCTTAACTAAAATCGTAACCCAGCACCACAAAAAAGAGGCCGGAACTTCATCCAGCCTCGCAATCCTAAAACTTATTTAACTTACGAAGAAGACCCCTGATTAACCTACCCCTGGGTCCCGTTATGTTCGTGATTCTTGGCAGTGTCACTGAGTGCATTTAATTTCACCATATCCGCCGCCGAGATGGAAAAATCGAGTTGTGTATTAGCCGTGATGTGGGTCGAACTCGTGGCCTTAGGCAGTGGCAAGACGCCATTTTCCAGGACAAACCGCAACGCCAGCTGAGCGGGCGAAACGTGGTACTTGTTGGCCATTTCCTGAACATCGGCGTTCTCCAGCATATCGCCGGTTGCCAGCGGGGAGTAGGCTTCCACCAGCATGTCATGTTCCTGAGCGAACTTCGTAATCTTCGGTTCCGTGTAGCCCACGTAGTACTGAATCTGATCGACCATTGGGGCAACTTTGGCGTGACTTAACACGTTCTGCAGGTCGTGTGTATTAAAATTGGAGACGCCAATGGCCTTGGCCTTGCCGCTAGCGTAGATCTTCTCCATCGCCCGCCAAACGTCCAAGTTACCGGCGTCACAATCCTTACCAATCTCGGACCAAGGCCACGGCGCGTGAACCAAGTAGAGATCAACGTACCCGATATCCAGGTTCTTTAGGCTGGTCTCAAAGGCGTCCAGAGCGCCCTGATAGGTCTTAATCTCTGCGGGCAACTTGGTCGTGACGAAGATCTCTTCGCGCGGAATCCCCGAATCGCGAATGGCCTTGCCCACACTGGATTCGTTGGCGTAAGCCTTCGCCGTGTCAATGTGCCGATAACCGGCTTTTAACGCATCGGCAACCGCGTTGTAAGCCGTATCGCCACCGGGAATCTGCCAGGTACCAAAACCCACTTGTGGAATCTGCGTGCCGTTAGCCAAACTAAACGTATCCGTTAAAACTGACATATTTGACCCTCCAATTTATTCAGTAACTATCATAAGTATACGCTTTCTTGGACGATTTACGGTCAAATTTGCCTTCTCAAACGTTCGGAATTTCAAACAGATTGCAGGATAATTGCGGTTCCATGAATTTGTAATATTACAAATCGAGAGAATCGCCCAAAACCCTTGATTTCTTTGTTATTATAAAGATGTCGTAAAACAATTGCTTAACAACCAGACGACAAACTAAAGCTTTTTTGGTAATAATTGTTAAGGTACCCGGAAAATGCCTTAACAATTCATTGTCCAAATTAAATATTAGCCTCATTGAATCAGACTAAATCCCAGTTCGATTCAATGAGGTTAATTTTTTTGTCGTTTTTTCACAATTAAGTTGGCTAACGGCGATACGCATTGAGCATTGACCCCAGACCTAATTAATCGTCATCGTCGTCATCATCCTGTTGAACCGTCACAACCTTAGCCGTGTAGGCATTGACCGGCACCTCGTGGGTCTGGTTCTTTCCGCGAACCTTGACCTCCCACTGGACCTGGTCGTTCTCGTGTTCTAGTGACCATTCAACGGCCGTCCCACCACCAGCACGTTTCACCGCGGCCGCAGAAATATCGGCCAGGGGCTTCAACCGGTTGACCGCTATGGCATCCCGTTTTTGGGCGACGCCGTTCGCCTCGTCTTGGTCCAACTTTTCTTGTTCATGATGGACTAGTTTACCGGACCGCGCATCAACCGTGGCCTCGTACTCCCGATTGGCATCCAATCCCGAAACGTCATACTGGTACTGGCCATGCTCACGTTCCAACGAGAGTCCACTGATGGCGACCGCCTGACCGAACTGCCGATGGAACTGCTTAATGGCGGCCGTGACCGATACCTTAATGCTCGTTGGCGCGGCAACTCGTGTGGTCTGACTCGAGCTGGTTTGCGCCGAGCCGGCGGTTTTATCCTGACTCTTCTGACCAGCGCTACACCCCGTTAGCACAAGCACACTAATTAACAAGATTCCCAGTTTTTTCATCGCTAGATCCTCCGTTATGGTGTTAAATTCTGAACGATTTCTCCCCTTAACCTTAGCAAAAATATCAAAATCACACCACTACTTGGCTCATCCCCCCCACCACGACATCCCAAAAAAGTCCGCAACGTCCATGACGTGCGAACCTCTGGTTTAATTGCCTATTCATGATAAGCGGTCTTCTCGCCGGTTAGCGTATCGGCTAACTGCTGTAGGACCCGGGCGAGTTCGGCGCGATCATTGTTGGAATAATCGGCTAACTTCTCGCGAAAGGCCGTCTCGCGGGCCACCTTAATCTGCATGAGACCGCGTTGACCCTGCGCCGTCAATTCAACGCGCCGGATCCGCTGATCATCGCGTTCTGCTTCCTGGAGCCAACCCGCAGTCACCAACTTGTCGACCTGCCGACTGATGGAAGAGTGGTTGCGGCCAATCTGATCGGCCAGTTGGCCAACGCTGATGCCCGGTTGCCGACCCACCCGGACGACGATTGGCAGTGCGGCCGGTTCCAGGGGGACGTCCGCCTGTTGGAGCAAATGCCGATCCTGTTGCGGCTGGTTGAAGAACGTCACAATTTCGAATAGGGCTTCAAAAATTTCATTATCCATACTTGTTAGTATACCAGAAAGATGCTAAGATATGTGCATGATGCACGAATGAATTTTAATTTGAAAGGTGTTTTTATCTCATGACGCATAAAATCGGTATTATCTTAGGATCGACGCGGCCCTCTCGAATCAGCCCCAGCATTGCTACCTGGCTTCAAACAAACCTAGCGCAACCCGATCTCACCTTCGACCTGATCGATCTCGCCCAAATCAACCTCCCCTTGTTAGATGAGGTCGAACAGCCCTCGTCCGGCATTTACCATAAGGCCCACACCCAACAGTGGAGCCAGTTGATTCAGGGCTACGACGGCTTTGTCCTGCTCTTTCCACAGTATAACTGGGGCTACCCCGCGCCCTTAAAGAACGCACTGGATTACCTCTACAAGGAGTGGGCCCATAAGCCGGTCAGCCTGGTTTCCTACGGCGGTCACGGTGGCTTCCAGGCCGCTCAGGGCATGTATCTGGTGGTTCGCGGACTGAAAATGCGGCTCTTAACCAACAACCTACAACTCACCTTGCGTAGCGCCGACTTGGACGAACAGGGCCACTTCATCGACCCCGATCAGGCACTGGCTCCTTACGCGTTCAATGCCCAACAAATGGGCGCCGAGTTCCGCCACTTACTCGGTGAATAACCTTAGACCTAGGATGACCGCTCTTTCTACGCATGAGAGAGCGGTCATTTTTTGATAACGCCTATTTAACTTGCCCCTTCTTTTCTCGTAAAAAGCGAACAAACTCAGCCGCTGCTCGTGAGCGCGACTGTTGAGACCGCCAAACTAAAGCCGATTGCAATTCTAGCTTGGGCACTAACGGTATAAATTTAAGATGATCGAAATGTTGGTTCAACTTTAGGCACACCACAACGCCATGGTTATGTTGAGCCAACATGGCCGCATTATAAAGCAAATTATACCGAGCCAAATTTCCCATCTGCGCCGCATATTTACCCGACCAATTGGTCAACTCATCGTGTCCAATTTTATCCAATACCGTAATGACTGGCGTTCCCACGAGATCTCCCGGACGAATCGCGTCGTAGCTAGCAAATTGGGAGTCTTCGTGTGCCAGAATCCCCCACTCTTCTTTACTAGTCATTCGGACAAAATCATACTGCCCCGATTCAATGGGTTCGATTAACAATCCCATGTCGATAATTCCCTGATCAATCCACGCCTTTATATCATCGGTGTTGCCACTATGGAGCTCAAACTTTACTTGCGGATGGCCCTGCTGAAAGGTATCCATTAAATCAGCGACTTCTTCCATACTCTGTAACTCACTACAACCAATGGCAATCGAACCAGTCAATGCCTGCGTTGCCTGCAAGTCCGTTCGCGCTCGTGCCATTAAATTAACCATATCTTGCGCCCGCTGACGAAACAATAAGCCCTCACGCGTCAAAGTCATCCTGTGATTACGGCGCTGAAACAACAGAACCCCTAGATCTTGCTCAAGCTCTTTGATCTGACGAGACAACGTCGGCTGTGTCACGTGCAGTAACGCTGCCGCTCGCGTGACATTTTCTTCCCTAGCCGTCACTAAAAAATAATCCAGTACACGTAGATCCATTTCATACGTCCTCCCATGTTCATCGCACATTTACCATTAATTCTATCATAGAACATGGATTATTCATTTTTCGTATCATTGGCATTCAAACTAAGCATTTTACCAACTTCCAAATAACGTGTAGGCTAACCTCTAATGTTAAATCAAATCTGAAAGGAAGTCGGCTTCTATGCAAAATGTGACTTTTAATAATGGTGTCCAAATGCCTATCTTAGGCTACGGCACGTTCCAAACCCCACCCGCGATCACCGCAGAAAACGTGACGAATGCCATCAATCTTGGCTACCGTAGCATCGATACGGCCCAAGTCTACGGCACTGAACCCGGGGTCGGTGAAGCTATCGCGAATAGCGACCTCAATCGTGAGCAATTCTTTGTGACGACCAAGACTCAGACAGACGGTTATGCCGCCACGAAACAGGGGCTGGATGAGTCGCTGACCCGCCTAGGGAGCGATTATTACGATCTCGTCTTAATCCACTGGCCCACGGCACATCGTTTAGAAACCTACCGTGCCTTGGAAGATGCCTACCAGGCCGGAAAAGTCAGAGCGATTGGCCTTAGTAATTTCAATCCGAACCAAATTGATGATTTATTGGCCAACAGCCACGTTAAGCCGGTTATCGATCAGGTCGAAACGCACCTTTTCTGGCAACAAACCAAGCTACGGCCCTACCTAGCCGCTCAAGGAATTGTTCACGAGGCCTGGGCCCCATTGGGAGAAAACTTCGGTCGAGAAATGATGAACCTTCCCGCCGTAAAAGCGTTAGCCGAAAAACACCACGTCACATCGGCACAAGTTTTACTACGGTGGTTAACCCAACAAGGCATCGTCACCATTCCCAAGTCCACAAACGTTAAACACGTTGCGGCTAATCTCGCTTCGCTCGACTTTTCACTGACACCAGATGAAATCGCTAGTCTTCGCCAATTCGACCGTGGTCATTCCATCAAGGACTGGCCACAATCCATGCGTGAAGATCGTTATTAAGCTTGTAAATTGAAAGGAAGTTATTTATGAAAATTGCTGTTATTGGGGCGTTTGGTAAATCCGGACAAGCCATTATTCAAGAGGCCAAGCAGCGCGGCCATACCGTTCTAGCTATTGCCCACCGGGATCACCCGGAAGTGTCACTCGCGTACGACCAACTTCTCATCAAAGATCTCTTTGATCTCACACGGGAAGACCTTGCCGGCGTCGATGCCGTGATTGATGCGGTCAGTGCCTGGACGCCGGAAACTTTCGCCGTCCACACCACCGGCATTTCCCACTTAGCACAGTTGCTCACCGGAACGACTACCCGATACCTTAAGGTTGGCGGCGCTGGAACGTTGTATATTAACGCGGAGCACACGAAAATGCTGAAAGACCGGGCCGACTATCCGGCCGACTGGTTACCACTGGCCGACGTCTTAGTCGCCAGCTTGAATCGCCTACGTTCCTATTCCAATCTGGCCTGGACTTACGTCACACCCGCATTCAATTACGATGCTAACGGCGCGAAAACGGGGCAATACCACGTCGATGGCGAAGATTATTTGGCCACCAAAGACGAAGACAGTTACATCAGTTATGCCGACTACGCAACTGGCATGATTGACCTGTTGGAAAATGGCCATTACATCCGTCAACGCATTACTTTAGTTGGTGACCATCATTAAACTTTGAAAGTGCGTGTGATAGAGGGCGATTAGTCGGCAAGCATTAAGACTGATAACCGAATAATCCTGATCTTAGATTGTCGGGTTATCAGGTTTAAGCGGAGCCAGCTGCCTTTTAGCGAACGTTTCAGCTATGTAAAGGTGACGCGAACGAGCCTGGGAGGCTTTGTCCCAGGCTCGTTTTTTCATCATTAGTTTTAAGCCAAACTTTACGAACAAGGCCATTCTAACCATGTGGACCGGCATTAAATGACCTAATTCGCTAACCGCTGTTTAACCTGCATCATCGTCACAAAGTCATCGGTGAAGATTCCGGCAACCTGCTGGCGCATCAGGTCGGCAGCTACCGTAGGATTATCGACGGTCCAGATCCGTTCCGCCACCGGTAAACCGGATTGAAAATGGCTCAAATGAAGGCCACTCAAGTGTTCCTTCGCAACCAGGGTGGCTGGCTGTGCGACCGGTTTGTCGGTCAACCAGCAGTAGCTCTCATTAGGGGCAATCTGCTGACAGGTTTTCAACGTGGGCAAGTGGAAGGAAGAGAAGATGACCGGCCGGCGCAATGAGGTGGCATGCACCATCCGCATCACGATGGCCTCAATGCCCGGATACTGAATCTTGTCCGTCTTCAATTCCAAGTTCAACTGGACATCCCGGTCCGTCACTAATTTGAGGAACTCCGCCAAAGACGGAATCGGTTCGCCATTGGTTAACCGAAACTGGCGCAATTGGTCAAAGGTGTAGCGGTCAATCCGCCCACTACCGTCCGTGGTCCGATCGATCTGCTCATCGTGCATGATGACCGGCACATGATCCGCCGTGAGATGAACGTCAAACTCCAACCCTTCAATGCCGTGATCCAGCGCATAGCCGAACCCGGCCAACGAATTTTCTGGAAACCGTGCCGGGTATCCCCGGTGACCAAAGACCGTGGTTGCCATCGTGATCAATCACTCCTTAATGTTATGCCTCAGCGGACGAACCCTAATTTACCCCTCTAGTCTACTCGTGGCTTGTAAAATGGGTGTGGCTTTTTGGTAAAAACTCTGTAAATCTTTCAAATCAACCAGACGAAAGGCGGTTCGCTAACCCTCAAGCTAGCGAACCGCCCTTTCCGTACCGTTATTTTGCAGCTAATCTTTAATCGGTGCCGGTGATTACCCCCAAACGCTGTCGGCAATGCGTTTAACCAGCTTCAACTTGGCCCACTGCTGGTCCTCGGTCAACTGATTACCTTCCTCAGTGGAGGCAAAGCCACATTGCGTGGATAGCGCGAGATTGGCAAGGGGGACCTGTTTGGCCGCCTCGTCAATCCGGGCTTTCACGGCCGCCTCATCCTCCAATTCGGGGAACTTGGACGTGATCAGTCCGAGCACCAACCGCTTACCGGTATCGCCGTTCCAAATCTTCTTCAGTGGCGCAAACGATCCGGCCCGGTCACTATCGTATTCCAGGAATAAACCATCGTAGTGCAACTGACCCAAGTAGTCGGCGACATCGTCATAACCCCCAGAGAAGAGGTAGGTCGACTTGAAGTTCCCCCGACAAATGTGGGTGGTGACCGTCAAGTCTTCCGGTAACCCCGCCAGCAGCTGATTGATGATGCGAACCGCATCCTCGGCCAAGCCCACGTATTTTTGATGCGCGGTTGGGTCATCGGCCGTCTCGTTGAGCTTGCTGATCAGAAAGGCCCAGGTCGTATCGTCTAATTGTAAGTACCGGCAACCCAGATCGTAGAAGTGGACGATCGTTTCATGGTAGGCCTTGGCTAAATCGTCTAAGTACGCGTCCCAGGTCTCGTAGAATTGCGACCAGTTATCGCTTCGGTTATCCCGGAATAACATGGTCGGTGACGGGATGGTCTGCTTCACCACCACACCTTCCGGAACCAAGCTTTGGAGATATTGGAAACTTTCAAAGAAGGGGTGATCCGGGTTAAACGCAATTTTTCCCACTAAGTCGGCGTTGTCGGTCCGCGTCTTGCTCCCGTGGAACTTATAACTTTGCTTGTAGTCGTAGTGCCCCACGCCGGTGAGTCCCCACAGAAAGTCCAAGTGCCACCAGCTCCGGTTAAACTCGCCATCGGTGACGGCCTTCAATCCCAGGTCGACTTGTTCCTGGACCACGCGCTTAGTTTCGGCGCGTTGAACCACCTTCAAGTCGTCCGCGGAAATTTCGCCCGCCGCGAATTTTGCCCGGGCCGCTTTCAAATCGGCTGGCCGCAAGAGACTGCCCACAACATCGTAACGGTAAGGATAAGCTTTCAAAGTCGTTGTTGTCATTTGTAAATTCCTCCTAGATTTTAGTGATTTGTCGTCGGACGTAAAAAAAGCGTTCATCCCCGAACTAATTGCTTAGTTCAAGGGACGAACGCGTCGTTTTACCACCCTAGTTTACCAGGCCTTCACAGACCTCGCCTCAACGGTACCAATTGATACCCGGAAAGTTAACGGTTCCTACCGATCAAGCAGCGTGAACTGCTTGATAGCTATTAGGAGCTCATCTTCACGGTTAAGCCCTGACCCGTTTTCACTTACCGGGCTCACTGAACAAGGCTGACGCCGCTACTCTTCTCCTAGCTTTTATGACAAATCGATTAGAAATTAATGATAGTTTAGTCTTCTGACTACCGCCTGTCAAGGTTAATTTCAGAAGAGGACCACGACCTTGCCAAAACTATGTTGGCTAGCCAAGTGCAAACGTCTTAATCGGACGAACATCTATTTTGCGGCGCGCAATCACGTTTAGCAAAGCCTGTAACCGCGCCTGCCTGAATAAAACGACGTGAGGTAGGCGTCGTTAGGAATCGCCATGATTGGGTCAAAGTCTGCCAACGTCCATTGCCCACCCAGCTGTCCAGTCGCGCTCACGATGCCCCCAGCGGTTACGTGAGCCAACGACTCCTTAACCGGTCGCGGGTCCGATCAGATCGAGAACGTGAACACTTCCGAGTGATCGATCCCACGCCCCTTGACCTGAATAACCGACCAACCGGGTTGTGCTTGCGGCCTAGGTACGGTCGTCAATTCTAAAGCTTCCGGACAATAATGGCACGCATCCTCATCATTTCTCCTTTAATCTAACAAACCGTGACTCTTCAAGTATTCCCGCGCCACCACGGCGGCCTTCTCGTGCTTGACCGACACGCGATAGTTCATCTTTTGCATGTCCGTGGTCGTCACCTTGCCGGCCAACTTATTTAGCGTCGTCCGCAATTCGGGATGTTCCGTTAACAATTTCTCCGTCATCAACGGTGCCCCCTGGTACGGTGGGAAGAAACGCTTGTCATCCTTCAAGACGACCAAGTGGTACTCCTGCACCTCCGGATCGGTGGTGTAGCCATCGACCAAGTTGACCTTGCCATTGGCGATGGCCTTGTAGCGAATCGACGGCTCCATGGTCTTGACGCTGGCGAATTTCAGACCGTACGCCTTGCTCAGCCCGGGATAGCCATCCTTCTGCTGGTGAAAATCGGGGTCAAACCCGGCGTGGACCTTATCTTCGACGGCGACCAAATCCGAAACCGTCTTGAGATGATACCGCTTGGCGAACTGCTGGGTCACGGCCAAGTCATAGCCGTTCTGATACTTCATCGGCTTCAAGTAAGCCATCTGATGCTGGGTCTTTAGGGCCGTCTTCGCAATCTGATAGGTCTTAGCCGGATCATGACTAGCCGACTTCTCACCGGTGACTAACGACTCTAAGACCGTCCCGGTGAACTCGGGGTAAATGTCAACGGAACCCGACTGCAACGCCTTGAACAGGAAGGACGTGGCGCCAAAATTAGCCTTGGTCGTCACCTTGATGTTCGGGTGATCGTGTTGAATTAAATCCTTATACATGTTGATGAGGATCTCGGGTTCACTCCCTAATTTACCGGCCACGGTTAACGTAGTCTGTGGATTGGCCAGCTTGCGGTAACCCGCAAAGCCACCGATTAGCACGACCAACGTGGCCAGCACGATGCCGGCCTTCTTGAAGGACAACTTCCCTAACCAGTCGATACCGGCCCCAAAGACCAGCGCTAAAATGGCAGAGAGCACCGCCCCAATAATCAAGAGCGCGTTGTTGTTGGTTTCGATTCCCAACAGGATGTAGGTCCCTAACCCACCGGCCCCAATCAAGGCGGCCAGCGTGGCGGTTCCGATGATCATGACCGTGGCAATCCGGATTCCGGAGATAATCATCGGCATGGCCAACGGTAACTCGATACGGAATAATTTCATTCGCCGCGATAAACCGAAGGCCGTGGCCGCCTCTTCCAGGTTGGGATCAATCGTGGTCAACCCGGAATACGTATTTTGAAAGATCGGCATCACCGCGTAAATGACCAGCGCGATAATCGACGGCACCGTCCCAATCCCCACGATGGGAATCAAAATTCCCAATAGGGCCAGGCTGGGAATCGTCTGGAGGACACTGGTAATCTGCAACATGACCTTGGCGCCGCGTTGGTGGTTCATCAGAATAATGGCGAGGGGAATCGCAATGACCGCCGCAATCAGCAATGAAATCAACGATAACCCAATGTGTTGGCCAATGGCGCGGACAATGTCATCGCCCTGCGTCTTTAAAATGTGCCCAATGGCTTGCAATTAGTCCGCCTCCTTGGTGGCTAAGTAGTCCAATAGATCCGGTGTCTTCAGCGACCGCGCGCCATGCTCGGTGCCGACCACCACTTGATCCGCCCGTTGTAAGGCCGCAGCCAACTCGCTCATCGGCGCCGTAGCAGCCAACGTAGCGGTAGCCGTCGTGCTCTGGCCATAGCCTTCGTTTAATAGGTCTTGAATAACTTCTGGTCGCGGCGCGTGTTCATTTTGGAAAAAGCCGCGCACGAAATCGTTGGCCGGATGCTGCATGATCTCATCTCCGGTCCCCACTTGTTGAATGTGGCCCAGGCGCATCACGGCAATGTGTTGCCCCAGACGTAGCGCCTCGTGCATGTCGTGGGTGACGAAGACAAACGTCATCTTCAACTCCCGATGTAACCGGAGTACGAGATCCTGGAGTTGTTTCCGTGAAATCGGGTCCAGGGCGCTAAAGGGCTCATCCATCAGGACTACCTTGGGCTTAATCGCCAGCGCGCGAATGATCCCAACCCGTTGTTGCTCACCTCCGGACAGCTCGCTGGGCATCCGCGTAGCGTACTGGTCGGGATCGAGGTCGACCTGCGACAACAGTTGCCGGGCCCGGGCGACCCGATCCTTGCGCGCCCAGCCCAGGGACTCCGCCTGAATGGCGATGTTTTCTTGAATGTTGAGATTGGGAAACAGGGCAATATTTTGTAGGACGTACCCCATTTGTAGCCGTAACTGTTTCAAGTCGTAGTCAATGATGCGTTGATCATCAAAATAAATATCCCCATCGGTTGGTTCGATCAACCGGTTGAGCATCTTCAAGGTGGTGGTCTTGCCACTCCCGCTCGGTCCGACTAAGACAAAGAAGTCGCGACTCGGAATCGTCAAGTTCAGCCGATCCAACGCTAAATTATCCGCATACTGTTTACTAACATTTTTAAACTGTATCATGCCAACCTCCATGTCTATCAATTCTTGCTTTCTCACGTACCCTGTAATGTTTAATTATACTAATCTTAGCCAAATTACCTAGAAAAACGCCTCGCCAATCCCCAGCGACAATAGCCTCTACTTTACCGTTTTTTGACAGACCTGTTAAGATTAAAACTAAAGTGTTTCGTCCCAAAATATTTATAAAGTAAGGTGTTACTTGTGCTCGATCAAACGGACCGCCAGATCTTAAAAGAACTCACCCATAATTGCCGGATTAAGGTGAACCATCTCGCTCAGCGCGTTCACCTCACGGCCCCGGCCGTCACGGCACGGATCAACCGCTTGGAAGACAGCGGCGTCATCAAGCGTTACACGATTGAGGTCGATACCGAAAAGCTCGGCTATGACCGCCAGATCTTTATTCAAGCCGCCGTCAAAGACGCCAACCAGCGAACGGCCTATCGTCGGCTCATCAAAGACTATCGCAACGCCATTCGCCACCACTATCGCGTTTCCGGCGACATGCCCTACTTAATCGAGGGGGCCTTTCATTCTCGGCGCGAACTAAACGACTTTCTCTTGGCACTGGGTAACGTGGCCACCTATAAAGTTAGCGATGTGATTGACGAGTTAATCTGAACACCTGATTGGCCATTACCGGTCACCTTGTTCACACTGGTCGCCTGACCGACGTCACGACTGGGCGGCCTAACTTCAGTCGTTAATCCGGCCAATTTCAGCCTAACTTCTACACCCACATTTCACCAGCAAGGGCACGTCTCCAATATCAAATCCTATAAACCAGTCGCAACGTACTTGTTAGTTTAAAGCTCCCCGCCCGATTCACCCAAGACCGTCCAATTCCGCCACTTCAACGCGCCAGTTTCTTGACCGCCCCCGCAAAAAGTGCTGTAATCAAGTTAGTTATCAACCTGACAATTTACATACAGGTGGTTTATTTCTAGAATGAGGTGGAAGAACATGGATGAAGTTGTTCAAGCACTGAGCGATATCGTCAAGATGAATACCGTTAATGGTGCTGAGAAGCAAGTAACCGACTACATCGCCGCGTTACTCGCCAAGCACGATATTGAAAGTAAATTAGTGGAATACGCGCCCGGTCGAGCCAGCCTCGTTGCCGAGATTGGTGACGGTAACGGCCCCGTCGTCGGCTTCGATGGCCACGCCGATATTGTGGCCCTGGGCGATGCGGCCAAGTGGAAGGTCGATGCCCTCTCCGCGACCATCAAGGATAATCTCATGATTGGGCGGGGAACCTCCGACATGAAGTCCGGCTTGATGGCCGGCGTCTGGGCCCTGATTCATTTGAAAGACAACCAGGTACCGCTACACGGAACCGTTCGGCTAATGGCCACGGTGGGCGAAGAATACGGTCAATATGGCGCCAAGCAACTGGCCGAGGCCGGCTACGCGCAGGACTTGAAGACCTTAATCGTGGGTGAACCCAGTGGGGCCGCGAAGTCCTTACTGATGCAAAAGCAGATTCAATACATGTTGCAGATCGACCAAGCCGGCGCGCAGAAATTAGCCGACGCTAACCAGACCGACGAACAACACTTCATCGAGCTCGCCCACAAGGGGTCGTTGACCTACACCGTCCATTCCAACGGGGTGGCGGCGCACAGTTCAATGCCCGAGATTGGCAAGAACGCCATCACCCCACTGATGGCCTTTTACCAAAAGGAAGAGGAATACTTCGCTTCCGTCAAGAACTACCGGAATCCGGTGCTGGGGCCCGTGACGCCCGTCGTCACCATGGTTCGCGGTGGTGAACAGATTAACACGGTTCCGGCCAGCGCCGACCTGTCCGTCAAAATTCGGACGATTCCCGAACTACCGAACGCCGACATGCTGGTCGCCATTAAGGAAATCATCGCCGACTTAAACGCCGCCGGGGCCGACCTGTCTTTGGACGTCCTCAGTGACCTCCGACCGATGCACACCATGGAAGACACGCAGTTGGTCAAGGTGGCTAAACGGGTGGGTGAAGCCAACTTGGACCAGAAGCTTCCTCTGATTGGGGTTCCCGGTGGCACCGACGCTTCCTCCTTCCTAGCGGCCAATCCAAACATTGATGTCGTGGTCTTTGGACCGGGAAACATCACGGCGCACCAGGTAAACGAGTACGTCGATTTGGACATGTACCACCGATTCATCACGATTTACGAACAAATGATTACCGAACTGTTGCACTAAGTCGTTAGACGGGTGCTGACAAGGCTAATTTAAGGCTGTGACCGCGTGTTGCCCACGCGGTTACGGCCTTTTTGCGTGACCTTCAGAGCACATCCCCTACTTACTACTAATGTAAATTTTTCGGAATTTGTTGCACTTTTTCGTCAATTTTTTAAAAAACTAACATCTGAAAGACCGAAATCAACTGGGATTATGATCATCATGCGACTATTGGCGTTAACACTAGTCGGTTGCAATTTCGTAGTGGAAAGCGGTCGCCTTACTGTTCGCCAAATATGGGTTGGAGCGCGGTGGGCGGACCGGACCGGGCCTGAGAAGCGGTCTCGACCTCGCTTTGAGCCGTAAGCCCACGGCTGAACCCCTATTTGGATCACTCACGGCTGCGAAGGTACTAGCCAGCAACCAGCGGCTTAACTCGACGTAACCACTGATTTGCCGACAAACTTTGGCGTTGCTGGTAAGCACTACCTTGCCGGAGATCGCCAAGGTTGGAGCCAGCTGTGTCGACGGTGTTAGCTGAGGTTTTCTCTCAGCTTACAGCGTGGGGCGACTTGGGAGACTTGCGGGCTTGGCAAGGTTTCCAAGCGAACCGGAAGCCCGCTTCTCAGGCCGAAGGTGGCCTCCACAGCAGGCGGAGTCTCTGGCAGGCGCAGGCTCCTAGTTTCACCAATTTAGTCGCCAGAACATCGTCATGCCAATAATCAACACGTTAACCTTTAGCAAACAAAATGGCGCCTAGAACTCGTCTAGACGTCACTTCATGGCTTTGATGAAACTTGGAATTGTTGTTGGTGGTGCTGCGCCAATAGTTGCTTCCTTGGTAGGATGATTCAGGTTAACCATCCAAATTGATTGACGATTATTTATCGATGACGTGAGACCACCTTCATTGCGTCGTGCAGGCTACTCCGGCGCATCCGTCAGCGTCCACGTGATGCTCCCAGCGTAGTTTCCAGGCAACGTGCCCTGATCCACATCGAGCAAAACGCCCGTCTTCTGGGACCAGTGCGCCGCCACGTTGAATTTACCGTCCGAGTTCATCGCGTTGGTCGTGTGGGTTAATACCGGCGTGGGCGTAGTGCCAATCGGCGTGATGCCGTCCGGTGTGACGTAGACGGGACCACCACTCAACTTGGTTCCGTCACTATTCACAAAGGGGTCAGCCTGCGCCAATAGCGTCCACTGCGACCCAATGCCCCGCGTATCTTGAACAACTAATTGCCAATCACCTTCCCGATGAACCAACTGGTTTTGGCCAGTCAATTCACTGGGTTCGAAACTTTCATTTGACGAAATCGAACTAAACTTCAATTCTCCCGCCACGGTAATCGTGATCGTGACGAGATTAGACTGACTCCCATCCGCAGTCGTGGCGCGCAACGTCAGGGTATTCTTCCCGGCGTTAAGCATATCCGGCGTTAGGGGTAGGTTAAATGACCCGTCGTCGCGCACCGTAACCGCCGGCAGGTCCAGCCGATTCAAAGTCGGCTTAACCTTAACCGTTGGCTGGGTCGTCGCGCCGGTGACGGTCACCTTCCCCTTCACCGTGGTGCCTTGTTGCGGATTTAGATCGATCGCCTGCCCACTGGTAACGGCCAGATTCAAGTCGACACTGGGGGTAATCGTAAACGCCGGCGTCTCGGCCGTTCTAATCAAGGCGGTCGACGAGAAGGTACTCGATTCTTGAGCCACTTCGGTCGTCTTAGCCACGGCCGCCACTCGCCCGGTCAGGCTGATGGTCGCGGAGGGGTTGGCGTGATCCATCGCTTGACCTAACTTGGCGCGTAGCTGATTGTCCGTAATGTCTTTAACGTCCAAAGTCTCCGACGACTGATCACCACTGTAGGTAATCTTCGCGTCCTCAAAATCGATGAACTTGGGTAACTTCAGGTTAGCCACCACTTGCGACCAGGACTGCCGCCCATCACGATAATCCAGATGATAATCCAGACGTACGCGGTCACGAGCGACCGTCTCGCCGTGATTTTTAATCTCCCGGTTCAGCGTCAGGTCGGTCAACGTGGCGCTGGTTTCCGCATCGATGTTACCCGGCGTATTCTCGAAGATGACCAGGTTATTACTCCACTTGCCACCCACGGCGCTGGTGATGCCCCACCGAACCTTGTCGTGATACCGGTTCCCGGGATTGACCACCCGCGGATCAAGAAACACCGTGTGACTGACGCCTATCTGTGGCTGACCCGTCTGCGGATTCTTGTCGTTAATCGTATAGGTCATGGTCTGCGCCGAAGCACTCCAGTGAATGCTGACGTGATGCCACTGCCCATTCGATAGGAAACCCGGATCCTGCGTGTTGGCGAGCAAGCCAAAGTGTTTGAGGGCGTAGTAGTACTTATCCCGCGTCAGGGTAAACCACGATCCTTCATCCACGTACTGATGGTAGGTCGTGGCTAACCCCGGATACCCCGCGGCAATGTGATTGCCCGGGTAGCCCAGATCAAAGGAATTTGCACTCCCTGGCGCGTGGCCATTGTTCTGGGCATTGGTTTCCGTGTCGAACTCCAACGCCCAACTGTTTTGAATCGCCGTCTTTGCAATGGCCATACTACTCTGTTCGCGGGGGTTACTATCGACACCCCAGACCCCTAACGTTTCCGCTAGCGGAAATTTGAAGGTCGGCATGGCGGCGGTCCCGCGATCGTCGTTTTGGAGCACGAAGGCCATGCCGCCACCGGCACCGGTCCCCTGATCACCGAAGTACATCCACATTGAGACGGTTTCGTCCTTTTTCAAATTAAAGTCGTTATCATTCGTCGACCAAATCGATCCAAACTGATTGGGTCCATGTGTCAGCAAGGCAACCTGCGTGTCCGGTGTGGCGGGATTCATGGTGTCCACAATAGCGGCGGAGCTCATGCTGGCGGTTCCCAAAGTCATCACAGCACTCCCTTTATCCAAGAGAATTCCCTGCGGTGCGGTTTGCAACGCATGGACATAATCTTCATTATCGGCATGGGCAACAATGCCACCACTCATCAGGGCCATTGCCAGCAGAATCAAGCCGGCGCTCAACCACCGTTTGAACAACGTAAATTCCTCCTTACTTTGGGTTGTCTTGTGTGTGTCGGTTGCGATAAACGAGGTAGCCAATCACGGCAAAGAGAATCGCAATCAGGAGCAACAATGCCAGATACAACAGATAGTTTGGCCGTGTTGGGGTTAACGCGTGACGATCCAAGCGCTTAATGGTCGGCGCGTTAATCGTAAAGTCGCGAACGAATCGCCACTGTTGGCCACCGGACTTCGCCGTCAAATACAGCGTGTACGTCCCGGCTTTCAACTGCTGGTTTCCCCACGGAATGCCAAAGTTAAAGTTGCTATTCGGTGCCATCCCCATTCGCGTCTGTTTCTGGGAAATCACCGTCTGGTCATTGCCAGCCTGCGTCACACGGGCGTTGACGGTCAAATGCTGCAAGATTCCGGGTTCGAAGTTTTGCAGATTAGCCGCCACCAAGTTCCGTGCGTTGATTTGCGTGGCACCGATCCGATTTAGTTTCAAATCGGTCTTGACGGTCTTGCCTTCTTGGATCAAGACGCCAATGGCATACGCAAACGTGTTTCTGATCATAATCTTACTGTTGGACTTGACGGTCTTGGGTTGTAACTGGGCCACGTAGATCCCACCTAAAATAATGCCCCGAAACTTCTTTGCCGGGAGCTTATAGCTGACCGTCACTCGTCTCTGTGCATTGGCCGGAACCGTAATCGTCCGACCGGCATGCCGCTTGAAGATATCGGCAATCCCGACCTTCAACGACGAATCCCGCTTAGGCTTGAGTTGGCTGTAATCAATGACCCCGTTGTTATTCGTGACCGCCTGATTGACGCTCACGCGAAACTTCTGCGACCGATTGCTGGTATTCGCAACGACAACTTGCAGGTCCTGCGCTTGACCCGGCTTGGCCCGTAAATCAAAATACGAAATCTGCTTGCTTTGCTGGTTAGCCGGCAGAATCGGTCGCACAGAATACCCGACATTGTTGGTCGGCGTCTTGGCGGCCCGAACCGCCGGTAGACCGCCCAGCAATGCCCCTAACGCCAAACTCACAGTCAGTAAGACTTTCCATCCTCGTTTCATGACTGACGCCCCCTCACGCAATCACACCGTCATCAACAGCCTAACGAAATCGGCCTCATTGTGGCGTGTCGTTAAGCTGCCAGTTCATGGTTGAGGTGTAAGTGCCCGGTAATTGCCCAGCTGGTACGGCCAAGACAATTTCCGCGACACCGTATTCGGAATCCCAAACACCTAAACCACCCTTGGCAGCGGCATTGAAGGCAACGGCGTTAGTGCCGCTACCATCGAGCTTGATGGCACCAGCGGTTGGTGCCGCTGAAGGGTTATCAGCGTTGGCAGCGGCCACATCGGGTTCACCCAGTGAGAGCACTGCGCCCTTCAAGGTATCGCCCGCCGTATCCGTAAAGGCCGAATTATTCACTTGAACGCTCCACCCACTAGCCAAGCCAGGATTGGCAACTTCAACTGGATTATCCGCGGTCGTTGCGGAATACGACATGTCGCTCTTGCCGTTAGGCGTAATGTTCGTCCCAAAGCTGATGTTGGGTGCTGAATCCAAGGCGATGGCCGCATCTGGATTCATATCGAAATCAGCCGAGGTCGTCGTGGTTTGCGCGGTTGGCCCCGCACTACTTGCACTGCTACTGGATGAAGAGGCATCGCTTGTCGCCGCAGCAGCGGGGGCAATCCCCAATCCCAGTGCCAAGATTGCTACCCCACTCAGTAAGGCAGTCTTCATTAACTTTCGAGTCATGATACTCAACTCCTCAATTGTTGCTAATACATACCTCCCGATTACCCGTTTTAGCAAACTCGAATGGCCCCAGTAATGGCTAAGCCATCCGCTTAACGTTACAGACAAAATTGTTCCATGCTGGTCACCTTGTCCACCAGCCGTCTAGCCAAAATCGTGTCTGCTTAATCTCATTTGCTTGATTCACTAGAAGATAATACCTGTTGGTAAATAAAAAGGCCAGCTTTTCGCTGACCTTTCGTATCTAGCCATTTATTGATGGAAGTCGCCCACTGTTAAGCCCTTTAAACGGTTAAGCCACTGGGTAGTCTGGGCATCCGTTCCCGGTGTAATCTGAAACCCTAGCGGCGCAAACAATGCCGCTACCGCGGACCACTGGAGTTGATCGGCCGCTAAGAAGCTCGTGGCCAACTGGGTACGCTGTTTCGCGGTGACCGGAACCGCGCTGACCGTTAATAAGTTCACGGCCAATTGATCGGCAATCATCCGTTGCCAGTCCGCGGTCGTCAGGGGCTGAATGATCTGTCGGGGCGTGGCTAACGGGACGGCTGGACCCTCCCGCCGCAAGAAGCGTTGCCACCGCTCGGCTTGGCCGGCAAGCAGACCGTAAAACTGCCAAGGCACTTGGTTGCCAATTCGCCGTAGCGTAGCCGTGGTGAGAGCGGTCACGTCCCATTGAACCTGGTCTTCACCCTGAGCCAACGCCGTTTGAAGCCACTCACTAAAGAAGCGCTGGACGGTCGCATCCACCACGGCCGGTAGCTTACTTCCCTGAACCAAGTGATACCGGCCCAGTAAGAAGTCCTCCACCTGGTCCCAATCAATGGTCCGGCTCGCGTGCTGTTGTTTGCGGCGTTTAATCTGCCGCAACTGCTTGAGACGACTCGATTTACCATAGTTTCCCGGACGACTCATTTACTGTCCCACCCTTCCGCGTGGCCCAGTGCCACCGCGATAAAATTTTTAAATTCGACTGTCATTTTTAATCGTGAACCCTTCGAAAAATGCTCTTTAACATTATAGCAGATTGGCAATTGTAATGGCTAACCGCTACTATACCTGTGGTAGCGGTTTACTCGTTAAACTAATGAAACCAGAAGCCTGCGCCTGCCAGGGATTCCGCCTGTTGTGGGCTCCACCCCTGACGATCTCCGGCAGGATAGCACTTACCAGCAGCATCAAAGTTTGTCGGCAAATCAGCCGTTACGTCGAGTTAAGCCGCTGGTTATTGGCCAGCACTGTCGTAGACGTGAGTGAGCCAAATAGGGGTTCAGCCGTGGGAGTTCCCTTATCGGCGGGGTTAGCCGGTTAGGGAACTGGCGTCTTTGAGACGTGGGCTATCGGCTCAAAGCGAGGCCGAGACCGCCTCTCAGGCTCGGTCCGTTCCAACCCCTATTTGGCGAACGGTAAGGCGGCTAAACAGGATTATCAAAAAACAGCCGGCCTCCCCTTAGCAGCGAGGTGACCGACTGTTTATCGCTAACTTTCAATTACAGCGTTTTTTCTTGGTTTTCACGTGGTTGATACTTCTTGAAGTAGATGAGCGTCATCACGGCCAGGAAGACCACCCCAACCAGAATGGACACCCGCGTTTCCGGGTTCAAGAACATGAAGATTAACGTCACAGCCAGGAAAATCAACGTGATGTAGTTCGACCACGGCGCAAATGGCATCTTGAACGGATGCTCTGCCATCTCATGCGGATTTTGCTTACGGAATTCAATCTCACTGATGAGAATCACGAACCACGGCACCATCCCGGGCAGGACACTCGAGCTGTACACCATCACGAAAATTTGGCTGGCATCCTTGAAGAACATGGGTAAGACCACATTTAAGACGACCCCAATCCCAATCCCAATAGAAATTGCGATAACGGCGTAAACCGGCACCCCATGACGGTTGAGCAGCGTCACCTTACGCGGCAACTGCTTCTTCTCCGCTAGCGTGAAGGCCATCCGACTAGCACTGTAAATACCAGAATTAGACCCGGACAGCGCGGCCGTAATCACCACGAAGTTGATGATCGATGCGGCAGCGGTAATCCCAATCTTAGCAAAGGTTTGAACGAACGGAGACCCGATCTGGTTTAACTGATTCCACGGATAAATGCTGACAATCACGAAGATGGCACCCACGTAGAAAATCAGAATCCGCGCAACGGTCGACCGAATTGCCGTAACCAACGTGTGCTGCGGGTTCTCGGCTTCACCGGCCGTCACCCCAATTAACTCAATCCCCTGATAGGAGGCTAAGACGATGGCAAGGGCGAAGATAAAGCCCTTAACCCCGCCGGTAAAGAAACCGCCGTGCGTCCAGAGGTTGCTGATGCCGACCGCAACGCCGTGATTCCCAAAGCCAAAGAGAATGACGCCCAGCCCGGCAATGATCATCAGGATAATGGTGACCACTTTAATCAAAGCGAACCAGAACTCCAACTCCCCAAACATTTTTACCGAAATTAAGTTGGCAATACACAGGAAGGTAATCGCGACCAACCCGGGAATCCAGTCTGGCAGATTCGGCCACCAAAAACGAAAGTAGCCGCCCAGGGCAATCATTTCACTCATTCCCACCACAATGAACTGGAAGATATTACTCCAAGCCGTGAGGTACCCAAACACCGGGTGCATGTATTCGGAAGCGAAGGTGGAAAACGAACCGGTTGTGGGGTGCACGTATAGCATTTCCCCCAGTGCACGCATAATTAAGTAGAGAAAAATACCAGAAATAATATAGGCGATAAGGACGGACGGCCCCGTCCACTTGATTGTGGAACCAGACCCCATAAATAATCCAACGCCGATCGTACCGCCTAACGCAATCATCTGCATTTGGCGAGCGCTTAGTCTTCTCTGCAATCTAATTCCTTCTTTCTATCCTTGCTTTAAGGATTATTTCGTTAGTTAAGTTCACGCTAAAAGACGGTCAGCGCCCTACCACGAGGTTCATCAGGACCCATTACCACCGTCAAAATACCGGAAATTCAGGTAGCTGACCGTCTTTAGATTAAAAGTATATGAGAATATGCTACCTGGTTCTCGGTAAATAAGCAACTTCTTTTTGTTGTTTTACCAAGTTGGCCACAAATTCCATACACAATTATGCCGCAACGACGGCGTTTATTCAAACTCGATGTATAAAAAAAGAAGTCGCCGCCAGCGCTATGCCGGTAACGGCTTCTCCCTAAATTTATTTTTCAAGGTCAGACTAGCCGATTAAATCAACTTTTCATAGACGAAACAAACATCGGCAGGATGGTAGACCCCATCGATCTGGCCGACCTTCTTAAAGCCAAATTTTTCAATCAGATGTTGCATCTTAAGGTTGTCCCGGTGCGTATCAATGCGGATGCTCTGGGCTTCTGGGTGGTGTTCATCGATGTAGGTGAACAGATCCCGGAACAGTTGGGAGGCGTAGCCGTTTCCCTGATGGTGGGAGAAGATGGCGACCCGGTGAACCGTCACGTATTTCGTCGTCTCCTTCAGCCACTCGCCCTTCATGGTGTCGTAGGCGTGGTCGGGGGATTCAATCACCGCGGCGACACCCAACGTTTCGTGGTCGTCACTGTTATAGATAACGGCCCGCCCATCCTCGATGTCGCCTTCGATGACGGCGCGGTTTGGATAGTTATTCTGCCACTGATCGATGCCGGCATCGGCCAATTGCTTTTTCCCGTCTTCAATAATGTCACAGACTAAGTCGATTTCTTCTGCTTTTGCTTTACGTAAATACATGTTCGTTTCACCTCGTTAAATTTTCCGATTACAGCACACTGGCTAAGACGCGTTGGGCTAATTGATCCACGCGCGACCAATCTTCTTCGTCGGGGTCCTGGTCGATTTTAACGGAATCCGCGACCTGGTCGCCGTTACTGGAATTGAACTGCATCGTGAGATAGTCCACGGCCCGGCCAAAGTGCAGGTGCTGCTTAGAGCTAGAGCCCAGCACGGCGAATTTAGTGCGTTCCAGATCGACTTCCTTGAGATCCTCGAAGAAATCCTGTGCTTCATCGGGTAAATCACCGTCATGGTAGGTGTAGCTCACAACGATGACGGCATCACTTTGTGGCAGGTCGAAAGCATCGGCCTGAGAGATCTCGGTGATGACGGTTTGAGCTTTAGAGGCTAACTGCGCTTGCAAATGGCCGGCAATGGCCTGATTGCGACCAGACATGCTCGCAAAAATAATTTGAATACTGGGTGTCATAAGTTCTGCGGTCTCCTTAAACTTTAAGCGTTAAATTAATGGCAGACGACTCGAAGCCACCGTGGCGTGGTCACACGGTGAACTGAAGTCCTGCTTAGATTCTTTAGCAAGCCCATCGCTGGCTTCGATGGTTGCCATAGACTGCTGAGTATTATAGACCTTTTTCCCACGATTCCCTAGCAAAAAGACGCGACTCTCAGGAACTTTTAATTGACCCCGCTTACATAAGCTACGTCCACAAAAGGCATCACAGTCGACTTATAGCCCCCTTTACCCCACTAGAGTCCACTGTTCTGCGACTTAACTAACACTCGATTCTAATAATCCAAGCCGGCTAGCTCCGTCATAGAAAATTCTGGGGCCACCCCGGGAACGTCAAAACCGCTGAGCTGCCGAAACTCACGGCGATAGGCTTGATAGCCAGGCATCGTTGGTGTGAAGGTCGTTGACGTTATCCGCGGTAAATATTGCGCCACTAGCTGTTGCGTGGCCGGTGCTAATTCACGCGCATCCGGCCGCAGGCGACCAGCCGCATCAACCTCCCGTTGCCGGCCATAAACCATTTCGCGGAATAGGCGGTCTTGATGGGCGATCACCGTTTCATGATTTTTCAGTTGTTGTTCCGCCGTCAACAGCGCCAGTAGGTAGCGCGAGAAGCCGGGAATGACCGCCGAAGCCTTCGTGACGGCGGACCGGTTCACGCTGACCAACGCCTCGCCACCCGTGGGGGCCAACAAGTGATTGAGGCGGTGGGCACTGGCCTCCGCCGCACGTTTGGCCCGTCCTAACGTGCCATCATGGTAGATTGCTGCCGTGGCTTGCGGCCCCTCGTAGGAGAACAGAATGGTCTTGCAGTTGGGCGCCAGCACGCCCGCGTCCCGCAGCGTCTCGACCCACAGTTCCCAGTCCTCGCCCCCCATCACGTGGGTCGTGGCGGCAATCTCGGCCGGTGTGGCCGGGGCCACCGTTTGTTCCAGCAATTTTTCTTGTTCCAAATTCAGTGAAAAATCCGTCACGGAACGGCCAATCGGCTTGATCACGGAGCGCCACACCTCATCTGGATTAGTTGGATTGACGCGCTTGGGGGCCGCAATTGAATAGACCAGTAAGTCGATTGGCGTGCTCAATTCCTGCCGAACATAGTCGATGACCAGACGTTTCGTGCTGGCTAAGAAGGCATTGGCATTGAAGTTTTGGGCGATTAACCCCGCCCGCTGTGCCGCCCGCTTAAAATACACCTGATTCCACCAGCCGGCCGCGCCGAGAAAATCGTCCTGTGGCGGCCGCGCGTAACCGACCGAAATGGTAGTGGCACCTTGGCCAAAGGCAGCGGTAATCCGACTGCCCAGACCATAGCTGGCCGAGCCCCCTAGGATAAGGGCACACTTCGCTCCGGCATACGGCCCGCGCGACCGCACCGTCGCAATCTGCTGGGCCAGCCGCCGCTCCAACCCATGGGGATTCACCGAACGCGACACGTTTCCCATTATCTTTTCTGCCAATTGCACAATAGTCACCGCACTTTCTATTTTTCTCTAATTTATCACTTTTCTTTTGGAAGCGATACCTTTGTTTTGATCATTGGATTCAGCGCAAAATGCCTAGTTAACGGGCCAAAACTAATAGTTGTTTATCTAAACTAACTTCGGTATGATAGACACGTTGTATCGAATATTTCGGCATAGATAAGGGAGAAATACATGATGTTTAAGAGCAAACTCGCAAAGTCATTGATTGCATTAATCGCTGTGGTCATCGTTGCCATTGCCGTTCCAGCCGCTTTAGGTGCCAATAACGCCCAAGCCTCTGACGAACAAACGACAACTGCTACCCAACAACAAAATGACAAGCTTTCCGCTGCACAACGGAAGCTGGTCAAGGCTGCCAACGACGAAGCAGCGGCCGCAACCGGTCAATTATCCGTAACGCCTAACTATTAAGGTTTAAAGAACGAGAGTGGGACAAACGACGATCAGCTGGCAAGCATTAAGGCTGATCACCGAATAGTCCTGGTCTTGGAGGGATACGATTAAAGGCGCCAACTCAGAGATTGAGTTGGCGCCTTTTCATTTGCTATAAAATTTCGGACAACGCCTACTTCGTAAAATCGGAGTCGGCCAACAATTGCCGAACCTCATTCGTGTTGTGCGTCTCCATCATGGCGTTTCGCAGGCTGGCCGCGTTGGGTTCGCTACGCACGTAAATCTTGAAGAACCGCTTGAGCGAGGCAAACCGTGACGTCTCGAAACGGGCTTCGAAGTCGTCGTAGAGGTCTAGCTGGTAGTTCAGCAGGCTCAGGAGTTCCTTGATATCGTGATGTTGAGGCGTCTGCTCAAAGGCAAACGGGCTGGTAAAAATCCCGCGCCCAATCATGATGCCGTCCACACCAGGGTGGGCTTGGGCTAGAGCGACTCCCTCTTGGTAATTTTCAATGTCCCCATTTAACTGGATCAACGTCTCCGGGGCTACCTCATCGCGGAGTTTCACGATGTCATCAATTAATTCATAATGGGCGGGCACCCGGCTCATTTCCTTCTTGGTCCGCAGGTGAATCGTCAGTAACGGAATATCCTGTTGAAACAAAAAGGTCAGCCAGTCGCGCCACTCATCCAGGCGACTATAGCCCAGTCGCGTCTTCACACTAACCGGTAAGCCCGCCGTCTTCGCTCCGGCAATCACCGCCGCGGCGCTATCGAAATTGCGAATGAGATCACTCCCACCGTGATTCTTGATGACCGTAGAATCCGGGCAACCCATGTTAATATCAATGGCTTCATACCCGCGTTCCTTGACGTTAGCGGCCGCACGCGCAAAAGCCTCGCCGTCGTTGCCCCACAGCTGGGCCACCGGCATGTGCGCCTCCTCTGGCGCCACGTAAAGTCGGCCCTGCACGGTAAATTTGGCCTTAGGATGCGTCACGCTGATGGCGTTGGTGAATTCGGTGAAGAAGACATCGGGAGCGGCCGCGCGCGCCACGACCCGGCGAAAGATCGCATTGGTCACGGCCTCCATTGGCGCTAAGCTGAAGAAGGGCCGGTTTTCAGCCTGGGCACGTTGGGCAATAGTTTGCCAATAAGATGATGAATCAGACACGATAAAATCTCCTCTAATACTTGTATTTGATGTTTATTCCGGTTAACGCAGTCCTTACATTCTACCACGTTTCCCGCCAGAAGCCAGCAAAAAGGGTTGTGCACCACACACCACCCTTCATTTTCTCTATTTACGGCCGGTTTGCCACCCGGATACTGCCGTCATTCGTGCGGAGCTGGTACTGGGCCTTAGCCGTCCGCCGCAACCAGTAGCCGCTCTTCCGGTTCTCCCCTTGGACCGTGATATCGCCCGTATCTGCGTCTTGCGCACTGACCCGCGCACCAGCCGTCCTGCCGATGTAGGCGTGAATATCACCATCATCGGTAGTGGCCTTAAACGTCCGCTCCAAGTGATTCTCTTCTATATTAACGTCACCATCACCGGAGCTGGCGCGGCCACCCCCCAGTTGACTGTTGGACACGCGAATATCGCCGTCGGCCGTCACGAATTGATTATCCGTCGCGGCTAACTGACTGTTCGAAATGCCGATATCGCCATCGTCCGTGTTGATATCTAGCTTATGCGCCCGAATCTGATCGGCCCAGATATCCCCATCGGTGGCGCGAATCGTTACCGCGCGTTTGACCCGCAAATCCATGAGGCTCAGGTCGTCACTGTTCTTCAACGTCATTTGACGCGCGTGCAGGGAGCGCAGCGAAATGTGCCCACTCCCCGGCTTAACCTCTAAATTCGTCAACTGTTTATCCCGCGGTACCGTCACCAGCACGCCGCCATTCGTGGTAGCGTGATCGGAAATTCCGAAGATGGAAATATCCAATCGATCGGCTGGCCGACCGCCTTCAATGATGAGGGCCCCCTTGGATACCCGCGTTCGTGGTAACCCCCGATAACCATCGATGTAACTGACCGTCACCCGGCTGGTATTTCCGGCCTTAATCGTCACCGGCGCCTTGGAAGCCACCACGATTCGTTGATAATCGGCCGGTCGATAGCTCCGTTTTAACTGATGAATGGTCCTAAAGCTTCGCGTCTGCTTATCCCAAACGACGGACTTGTCCCCGTGATTCATCCAGCCAATTCCCAATAAGATGGCGCCCAGAATCATCAAGGTTAGTCCGATCTTTACGCTACGTTTCATAGTTTCCGCCCCCGTTCTGCCCGACTACGTGGAATAAAGCGCCGATAAATCCCCTTCGCCGCCCACGACAGGGCCCAGACCACTTTACTCCCAATCCATTTCAACACGAGCCAAGCCAGGAGACTGCCGCCAAGGGCCAACAAGCCCATTCCCAGATAAAATAACCCAGTCCACGGCGTCTGCCAAATGACCCATAGTCCGACGACCACGGCCACCACGCCCAGCGCGACGATGCTCAAGAAGATGGCAAATGCCGCCACAATTAGGCTACCCAACACGGCCACCAGCGCAAACAATAAGGCCACCACAATGATAAGAATTGGAATGGTGACGGGCGTTGACAATAGCGCCAAGATGATCAGCCAGACGGTTTTGACGTTGCCCTTCGCCGACTGGGCCGCGGTCCGCGAGCCGCCCGCGGCGTGTTGGTCTTGTTCACTCATTCGGATGGAGTAATCCGCTAAGACCTTGCGCGCCAAAGACTTGGGCGTTCCCAGTTCATCGACCGCCTGCTGATAGGTCTCGATTCCCGCATCCATTAAGTATTCGCGGTAGTATTCCACCACGTCCTGTTGTTCACCGGTGGTCAGCTGGCCGACCAGCCGCTCCACTTCCCTAATGTAATCATTCATGCGTGTTCCCCTCCAATAATTGTGCCACGGCCTGGCTAAAGTCCTGCCAGTCACTTCGGATCTCCTGCAATCGGTCGCGACCGCTATCGGTTAACCGATAATACCGGCGATTCCGGCCCTGAAACGGTTCGTCATAAGTGACCAACCAGCCGTTTTTCTTCAGCCGCCGCAATACGGGATACAGGGTTGATTCCGAGATTGGCAGAAGTTGCCGAACCTGCTGGGTCAAGGTGTACCCGTAATAATCTTGCTGGGTCAATAACCCCAGCACACTACCATCAAGGAGTTCAGTCGGTACCTGAATGGCCATATCCTTTCCTCCCCACAATATTATACGTGATATAATATGAATTCATCAATAGTATACGAAACACCGGGTGACCTGTCAATCTTTTCTCGACAACTTTTTTATAAATTAGCGGACGCCACTGCCGCCAATCCGGACGGGCATCCGCCTCGACAATTATTAATTAATTATCCTGGATTATTAATTTTTCAATCAACACGTGGATTGACATTCGCCACCACTCCCGGCATACTAGCCCAAACAAGGTAAGGAGCGATCATTATGGCCAACCAAGAAGCATTACTGATCATCGATTACACCAACGATTTTGTGGCGGATAACGGCGCGTTGACGTGCGGACAGCCTGGACAGGCGTTAGCTCCCACCATCGTCACGCTAGCGGATAATTGCCAGCAGGCCGGCGATTGGGTGTTGTTCCCCACGGACGTCCACACGCCCCACGATCCCTACCACCCCGAAAGCAAGCTCTTTCCCCCACATAACGTCCGGGGCACCTGGGGTCGCGACTTATTTGGGCCGGTCAAGGACTGGTACGACCGCCACGCGGCCGATGCCAACGTTTGGCAATTCGACAAGACCCGCTACAGTTCTTTTGCCGGTACCGACTTGGACCTACGCCTCCGCGAACGACACGTTACGACCCTGCATTTAGCCGGCGTCTGCACGGATATCTGCGTCCTGCACACGGCCGTGGACGCCTACAACCTGGGCTATCAACTGGTAATTCATCGTGATGCGGTCGCTAGCTTCAATCCCGCCGGCCACGACTGGGCGTTGAATCACTTCGAAACGGCGCTGGGTGCGACCATCGTCCCTTGAACCTTTCGACGTGTACTCTGACATGTAGAAGTGCTTGTATAACGTCTTATATAAAACATTACCGCAATGAACTGTTCTGTTATACAATTAACTATAATCAGTTCCTCGGCAAATTACCGGAAATACCCGGCCCAACACGTTGCTCGTGGGGCCGGGTATTTTTTGATTGGAAGGGGAACTTAATCGTGCCAGAAGTCATTGCCCAGATCACGCAGTCCACGCCAACCGGTGGTCAGACGACCTATCGCGTCATTGCGGTTACCGAGACCAGCTTAGTCGCTCAGATTCCAGTGACGAGTCAGCACCACTACTGGATCTTACCAACCGCTGATCTCAACGATCCCACGACTTATCTACCACCCCAGGACGATCCGACCTACAATATGCGTCAGGACTGGATCGCCTATCGTGAGCAGTTCAATCTCCTTCAGCCCGAAGAGATCAAGGCCGCACGCAAGGCGTTGGGGCTGACGCTGCGGGAGGCCGCCCTCATCTTGGGAATGAGCTTTAGCACCCTCAGTAATATCGAGAACAATCGACTCCTTCAGTCGTTTGATCACGAGGTTAAACTGCGGTATTTAACGAAACCCACTTGGATCCGGACGTTGGTACGCCAACACCGCGCACTCATCGTGGCCCGGGCGGCTCAGCGAAAGATTGATGCGGAACGGCTGCTCCAGAAACTGCGACGCACGCATTAAGCCTCTGCCAAAATTGATATTAGATCTGCACTATTCCGGTGTATAATGAGTTCATGATCCATCACTTGTTTTGGCGGATTATCGATTAATTACATAGTTTAAGGTGGCAATTTTATGAAAAAATTCTCTGGGGTGCTTTTTGCCCTCGGTTGTGGTCTCCTGCTGGGAATCGGTCAGCCCGTTAATGGTCATGCGGCGACCTCGTCAGCGACCGCAACCTCTACCAGTTCAACCGCGACAACCGACGCGTCAGAAAGTACGACATCCTCTTCGGACTCCAGCGCCAGTTCTAGCTCATCTGCTAAGCCGAAGCCCAAGCCAGTGGTCTATCGGCAAGTAACCAGCTTAAAAAAGGTGAACTACTACACCAAGATCAACGCCAACCGGTCACACAATTACAAGGTGTACCGCTCCGGTGGTGCCAAGTCTTCCGCGACAAATATGAAAGCCATTTCAACCGGCCGTAAATTTGCTAACAAGAAGGTCCACATCACGCGTGAGGAAAAGATGGCGGACGGCACGTGGCTAAAATTCACTTACAATCACACCCGGACCGGCTGGATTCACCGCAACGGCACGGTTAAGTCCTACCGTTGGCTCAACGTCCCACTGATTGCGCAACGCCCGCAACTACCAACCGGCTGTGAAATCACGGCAACAGCGATGATGTTAAAATACGCTGGCGCCAAGGTGACCAAGCTCTCTCTGGCCAAGGAGATGCCGCGGAGTTCCAATCCTAATAAGGGATTCGTCGGTAGCCCCTATTCCAAATCTGGCTGGTGGATCTATCCCAAGGGGTTAAAGTCGACGGTCAAAAAACACGTGGGTTCGGCTAAAGACATGACGGGCGCCTCCTTCAAGAAGATGAAGAAGCAAATCAACAAGGGGCATCCGGTGGTCATCTGGGTGGCTGGTGTCGACGGTTTCGTCAATCACGCCATTACCCTCTCAGGCTATAGCAGTACCCGCGCGTACTACAACGATCCGTGGACCAAGAAGAAGACCAGCATGACGCTGGCCAACCTACACCAGCATCGTAAACACGATGCTTACCGGGCATTAAGTTATTAATCACCGCGAGATGATTCATTTAATCAGCAATCTCGCAAATAATTTAGGAAAAGGGGAGACATTTTGAAGAAACATTGGTTAATCAGTCTAACGCTGTTGGCAAGCTTCATCGGAGTCGGCATGAGCACCACTGCCCAAGCCAAATCCACCTACTACACGACCAACCCAGGCATCATCCGGGTCAAGAAGACGGTGGCTTACTATAAGGACGCCGCTAAGACGAAGCATTACGCCACGATCCACAAGGGGCACTACGCTAAGATTTCCAAGGTCGTCACCGCCAAGGGGCACGCACCAGTTCTCAAGACGAATACTGGAAAATACGTTACCGCTAATAAGAATTTCGTGGCCAAAACCAACGGCTATCAGAATCCTAAGAAGTACTACCAAGTCAATTACAAGCAGATTAAACCCTACGGTAAGGTCGGCTACACCGTTAAACGGGGCTACGAAGGTATCAAGACTTGGAAAATTATGCGACGCTTAGGCACGGCCAACGGCTACAACAAGTACAACTCAGCAACTTACTACGCCGTTCGTAACTTCCAGAAAAAGCATCACTTAAAGGTCACGGGGAATGTGAACGAGAAGACCTGGGTTAAGTTAGGCTTCTCCAAATCCAGCTGGACCAGCATTGACGCCTACGTCGCACCGCTGGGAGCTCACGCCTGGAATGGTCGCTCCGCTCACATTGAAGCGATGATTAAGCAAGCCTACAAGTACAAGGGTAATCCTTACTTAGTGGGATCTTCATCCAAGCCAAGTTATGGGACGGACTGCTCCGGTTTGGTGATGCAGGCACTATACGCCGGTGGGATTAATCCTAAACCGATCAGCGCCATCCATCACGCTTACCCTGGCAACGAATGGAACTCACGGAATCTCTGGGCCAGCAAGAAGTTTAAGCACGTGGCTTATGGTCACAAGAAACGTGGCGACCTCGTCTTCTACTACCAACCTGGAACCCATACCATCTGGCACGTCGCAATTTACTTAGGCAAGGGCAAAGTCATCGAAAGTTGGCCACCACGGATTATGGTTCAACCCATCAAGAATGGTCAACGCTCTAACGTTGCCGGAATTGCCCGGGTATTTAACTAAAGACTGTGATTAAGCAAGCACTGCTCAGGACTGTTGAGCAGTGCTTTTTTGTTGGTCAATGATTTTCTGCCTTCTCATTTCACCTAGCCGAAATGTGCGAAACCAGGCAGCCAGTTGCGCTTAACCCCAATAGGCCCAAAAGCCAGGCCCGGGCTTTTCGGCCTATTGACGTTAATGCTCGCTGGCTAACCGCCTGGTTCCGCACTCTTTTCTAAGAATTTCTTACCAAACACTTATCGTAACCCGATAGTTTCTTCGACTAATTGCTTGTAAACTAAGCTTCGTTGAATGGTCATGGGCATCTGTCACTTGCGACTTACATAGACGTCCGACCCCTCAACGCCGATTGATGGCTCCCCCCAAAATTGGCCTCAATCGCCACTTACCTTTACCCCCAAGGAGGTTGAAGCCATGCAAAAATCTGTGACACTCACGCCCACCGCTTCTCCCCGGAACTGGCGGTGGTCGCCACCCGTTAAACAAGTCCTGCCCTTCGTCATCCCCGTCTTACTAGTCGCCGGCTGGCAGCTCAGTAGTAGCGCCGGTTGGCTACCCAGTTCGGTGCTCCCCTCACCCTGGGCCGTCTTCCAAGACGGGATTACCCTCACCCAATCCGGCGAGCTGCCGAAAAATCTCAGCATTAGCCTCTATCGCGCGACGATGGGCTTGCTGATTGGCGGCGGTCTCGGGTTCATCCTCGGCTTTACCAACGGCATGTCCAAGACCTGCCGGCTACTCTTCGATTCATCCATCCAGATGTTTCGCAACATTCCCCACCTGGCCCTGATTCCTCTCATCATCCTCTGGCTGGGAATTGGTGAATCCGCGAAGATTTCACTGGTCGCCATCGGGACGCTTTTCCCGGTTTACATCAATACCTACAACGGGATTCGGTCCGTTGATCCCGACCTGATCGAGATGGGCCGATCCTACAATCTATCAAATAGTCAGCTCTTTCGGAAAATTATTTTTCCGGCCGCATTGCCCCAGATTCTCGTGGGTATTCGCTACGCCTTAGGGGTCATGTGGACCACGTTGATTGTGGCCGAGACCATCTCCGCCAGCTCGGGGATTGGCTACATGGCAACCAACGCCGAGGACTTTGTCGATATGCAGACCGTGATCTTGTGTATCGTCATCTACGCGCTCCTCGGTAAGGTGTCCGATCTCGTGGCTAAGGGCTTGGAGAGCTTACTCTTAGACTGGCAAACGACTGGAAGGAGCGCTGTTAATGACTGATGCACCAGAAATCTCGATTCGTTCAATCGCCAAACAATACGGCTCCCTCACCGCACTGCAAGACGTTAATCTCACCATCCGCAGTGGCGAATTCCTCGCGCTGGTCGGCATGAGTGGGGGTGGCAAAAGTACCCTGCTGCGCCTCATCGCCGGGCTAGAATCCCCCACTAGCGGCGACGTTTTATTTGACCAACACAGCCGCAACCACACCGTGATTCGCGTTATGTTTCAAGAAGATCGTCTGCTCCCCTGGATGACCGTCTTGGAAAACCTGTCGTTTAAGAGTGGTGACGAACAAGTCCAAACGGCGGCCAGACAACTCCTCAATCTGGTCGAACTCGGCGATTACGCCGATCACTACCCGAACCAGCTGTCCGGTGGTCAGAAGCAGCGGGTGGCTCTGGCTCGCGCGTTAATGTCTCATCCCCAGGTTCTCTTACTCGATGAACCCCTCGGCGCACTAGATGCGCTGACCCGACGAAAAATGCAGGATCTCATCCTCAAGGTCTGCGCCCAGCAACAGCTCACCACCATTCTGGTCACCCACGATGTCACCGAAGCAGCCCGTATGGCCGACCGCATCGTGGTCATGAAACACGCTACGAATGAGACTGAACTAGCGGGCCCCACCGACCATCAAGACGGTCGGCAAGTTGGGGCCGTGGCCGAAGACGTCCTCGACGCCATCCTCCACGACCAACCGCAAACAGTTTAGATTCGCTTCACCCCTCTATGTTTTTCAAGCACCACTCCTCCTCTAAAAAACACACGCCCAAGTCGGTTTCCCCGCTGACTTGGGCGTGTGTTTTTGTGTGGACTAAAAGGTTGACAGATGGAAATCGACTAAAGCTATGGTCATCGGGCCACTCCCAGTGTTAACGGTAGTCGTTTATAGTTTCATTGCGAGAATCGACCGCCCTATCGGAGAGCGTCAGGGGTGGTCCCAGCTGTGTCGCTGGCATAAGCTGAGGGATTAGCGTGGGACGACTTTGAAGGCTTACAAGCTACAAAGTGAACCGATCAGCTGGCCAACACCGAAAGCCCCGGTAAACGACGATGAGCCGGTGAACCAGCTCGTCCGTGAAGTGACGCCCCTTCATCATTGCCTCGCTAAAACGAAAATTATCGTCTTTCTGGCTAAAACGTGCAACCAAATCGCCAATTTTTACATTAGTAATAAGTAACGGGGTTCGGCAGCGTAAGACGGCCCCATCACTAATGAACGCCAGCCAGCCCTCCTAGTGTTGAGCCGATTCGTGCCGCAAGACCTCCACACAGTAGTTGGTCTCGCCGCATACCGGACAGGTCAGCTTGCGGGTCTTAGGCGTATGTCTCGACCAAAATGCCTGCTTGAAGTCGGGACGAAACTGACTACCACAGGCCGGACAGATGAAGTCCACGGCTGTGAAATAGCGCCGGACCGCAACCGTCGCAAAGATCACGGCCACCACCATGGCCGCACCGAAGACCCACCAGTTGCCAACGACTAGCCCATAGATCAGCGCCGCCAGTTCGACAGCGTCTATCAAGAGCCCCCAGCCCAACAGATTTAGATGAATCCGACGTAAACCTCGTTTATTGGTCATAATGCGTTCCATGTCTTCAATCGATTGGATCGGGATCACTGCAAAGTCGCTCAGTCCATCGCGGACCTGCCGCACCGTCCGCAACTTCTCCGCATTGGCGGCCTGTTCGGCACGTAGCTGTTGTTCCTGCTGCTCGAGGAGCAACGCCAAGACGTGATTAGATTGGTCGCTCGCCAAGATTTCCTGAATGGCCGTCAACGACAGACCCATCCCCTTGAGGAGTAGAATCAATTTCAGCCGCTTCAGGTCGGCATCCGAATAGAGTCGACGACCACCCGCGCTCAGCTCGGTGGGCCGTAGCAGGCCGCGCTGATCATAGTATTGGAGCGTGCGCACGGACACGTGCACCTGCTTTGCCAGTTCCCCGGTCGTTAGTTTTGACATGGTTGTCACCTCCTACTCTCGTTATACCGGATGACGCGGCGTAACGAGCAAGCGTTAAGCTGTCTTTTTCAAAATTTCGCCATTATTTCCAGGGAAAATATCGGCCTAAAATGCCGGTATCATGACTTTAGACACGGCATCGCACGGCTTTTACACCAGCGCGACAACGGATCTTATTTCCCGGGTTATCTGCCTCAATTGTACCGTATTTCCTGCCGTTAAACGCAAAAAGAGAGTGGGACCGGCGAGCATTAAGGCTACTAACCGAATAATCCCGGGTTTGGATGGTTTGGTTAGCCCTTTTAAGCGGAACCGGCTGCCTTTTGGCGCACGTTTCAGCTATGTAAAGGTTGACGCAAATAAGCCTGGGAGTTTTTGTCCCAGGCTCTCTAAACTCATTCTTTCAAATATGTCACGATCTTATCCACCGTCACATCGGTCTTCAAGACACCGGATTGATAAAAGACATCCGCAATCTTTTGTTGCTCCTTGGTAATGCTCTTGGTCATCGCGCCAAACGTGTAACTTCTGCGCATGACCATCTTCTTGACGACGGCCGAGGATAATTTCAACGACTTACTCATCATCTTAATCAACTTCGACTTATGCGTATTGGCCCACTGCATATCTTCACCGAGGTATTTCACCAAATACTGCGATGTCTTGGTGTGCGCCTTGGCATAACTTTGCGTCGAAATCAGGAAGTCCCGATTATTACTCAAGCCGACACCGTTCGTCAACAGCTTAGCATTCTGGTTAACCTGCGCCTGGGCGGTGTACGGATCCCAAGTCGCCCAAGCGGCCACCTTACCCTTGGCAAAGGCGACGCTAGCCGCGGATTGGTCCATGCTAACCCAGGTCACATCGGAAGCCGACATTCCGGCTTTCTTCAAGGCCTGAAGCAACAGATACTGCGAACTCGTCCCTTTCGTGTAGGCGACCTTCTTACCCTTCAGATCCTTGATGGAAGAGATGCCGCTGCCCTTCTTAACCACGATGCCGGACCCGTTCGGCTTGGCAGAGCCCGCGCCAATGTAAGTCAGCTTCGTGCCGGCCGCCTGCGCGGTCACGGGCGGCGTGTCGCCGGTTCTGGCATAGTCGATACTGCCGGACTTCAAGGCTTGGAGCAACGATGTCCCATCTTGGAACTGCTTATAAACAACTTTATAACCCTTGGCCTTCATTTCCTTGACCAGTTCGCCACGCTGGCGGGCAATATCGACCGGATCACCCTTCTGGTAGCCCACCGTCACGGTTGTGAGGCCGCTGGACTGGCTACTGGCATCAGTTTGACGATAGCCGTAAAAGGCTACCCCGGCCCACAGGATCACGATAAGTCCCACAAGCCATTTGAGAAAACGCCGTTTGGTTTGACTCATGCGCCTTCACCGATCCCTCGGGCCACCAGCTGTTGTCGTAACTTGGGACGGACAACCTTGCCGGTGGCGTTGCGCGGATAATCCTGGACGAAGAGGATCCGCTTGGGCCGTTCGAATGGTGCCAATGTCCGGGCCGCTTGGTCGAGCACCGCTTGGCGTTGCTGGCGCTGATCGCCGGGTTGCGAAATGATGACGGCCGTCACCGCTTCGCCGTACAAATCATCGGGCGTGCCAATGACCGTGACCTCTTTGACGAAGGGCAACTCGCTCAACTCATTTTCAACGTAAGCCGGTGCCACCTTTTCACCACCGACACTGATGATGTCCTTCTTGCGGCCACTCACGAAGAGGTAACCCTCAGCGTCGAAGTAGCCCAGATCACCGGTCAGAAACCAGCCATCCTGAAAGGAATCGGGGTGCGGATCCAGGTAGTCGTGAATGACGTGATCGCCCTTAACGGCAATCTCGCCCTCCTCGTGACCGTTAGGAATGAACTGCCCGTCGACCACGATCGCCACGTCCGTTCCGACGGGCTTACCGACCGACCCGACCTTGGGCGCATCGTAGGGATTCAGGGTGCATTGACTCGCCGTCTCGGTCATGCCATACCCTTCCATGATACGGGTGTGGTAGTCGTCTTGAAATTGGGTAAGCTTTTCCAGTGGCAACGAGAAAGAGGAGCAGCGCACGAACCGCAACCGACTGCGCTGTTGATCATACGCGGCCCGGGCGTGCGCATTTAAGAGGAGAATGTTGATGATGGTGGGCACCACCGAGACCCAGGTCACCTCGTTGTCCTGAACCTGGGGCCAGAAGCGACTGGCACTGAACTTGGGTGTGATGACCACGCGACCACCGGACAGGCGCGTCGAAAGCAACGACATCACCTGCGCGTTGATGTGAAAGAGTGGCATGACAATCAACGTGGTGTCGGCGGGGGTCATCCGGTGACTGTCGATGTCGTGCTGGGCACCGTTGCGGAGGAGTTCGTGCGTTAAGCCGACACGTTTCGGCTTCCCCGTGGTGCCCGAAGTGTTCAGGATCAATGCCAGGTCCGCTTCGGTCGGCGTAGCGGCCGCGTGCCCGGTCACGGCGACATCGCGCAATAGCGTTACCGTTGGCGCGGTCGCTAACTGGAGTACCGCCGCCGTGGTATCCCGGTCGGCCTGCGCGGCAGGCAGCAACTGCGGCCCGACAATGATTGCCGCATAGGCGTGCTCCGCCAGTTCCGCCTGCATTTCCGCGGCGGGCGTCTTGGGCGCAACCGGATGCATGATGGCTCCAATATTCCAGATGGCCTGCGTCAGGACGGGATACAACGCCGAATTTGGTAGGCAAACATAAACCAGATCGCCGTGACCAACGCGCAGGCCGCGCAATTGATCCTCCAGCTGGTCCACATCGGCGGCCAGTTCGCTGCCGGTAAACCACCGGTCGCGGTCCTCATCCTTAATGACGTTCTGACGAGACGCTTGTTTCAGTTGTTGCGTGAGTTTTAAGGTTATTTTTGACATGAGTTGAAACTCCTTTCCAGAGGTGCCACTGGGGACGCCCAATCAGGACGCCAAACGGTGGCACGCGGTAACAGAACCAAGAAATCGCGAGGGCCCCGCCAAACACGAACAGGTAACCCACGGGTAAAAGCGCTAGAACGGCCCAGGCCGGTAACTTCAGGAGACTGAGGATGCCGCCCAATGCGAACAACGGCAGGCTTTGGGTCAGATAAACACCAAACGACACCGTGGAGAAGGCTCGCACCAGCCGATCAAGCCAGTCAGGCAAGCCGTGCTGACGAACGCGAGCATATTGGAGACCTAGCCAGAAGACGAAAGCCAGCATGCAAATGTCGTAGACGAAGATGTAGGGTTGGTGCACGGAGAAGATGCCGCTACGACTCAACTGCAGAACGTCCCGGTCACCGAAGTAGAGTAACACGGTACCCGCCGCCAAAATGGCAGTCGACCAGCCGATGAGCCGGTGATGACGCTCAACCCAGGCGACGCAGGTGTCGTAGTGAATGGCTACGGCCCCACCCGCCAGGAAATAGAATTGGTAGACCAAGACATTGACGCCGTAATCCTTGAATAAATACCACCAGTGACTGGTATCCACGTGCGGCAGCCAGTACTTGATTCCCACCAACAAAAAGAGTTGAATAACGGCACTGAATCCCATGATGACCAAGTGCTTGTCGGGCAACCGTTTAAAAAGATAGACGATCAACGGGAATAACAGATACAGCTGGAACGTCACCACGATGTAGTACATGTAGTATTCGTTTCCGTAGAGCAAAGCGTTGCCCAGATGCGGCCAGTACTGAGACCAATCGATGCCCCCGCTGGCGATGAGGGTCGCCACTACCATGATGATGGCGTTCCACGCAATGTAAGGAATGCCGGACCCCAAGTAGCGTTTCTGCCAAAACTTCAACCACTGATGATCACGGTGGTAGTAGTTCAAGACCAGTACGAGACCGGTCATGAACATGAAGCCCATCCGCGTAAAATGTAAGGCTAAATGCGTTGCTTCTAAAATCAATTGACTGTGCGAGGTATCGACGAGGCGCGTTTCAAATGCGGTCGTGGTGTGATTGAGCAAAACCCCACCGATAAAAATGACCCGCATGAGATCCACCTCGTGCAAATACCGCCGTTTTTTCCGTTCGGCCACGGTCTCACCTCTCTGCTTTCAATAAATCATGCGATGTTGCCAACAACATAATCTAGTTATAGCATCCGCCGAACGGCAGCGTCCTTACGCTAAATTAAACATTTTCTGTGATTTTCTTATGTTTTGAGCGACGGTCGAAAATTAAAGACCGTGACAAATCCCCAACTGGTTCGGTTCAAAATCCATTAATTTAGCCGTTGATGAACCATCTGCGTCTGCCAAAGACTCTGGTTACATTGCGAAACTTACGCGAATATTGTTGGAATGGCCACATTTATCTAAAATAATTGGTAATCTCTCATCTAGCCGTGAGTGAGTCAAATTTGGTCTCAGCCGTGGGAGTTTCCAAGCGATCTTCTTGGAAACTGGCGACTTTGAGACGTGGTCTGACGGCTCAAAGCGAGGGGAAAGACAGCTCTTTGGCTTTCCCCGTCCTGCCCACCGCGTTCCAGACCAAATTTGACGAACGGCAAGGCGGCCAGCTCGGACGAAGCTACCGAAAATGGCTAATTTTAAAGTTTCTCCGCGTCTAAACCAAGCCCACGTTTTCACAAGATGATCACATTTTTTTCAAAAAAGATTCATGCCCCGGTAACCTAATTGTTTTATAACGGTGCTATATTAAGGATGTTACATACGGGGGAGCTAACTTGCGGGTTAGTCCCCCCTTTTTTTCATAATTGATGAAGGAGATGTCTCATTTGCAATTTAAACACCCCCGGATGGCGGTTCTAGCAATCGCCTCCCTGGCTTTGCTGACAGTCGGTCTGGCCGGCTGTTCAACCAGCAAAAGTAGCAGTTCCAGTTACAAAATCAAGAACAATAAGGTTGCACTGACCGATGCCCAGATTAAGAAGAACCTAGACACCAAGCTGATTACCACGCGTCAGGATGCACAAAAATCCGCGACCGCTAAGTACAAGGCCGCGGCCGAAAGTGATCAATACACGTTGGATAGTCCTTACGTCAAGGTCAATCCTTACGGTACCTCCCCGCTCTCCGCACTGGTGACGTTTAAGTCCAGCACCGCCGAGAAGATTACCTATACCGTGGTCGGCAAGTCGGACAAGACCTCCATCACCAATACGGTCAAGGGCGGCTACACCAAGAGCCACCAGGTCCCAGTCGTTGGGCTGTACGCCGATGACAATAACACGGTTAAGATTACCGCCACGACTAAGAACGGCAAGACTCAGACCAAGACGCTGAAGATGCAGACCAGTGCCCTGCCAAAATACATTAAGAATGCCACCATCACCACCAAGAACGTGGATAAGTCCAAGATGAGCATTGGTAAGAACAAACTGACCATCATCAACCGGACGACCAAGCAGCCCTTCGCGATCGATGCGGATGGTGCCGTTCGGTGGTACGATACCAACTATTCCCAACACACCATCGAGCAGTGGTCCAACGGCCACATCATGATTCTGTCCAAGAAGAACCAGAGCTCCGACGTCTACAACGACCTGATTGAAACGGATTATCTCGGTCGGGTGTACAAGGAATACGGCTTTGCCAACAAGACCAGCAGTACCGATGGCGGCGTTGAAACGACCGTCATTCACCATGACCTGGTCGAGTTGCCTAATCACAACTTCTTAGCGACCGTTTCGGACGGATCGAAATACAAGGAAGATACGTTAATCGAAGTTTCCCACAAGACCGGGAAGATTGTTAAGGTTATCGATCTCAAGAAGATCCTGCCGAAATCCATGTGGGAAAAGTACAAGAAGGGTACCGATGGCAAGATCGACTGGCTGCATAACAACGCCGTGGATTACGACAAGAATGATAACTCCATTGTGCTATCTAATCGGAACCAAGACCTCATCATGAAGCTGGATTACAAGACCAGTCACATCAAGTGGCTCTACAGTGGTAAGAAGAAGTCAAGCTGGCCAAAGGCTTATCAAAAATACGTGCTGACGCCAACCAAGGGCACGATTGTCACGGGTGGTCAACACGGGCTCTACCTGTTAAACAACGGCGGTAAGAACTCGGCCAATAGCGAAAACTTCCTGCTGTATGACAACAATATCGATGTCACTAATGGGAATAAGAAGACCTCCGGCAAGTATTCGCAAGCCGTCGAATATCACGTCAACGCCAAAAAGATGACCATTACCTCAACTTGGTCTTACGGGAAGACGTTGGGCGCGGCTAACTTTACCAGCGTGATTGGCTACGCCGAGAAGCAGTCGAACGGCAACGTTCTGATTGACTTTGGTTTCAAGAAAGGTGGTCAACAGAGTAACATCATCGAAGTCACTAAGAGTGGTCAACAGGTCTTCAACGTGACGATGAAGAACGCGTCATCCAAGGCTTACGCTTACCGGGCCTACCGGGTACCGTTCTACAGTTCCGCCTATACTTTCGATGCAACGAAATAACTGAAGCTATTGAAAAATGCGATCCGCTAAGGGACCGCATTTTTTCTTGCGCTAATTTTAATGTTTCCACCGTCGACGCCGCTTTTGCCGGTACAACCAGACCAATAATGCTACCACCAAGCCAATTGGTAAGATCAGCGTGTAGGCGGCCATAAAGGACGTAAAGGCCGCGACGATCATGGCGCCAGCGATAAAGCTCAATAGCAAGGCACCGGCATCCCAAGCCTTGGTCCGTGCGTCGCGGTCACGGGTGGATAGCGCGTTGAAAAGCTCCCGGACGTTGCCCGTTATCATCAGTGGGACACCCTTTGTCTGCCGAAATTCCTGTAGCTCGGCAGCGGCGACCAACGACAAGAGGGCCACCGCAATCGGACTGGATAGGTGGTTATTTAGAAAGAAAACGATCAGTAGCAGACCTAACATGTAGCCTAGTACCACCAGCTGTGAGCTCACGCGCGACCGCTCGAGTAAATGTTGTAGAACGCGAACGATGAGAACTCCGACCACAAAGGCCACCAACGCGGCGAGATAGCGCTCCACGGTAGCCAATTGAAAGTGGCCCAGGCTGACGCCGAGTAAAACGAGATTCCCGGTCTGTAATCCGACGAAGACGGCGCCGTGTTCCAAGTAGGCGTAAGCGTCTAGCGCCCCCGCAACCATGGCCAAGCCACAGCCAAACAGTAACTGCTCGTAAACGGGATAAGTTGTCTGTCTCAATGCAATTCCCCTCTCTGAACTTTCTGCGTTCAAATAGTGTAGCCTAAATTGCTTGAGTTTTGGTTAAGTGCGACCAAAAGCCACAGCGACAACGGCGTGCGTTGTTGCTGTGGCTGGGTTTAGCTGGCTATTTAAAAGTCTTTAAAGAATCCGTAATCAACTGAATGAAGGCCGTGCGATCGATATCTAATAAGACGTCGGTATTCTTCGGTTTGCCGGTCAATTCATAGTAATCGCAAACCGTTTCGCCGCGAACCAATTCTCCCTGCGTCTCGACATCCACGTTCATCAGCTCACTCTCAAACATTTCGGGATGGAGGAGCCAAGCGATGGTGCAGGGGTCGTGGAGTGGCGCGCCCTTGAAGCCCCATTTTGGATTCTCGTGGTAGACCTCAAAGAAATTCAGGAGTCCTTCGAAAGCGCGGGCCACCGGATTGTCGATGGCGCCAATCGCCGCGATTTCTGGCTTGAGAATCTGGGCTTTGTGCGTCACATTCAACGGGGCCATGGTCAATGGAATGCCGGCATTGAGGACAATCTTGGCGGCCTCGGGATCAACGTAAATGTTGAATTCCACGGAAGGCGTCCAGTTACCCAGACCCATGGCACCACCCATGAAGACGATCCGGTCAATCTTAGACTTGAGTTCGGGGTAAACCCGTAAGAATAGGGCGATGTTGGTCATCGGTCCGGTAACGACCAGCGTGACGGGGTCGGTGCTCTCCCGGAGCGTTTGCGCAATGAGCTCGATGGCCGTCAGTTTCTGAACCGCGAAGTCGGGGTCGGGCAAGTCGGCGCCGTCCAGTCCGGACTTGCCGTGAACGTTGCCCGCCGTTTCCAACGGTTTCATGAGCGGCGTCCGGTTACCACCGGCCACGGGAATTTCTTGATGGTGCATAAGCGTCAGTAGGCGCATAGCATTGTTTAAGGTTTTCTCCGGTGTTTGGTTCCCGGCGGAAGTGGTCACCGCCAATAGCTCAATCTCGGGATTAGCCAACGCCAGCATCATGGCCAGCGCGTCATCGTGACCGGGGTCACAGTCCATAATTATCTTTTTCATGGGAACAGCTCCTATTCTAGAAATTAATTTGTTGGCTTAACAATCGTCCGTTTTAACCGACTACAGCTTCTAAGCCATCAAAAAGTGTTTTAATGAAATATGTTCGTAGATACGCACATTTCTAGTAGGAACATTTAAGACAATTTCGGCCCGTGTTTCATTCTTTTCGAATTACTTATATATTATCTAGACATATTCCTCACGATCTTTTGAAATTGCTTCCCATAGTCCAAGCAGATACGTAATACCCAATGCACGATCATACAGCCCATATCCGGGTCTACCATTTTCTCCCCAAATATTTCGCCCATGATCTGGCCGGATATACCCGTCAAACCCAGTATCTATTAATGCTTCCATAATTCCATACATATCAATTGAACCTTCCGCCGAAAGGTGTGCTGACTCATGAAATTGCGTTTTTCCGGGATTGGTAAATTTAATATTTCTCACATGAATAAATGGTGCACGATCTTTTTTTACAAATTCACGGATAATAGCTGGCAAATTGTTATTTGGATTTTCACCCAGACTACCAGTGCAAATAGTAAACGCATTATAAGGAGACTCATATAATTGTTCAATTTTAACCATATCTTCTCTATTTTTATATATTCTAGGTAGTCCAAAGAGTGGAAATGGCGGATCATCGGGGTGCATTGCCATTCGAACATCATACTTCTCACACGTAGGAATGATAGCATCTAGGAAATACTTTAAGTTCGCAGTCAATTTTTCGGTATCTATCCCTTTATATGCATCAAACAGTGATTTGATACTTTTCAATCTTTCGGGTTCCCATCCAGGTAATTTAAAACCTTTTGAATCACTTTGAATTCGTGAGATCATTTCATTAGGATCTTCTGCAATTTTTGATGGATCATAAGACATGGCATTTGATCCGTCTTCTAGCTGTTCATGTAAGTCAGTTCTGAGCCAATCAAAGACCGGCATAAAATTATAACAAATGACTTTTATCCCAAAGCTTGATAGATTTTTTATTGTTGTCTTGTAATTCTCGATGTATTGATCACGTGAAGGTAGCCCAATCTTAATATCATCATGAATATTAACTGATTCAATTACCTCCATTTTTAGCCCTGATTTGTGAACTTTATCCACCAATGAAGCAATCTTTTCTTTTGGCCACACTTCACCCACAGGAACATCATATAATGCTCCCACTACCTGATCCGTTCCAGGTATTTGACGTATCTCATTTAAAGTAATTGGATCGTCTTCCGCGCCAAACCATCGAAATCCCATTTTCAACATATTAGAAATCTCCTCCAAAAATTATGGTTGTATTATACAATCTTTCTTGCAATATGTTAATCCACATCGTATTTACTACCCTATTAGCTTTATAAAATGCTAATATATTACTAGTCAAGTACAAAGGAAGGTCATTTATTTATGGAAAGTTTACAGGAAAAAGCTTATACCACTATTCTCACGCAAATCATTTCACTCGATCTACTTCCAGGTCAACGTGTTTTCGATAAAGATTTTGAAAAGCAATTAGATATGAGTCGTACTCCCGTAAGAGAAGCACTCATGCAACTCACTCGCAATGGTCTTCTACATTCCGTCCCACAGAGCGGAACCTATATCACCAAAATCGACATGCAAAAAGCCCTTGATGCACGATATGCACGTAAAGTATTAGAAGAGTCAATTATTGCTGAACTCTGCGCCAATATAGATCCCGACGACCTCTTTTTACTAATCCAAATAATTAATTCTCAAAAGAGAACTATTCTAAAGATGAACTCAAAAAGGTTTTTCGAACTTGACGAAAAGTTTCATGCAACCATTTATTTGCTTGCTGACAAGACTAATCTATGGAAATGGTTATTAACCTTCAATTATGACTTAAACCGTTTTCGTGCCCTACGTCTGCGCGATAAGGATCTCTCCTTCGACATACTGGTTGAAGAACACATAGCAATTGTACATGCATTAAAAACTGGAGATGCCCAGCAAGCTGTTAAGCTTGTTGGACACCACTTGGACTTAATGTTATCGGAAAAGGATGAGGTACTATCCAAATATCCCGATTATTTTATATCCACTAGATCATAAAGTAATTACACGTTTTAATCATAAATTTCAAAAAGCATTGAGTCTATCAGCACTTTTATATTTACAATATTGAGTAGTATGCAGCTCAAGCATTATAAAAATAAATTAACTTTGCCAACATTGCACCAGTTCTTTTGCGTTCTTTTCAACCTCTGCAAAGTCACCTTCTTTAGCAGGTGCACTTAAAGATCCACCAACACCAACGAGTAATGCGCCTGCGGACTTCCATTCGTTGAGATTTTTACTGTTTATGCCGCCTGACGGCATAATACTGACGTATGGGAAGGGACCATGTATCTCACGAATAGCATCAGGTCCTGCAATACTCCCCGGAAAGAGTTTTACAATATCAACTCCAGCTTCCAATGCTGTTTGAACTTCTGTACTTGTAAAAATTCCAGGAATATACGGGACCTGATATAAGTTGGAAATTTTTGCCACATCAGCATCAAAGGAAGGGCTTACAATAAATTCTGCACCAGCTAAAATTGCGATTCGCGCTGTGTGCGCATCCAGTACAGTTCCCGCTCCAATCACTGTATCAGTACTTCTATACTCACTGCTTAACGATCTGATAACGCTTTCAGCTCCTGGAACAGTAAACGTTAACTCAATTCCTTTCACTCCACCAGCCACAATAGCATGCACTGTTTTTAACGCTTCTTGTGTTGTCTCACTACGAACAACTGCAATAATTCCTGCCTGCTGCATATCTCTCAAGATCTCTAATCTTTTCAAAAAAATCACCCTCATCATTTTTATTCAACTAAAGTATATTAATATATCAGTTTCTTGTCAATGGCTCATTTATATTTCATTGACAAATTGATATATTAATATACAATTGATGTAAGCGCAAACATTTGGGAGTGATTTTATGAAACTTACATCCTTTGGCGAAATCATGCTTCGCCTTCAGCCTAATAACTCCAACCGTATCATCCAATCGACTAACTTTGACGTTCAATATGGTGGCGCAGAATCAAATGTAGCCGTCTCATTGAGCTTATTAGGTGATCAAACATCTTACGTTACAAAATTGCCAGACAATCTATTGGGAAACGCAGCGTTATATCGACTACGTGGTCTAGGTGTTGACACCACACAAATCGTTCGCGGAGGGAACAGACTCGGAATTTATTTCTTTGAAAGTGGAGCAAGCGTGCGAAACACCAATGTTATATACGACCGTAAAAATAGTGCTTTTTCTACCTCGCTGATCACTGATTATGATTGGTCCATAATTTTAAAAGATACAGATTATTTTTACGTCTCAGGTATTACCCCAGCAATATCCACAGAACTTCAGCACATTGTCCTTGAAGCAGTAGCTTATTGTCAAAAAAAAGGAATAATCGTAATTTATGATGCTAACTATCGTGGAAAAATGTGGTCAACTCAGGAAGCACAATCATTTTCAAGAAAAATAATGCCATTTGTTTCAATTTGTTTTGCACATGATGAAGATTTCGAGTCTTCTTTTGGTATACCGGCTTTCAACGGTGATATGACAAACGGAATTAGTCAAAAAGAACAATTTGAAACAGCAATTACTCAACTAACTAAACAGTATCCAAACGTTCAAATATTCGGCTCGGTATTACGTAACATTTACTCAGTAGAATCCAGCGAATGGATGGCTTTGCTTTTTGAAAACAATACTTTTTTTGAGAGTTCCAAGTATAAAATACATGTACTTGAAGGCGTAGCAGCTGGCGATGCATTTTCAGCCGGACTAATGCATGGATTAATCCATCATTATGCGCCTCAACAACAATTGGACTTTGCTATCGCAAATAGTGTAAATAAGTTAACCGTGCACGGCGATTTTAACCTAGCCTCTGAAAAAGAAATAATGTCTCTAATTCATTCAAATTCTTCTACAATGAATAGGTAGTTCATAAACCATAATCTAACCAAGAACAAATTATTCCTCAGAAAAATTCTCAGTGGCAGTCTCTCACAGTCATTTGGAATTATGACTAAAGGTTGAAAGTACGAAAATAGACCTTAGCCCTTGATAAAGCTGTACTGAGGCTAATAAATATAGTCATTTGGCGTCATTGAGCCTTGCCTAATAATCTGACCAGATTATTAGGCAAGGCTTTTATAAATTCATCGAAAACGGTGCTGATAATCTCTTCGTTCATGTCGAACTTCTTACCTATACCAGTTAAGGTTTTCATCAACCAACTCAATGCATTAGCAAATTTTATATCTGGTAAGGGCCGACTATAATCATAGAATAGGTCACCATACGTTCGGTCATCTGAGTTTTCTCGTTGTGCCAATAAAATATCGTAGCCTACTATAACGCCCGCCATGTGACCGCAAAGGCTATCATAGCTTTGAATTTGTGTTCGATCGAATTGTAGGTACTGCTTAGCCACTTTAAAGTAACCTTCAATCTGCCAGCGCCGCGCATACATTTGAATAATCTCTTGCGGATGAAGGCCAATTTTGGTGGTGCCTAGAACTAGATAGTCGTTGGCAGATCCCTTTTCGTGACAAAGACCAATTTGACGGGCATCATCTGACCTGAAACGTCAAACGTAACGATGGGACTATGCAAGTAGCGGCCTTTGGTCGGCCACTTACTGCGGCGAAGTACGTCATACAAGGTTTTGACATCCATCTGGCGACCACGATAGCGAAAGTAAACCTTTTTAGATTTTTTCAACACACCAATACCATACCGACCACGCTTCAGTAATTCAGCGAACATATGAGGAGAGGTGTACCAGCTATCAAACAAGACATAGTGGGCCTTAATCCCAGCGTCTAGTGCTGAGTCCACTAACTCCAGAGCAACATCATTCATTTTTCGTTGGGCTTGGGCACGACGTTGAGCTGCCAAGGAGCGATTATCGAAAGATTTGAAGAGTCCTAGCTGATTTTGTGGTTTGTGAGAAGACAATTAGTGCAAAGTGAACTGGCAAAAAGGTATTACCATCACTCCACCCTAGAGTTAAAGCTCGAAAGCCTTTGAAATAGACTTGCTTATCGTGGTCGAAGACCCGAGATAGTAGTTCGGTTTTCTTCGAAAACTCGCGTTTAAATAAGGAGTCATCAATAATCAGAGCTTGTCGCCTTCTAGCATCGGTAAAGTGTTGTACGTATTGGATAAGATGAACGGCAAGGATAACGACTAACCGTTGCCAATTAGTTCGAGGATCGTTCAAACAATTGCGAACAGTCCGTTTAGAAAATTTAGCAGGTAATGCCCGAAAGATAGAGTACCGCTGAAAAACTGTATCTAAAAGCCATTCCAGCAAAATCAATACCGAAACACCCTTGGTTTTCAGAACATTAGAACGGCGTAAAATGGCTGGTAAGTGGACTAATTTGGAAAAATGCTTAAAAGAATAGTGAAAATCAGTACTTGAATGATGTATATTAGATATGGACATGAATTCTCCTTGTATATTGGTTTTAGACGACTCAATTATACTCGTGGAGCAATCCATGTCTATTTTGTACAGTAAAAGACCGGCGTACCGGGCTTTTACTGTACTTTTTAACTTTCAACCTTTAGATTATGACATGAACCCACGGCTAGATACAAATTTCAATTTTGATAGTTCATATCTTTCATCCTTGGTTCTATAATATTTGGTGTCGATGGAGAAATCCATTGACACTATTTTTGTATAAAAAAGCATACTACCACTACATTGAAGCGAACCGAACCCTTACAATTAGACATAAAAATCACTTTATTTACTGAATGGCGAGTTCTCAAATACCTTCCCATCAACACTGTTGACAAAGAGCGGCTCTTTGTCAACCGGTGTTGATGAGGAGATATTGGGAACTCAAATTCATTTTCGAATTGGGTTCCTTTTCTTCACTCTAATCTTGAATTCAACCTGAATTCGGTAGATAAAATGGGTCCAGTTTTTATAGCCATAGCCCGTCCGCTTAATTTGCTTGATTCTGCGATTGATACCCTCTATTGGACCATTGGACAAGGCGCAACTCATCATATTTTGGATGAATGTTTTCTTTCGAATGAACGTTTTAATCGTTTCTTCGAGTTGAGGACTGACGTTCTCGACGAGTCCTAAAGTCTCTATAAACGCTTTATAATTACGATTTCGAATGGATTCGACTAATCCATGGGCGGAGAAATAGGTATTCTGAAATTCCTCGCTAAGGTCTAATCCTTCCCAGACGACTTGTTCCTGCGTTAAACGGTCTTTTAGGTGTGGGAACCATTGTGTTTTGTCTTTCTCCAAATCTTCGTAACTTTTCAAAAACAAGCGCCAATGATACTTAAAAACACGGTATTGTCTGCTCTTCTTGTTAAATTGTTTTATCAGCTGAACCCTCGTCTGGTTAAGCGATCGCAAAGCCATTTGGACTAAGTGAAAGTTATCCGCGACTATCTTGGCGTTAGGAAAAATCAGTTCAATGACAGACTGGTATTGTGCATTGAAGTCCATCACCACGCGCGTGACCTTTTCTCTGTTTTTTAGCGAATAGTGGGTAAGGAAAAAGTCCTTCATATCCTGGTTACGTCGGCCAGGTAAGATGGTTATAATATCGTGATTTTTAGCGTTGGTGGCGATAAAGCTCATCTGCTTACCAGTGGATCGGAATTCGTCGATACAAAGGCTGGTGGGCAGGCCGTTGTAGGCCGGCCTAGTCTGTTCTCCAAGGCGTTCTAGTTGCCGGCACACGGTATTAGTCGAGACGTTGAATTGAGAGGCAATGCTAGTCATTGTCCGGTCCTCTGATAGGGCGCCAATCATGGCGTGTAGTGTGTTTACTGAAATCTGATGTTGTTTTTCAACTAGAGTTGTTTGGGCAATCTGAGTTTGTCCACAGGATTTACAACGAAAACGTTGCTTCCGCAGAATCAGTAAAGCCGCGTGCTCACTAATATTAGGGATTCGGATGCTTACGGTTTTAAACCCATTTTTGACGATATCATGGCCGTCACAATTCGGACAGACATCGAGATTGTAAGAAAGATTGGCGTAAATTCGTAAAGCATCTTTAGATGTATCGTCAACTCTGAAATCAGTAACATTTTCATCTTTAATTTGAAGTAAAAATCTAGTAGACTGGTCTTGGGCCATATCATTCTTCTCGCTTTCAATTGGTTTTCGTCGACTTGATTGTAGCACAGAGGTGGTATGCCTCTTTTTTATATAAAAATGGTGTCGATGGATTTCTCCATCAACACCAAATATCATAGAACCCAAAGAACCAATATCATAAAACCGGATACACCATATCCATTTCCATCAAGAATCAAAAAAACCGCCCCTACACCAACAGGCGCAAAGACGGTTACCGTAGAAAATATTCGATTGGGCTAGCTGGGTTCGAACCAGCGCATCACGGGATCAAAACCCGTTGCCTTACCACTTGGCTATAGCCCAATAAGTTGGATAGTTACTGACCCCAACAGAGAATAATTTTATCATCTACCCCTAGGTGATTGCAACCCTTTTTTTAAATATTTTGCAATCGCTGGGATAAATAGTTGACGGCCGCCGGCTATAACCGCTACGATAAACATAACTCATTCTATGAACAGTAATTACTAGATCGAATTGCCTAAATTAAAATTAATAACTAAATTATTAATAATAAAGAAGTGAATCCTAATGTCCAACCATATTACCATTAAAGATGTCGCCAAACAGGCGGGAGTCTCAGAAGCCACCGTTTCACGGGCACTCAACGACAGCCCGCAAGTCAAGCCCGATACGCGCCAAAAAATTCAAGAGATCGCGCGTAATCTGGGATATCGGCCCAACGGCCTGGCGCGGAGCATTCGCGTCCAAAAGAGCCACACGTTAGGCATGATCATCCCCGATATCCTCAACGGCTTCTTCACCCAACTCAGCCGGGCCATCGAAGACGCCGCCAGCCAAGCCGGCTATGACGTGCTCATCGTCAACACGGATGAGCACCTCCAAAAAGAAGCGAAGGCCATCAACCTGATGCTTGAAAAGCAGGTCGACGGCTTAATTATCACCAGTGCTGGCGCCTCCACGGACTACCCGAAGATGCTCGGTGCCACCCCAGCCGTCTTCGTTGACCGTATGCCGCCAGCCGCCGTGGTCTCACAGTACGATCGGGTACTGGTGGACAACGTTCAGGGCACACAGGACATCATCAATTGCCTGATTGGCCGCGGCGCCCAGCGCATTGGTATCATCAACAGCGCGGTCTCAACCACCGCTACGGAACGGCTACGCGGGTATCATCAAGCATTAGCCGCCGCTCACCTAACCCCGGACCCCGCAATCGAAGCCACCGCCCGGACCGATGGTAGCAACGTCCCTCAGATGGCCCGGCAATTATTGGTTAATCAGAAATGCGATGCGCTGTTTGCGGCCGACAATACCATCATGACGGGCGTTCTGCGCAAACTGCCCGACCTAGATCTAACGAATTTTCAGTTGGGGGCCTTCGACGATAACGACTGGTTCGACTTTCTCCCGCAACCCATCGTGACCGCCAAACAGCCCATTGCCGAGCTGGGAAAAATTTCCGTGGAGCGCTTGTTGGCCCGTGTGACTGACGACCAACTGCCCACGCAAGAATTTCGACTAGCCGCCACCATCATTCCTCGCCCCGTCGACACGCGTCATCCCTAAATCGGGCATTTCATTAAGCGGCCAATAAAAATTCCTCGCCATCACTGACGAGGAATTTTTTAAGCTAAGATCTGCTAAATTTCAATGGTCTCGTGGTCCGATTTCAGGATACTCGGAAACCGAATCCCTCTATCGGCTACTTGCCGACATCCACTTGTTGGTGATGTAGCTTAGGAAAGACTAACCGGTCGGCGATACCCGTAATCCCACCTTGGGCGAGAAAGGCGAAGACTGTGCCCAGGCCGAAGTTCACGAACGAATGGGTGATGAGCAAGGCGACAATGGCCACCAGGGTCGGCGGAATATACGACGCCCACATGGCCTTAGCCGCGTCTCCCTTGAAGTAACGGAAGCGGAGAATCTGCATGAGATCATCGGCTGGATGGAGCACCAGGTTTACCCGCTGATAAATGGAGATGGCCGTGCCAATCAACGCAACGCCCAGAAAGTTCAGCGCCACGTAGAGCGTAACCATCCCGGCACCGTGCGCCTCGGGGAGTCCCGCAAACATCGCGTATTTTCCATTGAAAAAGTCGGCAAAGACTTGAATCAACGCGGAGAACGGTACCATAAACGCCATGTTTCCCGCAACGCGTTTCCAATCCCAATGGTGAATCAGCACGGCGTTCAGGACCGATGTCAAAAATCCTAAAATCAGAAACGCCCAAAACAGATTCCAATGGAAGGCCGCACCGAAGTTGGCCTCGGCCGCCGACCAGTACGCTGCCCCCAGAAAGGACGGGTGAATCTTAGCGCTCGTCACGAGAGTCAAGACGTTTCCAACCGAATTGACGACGATTGATAATGCAAAGAATCCGAGCGATTGGGACATTGACAGCGTACGACCATCCGTTAACGCCGCCCGCTGATCGTCACCATTCAAATGACCGACTGCTTCAACTCTCATGTTTTTCTGCCTCACTTTTTACTAGTTGCCAACCTTGACGACCGCCTTGCTGACGCCCTTAACCTTGCCGTTAAGCACGTCTTCAACTTGTTCCAAACCGACTTCATGGCTAATCAGGGAATCAACGTCCAACTCGCCGCTAGCCAACAGCGCAATGGCATCCTCGAAGGCGTACGGGTTGATGAAGGCCCCTTGAATCTTCAATTGTTTTTGGTAGACCTCGTAGGTGTTCATGGAGAAGGTCTGATTAGGCTTCCCCACACCAAACATCAAGACCTGCGCGCCCTTCTTCGTGGCTTCCACGGCTTGTTCCTGGGTTTCGGGCAACCCAACGGCTTCGATGACCACATCATAGTCCGCTGGAATGCTGTCCCGCTTGGTGTTGTACGTATTTGTCACGCCGAATTTTTCCTTGTTGAAGGCTAATTTCTCATCAATAATCCCGGCAAAATCCACTTGGTGAACGCCATAGGCTTGAAGTAATTGAACGAACAATTGACCCATGAACCCATCGCCAATGACCAACGCCTTTTGATAGGGCTTAACGTCGATCAGGCTCATGCCGTGAACTGCGCAAGAGATGGGTTCCGCGGTGGCCGCGTCTTTTAAGGAAACGCTTTCAGGAATCGGGTAAACAACGGAAGCCGGGGCCGTGAAGGCTTCTTCCAAACCCCCGTCACGGGTGACCCCGACGGCCGACAAGTGATCGCAGAGTTCTGGCCGATCCGTCCGGCAATACTGGCATTGGCCACAGTAAATATTCGGATCGACGGTGACCCGGTCGCCGACTTTAACGTTGGTGACATCTTGCCCAACGGCCGCCACAATCCCGGAGTTCTCATGCCCCAGAACAATCGGTGGCACGGCGTTAGCGGATCCCGGTAGACCAGCATACAGAGCCCGATCCGTACCACAGATGCCGGCATAGGCCGTGTTGACCAAGACCTCATTGGGCTTAACCTCTGGCCGCTTGACATCCTTGATTTCCATCTGTTTGGTTCCCGTTAAAACTAAGGCTTTCATAAATGAGCTCTTCCTTTCTATTTTTTATATTCATTCAACGCGAGGGCAAAGTCCCCGAGGGTAGCCGACCCGTTATTCTTCACGGTTGGCATCACCAGGTAATCTTCCAACTTGCCGACAGCCACGTAATGATTCAGCAGCTTATCAAACTCGGCGCGAACCTTGACTAGGAAGGCCTCACTCACCACGCCGCCACCAAAGACAATCTTATCTGGCCGCAACATCAGCGTTTCCTGCAGGGCCGCCTGGGCCACGTAGTACGCCATAATATCCCAGACGTGATCCGTCAAAGGCACGTCTTTACCGGGCTTTCCGAGTCGCGCCTCAAACGTGGGGCCACTGACCAAGCCCTCCAAGCAATCGCCGTGAAACGGACAGATGCCCGGAAAATTCAGATCATCCGGATGCCGTTTCAACCGCACGTGCCCCATTTCGGGGTGACCGCGGCTCCCGAGAAAATGGCCATCGATAATCGCCCCGGCGCCGACGCCCGTGCCAATCGTAAAGTAAACCAACGAGTTGATCTTTTCATTGAAGAGCGTCGACATGACGTATTCGCCGTAAGCCGACCCATTGACATCGGACGTCCAGTACATCGGCACGTCCAGGTCTTGTTTGAGCCGCCCCACGAAATCCGTGTTCGCCCAGCCCTTTTTCGGCGTATCCGTAATGTAACCGTACTTCGGCGAATTATGCCGCAGTTCGATGGGGCCAAACGATGAAATCGCAATGGCTTTCACATCCGGAAACTTCTTGAAATAAGCGATGGTTTTACTTAACGTTTCTTCCGGGGTCGTGGTTGGAATGCGCACCTTGTCTTGAACCCGATAATCTTCATTACCAATGGCACAGACGAATTTTGTTCCCCCAGCTTCGATACTTCCGAGTTGCATGATTACTGCCTCCAAATCCCATCACGGGTTGTCATAACCTAGGGTTAATAATTGCTGTGAATGACTAGCTGGTTCACCTTTAAAGCGCTTTCAGTATACCATCGAAATCGCCCCCTTAACGGTCCTCTCCGCCACGACTTTTTTCAGAAAACGGTCATTAGCCGCGTGACAGTCAAAATGTAATCGATTGTATTTTTCGGGTGTAAATCGGTGATTCTTTTCAGTCTGCCGATTTGACGAAAAGCTTAGGTGGAGCTTCCAAACATTGGCCACTTGGTGTAAGCGCTTACCACACACTTCTAATCACCTCCCAGTTAGTCAACGGCCAGCGCGAGCACAGTTGCCACCCCAAAAAAAGACGCCGCGTTCTGCCAACGCGGCGTCTCCATCTCATGCAATTCTCTTTACTCTCTAGCCTAAATTAAGCCAAGATTTGGCAAAATTCAATCGTTTCGTGGTTGGGGCCTAAAATGTTGAAGAACCGAATCCCCTTAGCCCAGAACGTGGGAATGGATTGAATCTCATCGTTAACCAGATCTAATCCCTGTTGCTTAGCCGCAGCGAAGGCCTGATCAATATCCGTGGTATTCAACGAAATATGATTGATGGCCCCGGCTTCCGGATTAGTTGGGTCGCCCTCCCAGGTTTCAATCGTCAAGTTTCCTAGCCGCATAAAGGCACAGCGATTGTCACCGTTAGGGAATAACCCGGCTTGTTCAAAGCCAATCGACTTGTAAAACGCAATCGTCTTATCTAAATCGCGAGAAGGAATCCCGACGTGTTGAATTCCCGTAATAAAATCTTGAACTGCCATAATTTCATTTACTCCTTTTGACTTGTCCAGCTTATTTACCGACATCGACGGCTTGGTGCTTTAACTTAGGGAAGATCGTTTTGTCCGCGATTCCCGTGATACCACCTTGGGCCACGAAGGCAAAGATCGTTCCCAACCCAAAGTTAGTAAACGTCCGGGTAATCACGATGGCGATAATCGCCATAATGGTTGGCGGAATGTATGAAGCCCACATGGCTTTGGCCGCGTTCCCCTTAAAGTAGCGGAACCGGAGAATCTGCATCAAGTCATCGGCCGGATGCAAGACCAAGTTGACCCGCTGATAGATTGAAATCGCCGTGGCAATAAAGGCCACCCCTAAGAAGTTCAGCGCCACGTAGAGAATCACCATCCCCGTACTGTGCGCTTCCGGCAAGCCAGCAAAGAGCGCCGGATATTTGCCATCAAAGAAGTCCTCGAAGACCTGAATCAACGCGGAGAACGGCACCATGAAGACCATGTTCCCGGCAATCCGCTTCCAGTCCCAATGATGGATTAGAATGGCGTTTAGAACCGCCGTCAGGAATCCCATGATAAGGAACGCCCAGAAGAGGTTCCAGTGAAATGCGGTCCCCAAATTGGCTTCGGCCGCTGACCAATAGGCCGCCCCCAGAAAGGACGGGTGAATCTTCGCGCTGGTCACCAGCGTCAACACATTGCCGGCGGAGTTAATCACCAGCGACAAGGCGAAGTAGGCAATCGACTTCGACATCGAAATGGTTCGGCCACTTTCAAGTTCCACGGACGGCGCCCCCTCGTTAACAGTTTCTGCTTCAACTTTCACAATAATCCCTTACCTTTACTTAGCTTCTACTTAGTCACTAACTTTAACAACGGCCTTGCTGACGCCTGCGACCTTGCCGTTCAAGACATCTTCGACTTGTTCTAGGCTGACTTCATGGCTGATGAGTGATTCAACATCCAATTGGCCGCTAGCTAACAAAGCGATAGCGTCTTCGAAGGCGTACGGGTTGATGAAGGCTCCTTGAATCTTCAATTGCTTTTGGTAAACTTCATACGTGTTCATGGAGAAAGTTTGGTCCGGCTTGCCGACCCCAAACATCAGGACTTGAGCGCCCTTCTTAGTCGCTTCAACGGCTTGTTCTTGGGTTTGAGGTAACCCAACGGCTTCGATGACCACATCGTAGTCGGCAGGAATGCTTTCACGCTTGGTGTTGAAGGTGTTGGTAACGCCAAACTTTTCCTTGTTGAAGGCCAACTTCTTATCGTTTAAACCGGCAAAATCCACTTGGTGAACGCCGTAAGCTTGCAATAATTGAACGAAGATCTGCCCCATGAAGCCATCACCGATGACCAAAGCCTTTTGGTAGGGCGTCAAATCCAATAATTTAACCCCGTGGACGGCGCAGGAGATGGGTTCGGTCGTGGCAGCGGCCTTCAAAGAAACGCTATCTGGCAAAGGATAAACCACGGAAGCCGGTGCGGTGAAGGCGTGTTCCAAACCACCGTCACGCGTTACCCCAACGGCGGACAGGTTGTCACAGAGTTCTGGGCGGTCAGTCCGGCAGTATTCGCATTCGCCACAGTAGATGTTCGGGTCAACGGTTACCCGATCGCCAACCTTGACGTTGGTGACTTCGCTACCAATGGCAGCAACGATTCCGGAGTTTTCATGCCCTAAAACGATGGGTGGCACAGCATCGGCAGAACCTGGGAGGCCAGCGTAAAGGGCCCGGTCAGTCCCACAAATTCCGGCGTAGGCCGTGTTCACTAACACTTCGTTTGGCTTGACCTCCGGCGTAGGTAAATCTTGGATCTCCATCTTCTTGGTTCCCGTTAGGACTAAAGCTTTCATAAGTTAAATTTCTCCCTCTCTTATTTGTTGTATTCTTTCAGCGCCAAGGCGAAGTCGCCCAGCGTGGCTGATCCATTCTCTTTGACGGACGGCATAACGATGTAGTTTTCAACGTTACCCACGTCCACGTAACCATTTAATAGTTTGGTAAATTCGGCGCGCACCTTCACCAGGAAGGCCTCGCTGACCACGCCACCGCCGAAGACAATCTTGTCGGGCCGTAGCATTAGCGTTTCTTGCAGGGCTGCCTGAGCCACGTAATAGGCCATGATGTCCCAGACGTGGTCAGTCAACGGCACTTCATGGCCGTGTTTTCCCAGCCGAGCCTCAAACGTTGGCCCACTGACCAGGCCCTCCAGACAATCGCCGTGGAATGGGCAGATGCCCTTGAAGTCCAGGTCATCCGGATGGCGTTTCAACCGCACGTGCCCCATTTCGGGGTGGCCCATCGTCCCAACAAACTTACCGTCAACGATGGCGCCGGCCCCAACGCCCGTACCGATCGTGAAGTAGACCAGTGACTGAATCTTTTCGTTGAACAACGTGGAAACCACGTATTCGCCGTAAGCCGATCCATTCACATCCGTGGTCCACGCCATGGGCACGTCTAAATCCTGTTTCAACCGCCCCAGAAAGTCCGTGTTAGACCAGTGAGGCTTCGGCGTATCCGTAACGTACCCGTATTTTGGGGCGTTGCGTCGTAATTCAATCGGGCCAAAGGATGAAATCCCAATTGCCTTTAAATCTGGATACTGTTTAAAGTACGCAATACATTGACTTAACGTTTCTTCCGGGGTGGTAGTCGGAATGATAACCCGGTTATCCGTGCGATAGTCTTCGTTACCGATTGCACAAACAAACTTGGTTCCACCCGCTTCAATACTTCCGAGTTGCATAGTCGCGACCTCCATCTGTGGCCGCGGAGCCGTGATCCGCGACACTTAATTACTGAACGATGAATGACCAGTCCAGTCATTTTTAAATCGGTTTCAGTATAGCATCGCAATTACCGAGTTTAAGGACTTTTTTGCCCCGAAAGTTTTCAGAAAAGTCGCCAAAATCAAGATATATCAGAAATGCAATCGATTCCGTTTTTTAGTGAAAAAGGTCACTTACGGTCCCAAAAACGGGTTGCGTGAAACCTTTTACCTGTCGTTTTCAATCCCGACAGTTGCCTCACCAAGCAATCCGTGCTAGACTAGCGCTATTGAATTAATCGCATATTTTGTTCTCTAGGGTTCCGCCGGTCCGCCGGGTCTGGTCCGAGAGGGAACCTACGGGATTATCCGTAGACACGGAAGGGAAAAAGCCTGGGAGATGTTGTCATCACGACAACATTTCTCAGGCTTTTTTTGGGACTACAGGAGGTAGATTTTGATGGTTAAACACTGGTTACGCGTGGTTTACGGCGCATTCTTCGAAGTCGGTTGGGTCGTGGGCTTCAAGCACGCCGCCACACTTGGGGAATGGGGGCTCACCGCCCTTGCCGTTTATCTGAGTTTTTATTTCTTAATCAAGGCCGGCGAAGTCCTGCCAGCCGGGACAGCGTACGCCGTGTTCGTGGGGCTGGGAACGCTGGGCACCACGATCGTCGGCATCTTGGCCTTTGGCGAACCCGTTAGTCTCGCCAAGGTGGCCCTGATTGGCCTGTTACTCATCGGCATTGGCGGCCTACAGACCGTCACCACTAAGGAGGGCAACTAATATGGCTTGGATCTTTCTCATCATCGCAGGACTCTGCGAAATGCTGGGCGTCACCTTCATGAACTGGGCAATTCACCGGAGAACCTGGCCGTTGTGGGCCGCCATGATCCTGGGCTACGGGCTGAGCTTTGGCTTCCTGGACCTGGCCCTACAAACCTTGCCGATGGGGACCGCCTATGCCGTTTGGACCGGGATCGGTGCCGCGGGCGGCGTCATCACGGGCATGCTCTTCTTCGGCGAATCTAAGAACTGGCGGAAACTACTCTGGGTCGCCGTCATTCTCGTGGCCGTCATGGGCCTGAAGCTCATCAGCTAAGGGCAAGACCAGATTGTACCAGGTCTCGCCGGCGTGCGTAGAGTCGGAGACACCCTCGTTGACGTAGCCGTTGCGCTCGTAGAAGGGCACCAGACGTTGTAGGCAGGTGAGGGTCAGGGCCTGACGGTGCTGGGCACGTGCCACCTGAGCTAGCGCGGTCAAGAGTCGACTGGCAATCCCCGCGCCTTGATGTGCCGGGCTCACGGCCAAACTCAGAACCGTCTGGTAGGCATCCCCCGCTGCGTTTGGCCTGACCGCTTCGAACAAGCCATCGGTTAGGTAGCGTTGATCAAACGCCGGCCCCACGATATAGCCCACCACGGTTGCCCCCTGCTTGGCCACCAAAAAGGTATCGGCAATCTGCCGAATCCGCTCGGCCATGCTGGCGCGGGTCGCCGCTTCCGCTGGTGAAAAGCCGGCATTCTCAATGGTCATAATCTGGTCTAAATCTTGTGGTTCGGCGGGTTTAATGGTTAGGGTCACGATTAAAACTTCCTCTCAGTTTGGATTTGCTTTCAGTATAGCCCTAAGCGGCCGGCATCTTAAGCGAATTCTTTGAAATTTTCACACTAAAGCGGCGCCACCACGCCAATCCGAAACGATTGATGTGGTGACGCCGCTATTTTTAGCCAGCTTCCAATCCGCTAGCTAACCTTCACTAAAGAAATCAATTTACCATTCACGCTGACGCCGTAGGTTGGGATGGGCCCACTGATAACACGTACATCCAGGTTATCCGCGGTGAGGTCAATTTCCAAGACGCTCTCAGCAATCTTCATCCGATAAGTCAACCGGGTTAATTCGGTCGGCAGATGGTTGGCAAAATGGACCACTTCATCTTGAACGTAGAAGCCCGAGAACCCAGCAACCAGCGCTAACCAGCTACCGCCCAGGTTCGCTAGATGCAGGCCATCCGCCGTGTTCTTTTGCAAATTAACCAGATCCATCCGGGCCGTATCCATGAAGTAACGGTAGGCCTTTTCCGGGTCGTTCATCCGCGCCGCCAAGATGCTGAAGATTGACCGGGACAGCGAGGAGTCGTGGGTCGTCACGCCTTCATAGTAGTTGTACTCCCGCTTCAGCTGATCCAGCGGCATATCCTCTGGGAACAGATAGTCGGCCAGTAAGGTATCAGCCTGCTTGGCCACTTGATAGCGGTAAATGGTCAGCGGATGGTAGTGCAACAGTAATGGAAAGTTTTCCGGGGTTGATTTTTCCGCCGGCCAGCGCGGCTTATCCAGAAAACTATCGTCCTGCTCGTTAATCCCGAGTTCCCGACTGTACGGCAGGTAAACGTGATCAGCCAGGTTCTGGTAAACGTCGAGGTCGGATTCACTGAGGCCAAACTTGGCCAGTAACTGTGGCGACCGCTTCATCATTTGATGAGCCAATTCAACGACCAATTCGAAGTTGTGCTTGGCCAAACGGTTGGTGTAGTAATTGTTGTTGACTAAGGCCGTATACTCGTCGGGGCCAGTTACCGTGTGGAATTCAAAGCGGCAGTCATTCCCAACCTGCCGCCAGGAACCGAAGTTTTCCCAGAAGCGCGCCGTCTCCAGGACCATCTCAAAGCCACATTGGATGATGAAGTCCAGGTCCCGGGTAATCTCGAAATATTTCCCCACGGCGTAGGCGATATCGGCGTCGATGTGGTACTGGGCCGTCCCAGCTGGGAAGTAGGCCGAGGCCTCTTCACCATTAATGGTCCGCCAAGCAAACAGCGCGCCCTGATCCACCCCCAGTGCCCGGGCCCGTTCTCTGGCTTGCGGCAGGATTTGATAGCGGTAGAGCAGTAACTGCCGGGCCATCTGTTGATTGGTATAGGTGAAGTACGGCAACATATACATTTCCGTATCCCAGAAGTAGTGGCCCTCGTAGCCGGAACCGCTGAGTCCCTTGGCCGAAATGTTCGTTCGGCCATCGCGACCGGCCGCCTGGTTCAGCTGGAAAATATTGTAGTGAATCGCCAAGTCCAGCTCATCATTACCGCCCACGCTGACCTCACTGCGGTCCCACACGCCTTGCCAGAACTCACTGCTGTCCACCGTCAACGCCGACAGCGAACTGGCCATGAACATCGCGGCCGGGTCAATCGTGTTCTGCTGGCCCACCTCGCCCACGTAGGCCTCATAGGTCAACGTATGCGGTTGCTCATCGCTCAGGTCCACCGGCTGTTGCAACAACTGCCCGTGGGCCACCAGGATCCCCAGATACAGGGTCACCGCCTGCTTGGTAATCCGCGTCTTCACGTGGTAGCGCTGTAGGTCTTGGGCGATAAAGGCCGTCTCACAGATGGGCAGGCCCGCCATCCGGGTCTTACGCGGATCGGCCGACGGAATGGCTTCGGCTTCGGCCGGCACCGCAATCGACTTGCTGACCAGCAGGCCACCGGCATAGTTGCCCGCGGTGAAGGTGTAGCCAATGCCCCACAGGCTGGTCTGGCTCTGCCCCATCACGGATTCGACATCCATCGTAATCGTTTCACCTTGATCGGTCTTAATCTGATACCGTTCCGTTAGGGTACCGGTACCCAGGTCCAAATCGACCGCCGTGCGTTCGCTGTGGGTAAACTGATGGCCACTGCTCGTGGAAACGTGGACGTGCCGCAAGTCTGGTAAATTCAAGATGGTCTGATGCCGCTGGGCGTAGCCGATGCCGGCTTCACCATACGTAATGGGGGCGGTTTCATAAAACCCGTTAATCAAGGTTCCCGTAATGGGATTACCGCTGATGGGGTCGTTAGCGCGAACGCCAAAGTGCCCGTTTCCCAGCGAAAAGACCGTTTCCAAATATTCTGGTTGTTGATCCGAAACATCGTTTAACGTCAAATGATAGTCGCGTAAAGTCGCAATAATCTCCCCCAATTAAGTTAAAACCTTAGATTAATTTTGCCGCCGAACGTAACGCATCTTGGACCGCCGGCACGTTACCGGTAAAGTTCAGGAAGGCGTGGCTAATCCCGCCGTAGCGGATGTAGTTCGCATCCCCGTTGGCCCGGCCGACTTGATCGATGAACGCCTCACCCTGCAGCCGGAACGGATCGTACTCACCCACTAGCAGCGTGGTCTTCTTAAAGATTTGCGGATCGGCCAGCAGCGGTGACAGGAGCGGCGCCGTCAAATCTACCGGTTGGTCGGCCACGTAGTAACCACTCATAATTTCATCCAGTTGCTCGAACAGCTGGTAGCTTCTGTGTAAAGCATCGCGCTGTTCGTCAACAATGTCAATCTGATCATCGTCCCACAGGGAGCCGCCTAGGTCCGAGCCCTGAATCACGGTCGGATAGAACAGCAGATGCGAGTCAATCGTGCAAATGCCCATGGCCTGGCAGAGCTGACTGACGCCCAGCGCAATCGAGCCGCCGGCGGAGTCCCCGCCAACCGAAATGTGGTGGTAGTCCTTGGTCATAGCGGCGACCACGGCCAACCCATCCAGAATCCCCGCTGGATAAGGCTGCTCGGGGGCCAACGCGTAATCCACGTTGTAGACCACGCAGTTGGCTTGCTCCGCCACGTATTTCAGGGCCAGCAAGACATCCTCGGGCGTCCCGCCGTAGTAGGCGCCGCCGTGGAAATAAATCAGGGCCTTGTCCGCGGTCAGATGGTCCATCCGGGCAATCCGGATGACCCGCACCCGCCGATTCATCGCCACAATCTGCTGCATCTCAATCTTCATGTCAACGGTCGTCAGGTCCTTTTGCCCGGACGTTTCGGTCCCCTGACGGAGGCTAAAGAGGTCCGTTGGCAGTTGGGGATCTTCTTCGATCTCGGCCACCGTTTCCCAAACTAACGGCTCGTAGGTGTGAGCCGGGTCGCGTTCCTTAATCCACTTTGTGACCCCGTCGACGACTTCGGTTGGATCCATCTTCGCTAAACGTTTAAGCTCGTCCGCATACCCCAAGGACTGCTTCGTTGTCGTATCATTCAACATAATCCATTACCCCTCTCGTGGAAATCATTGTTGCCGCCAAAAGCGTTTAAGATCCCATAGGTCATCTAGCCAACGCAATTGTCGGTCGAACCAGCCCGCCACATCCGGTCGGATAAAACGTTCCCCAAAGGCCGGATCTGCCGGAGCAAAGCTCACTGGAAATGCCGTCACGGCTCGGGCTAGACTCAGTCCGTGGGGGCCGTGCGGGTAAATTATCATTTCGGTTGAAACCCGTTGTTGCTGCAAAGCCTGGGCATACCGCCGCGTGTTCTCCGCGGCAATCAGTTCATCATCGGCGGTGGTCCAGATAAAGGTCGGTGGATTCTGCGGGGTGACCAGCCGATCCGCCTCATGCTCGCGCCAATTCCCGGTAATGGTTTGGCATTCCGTCTGGGTGGCTGGCCAACCCAACCGCAATCCGATGACCGGATACCCCAGCGTCAGGGCACTCACTGCCAGACACATCGGCGGTAAATTCAAGTCGTGGGCCAGGCTGGGCCACAAGTCGGCGTACAGGGCAGCAACGTGGCCGCCCGCGGAGAACCCGACCAGCAAAATGTGTTCGGCACTAATTCCGTACGCCAGCGCGTGTTGGCGGAATTCGCGAACCACACCGGCTAATTGATACAGGGCCGTGGGTAACACCGGTGGCTGGTCGCGCAGCCGATAAGCGACCTGGGCCACCGCAAACCCCTGGGCCAAGTACTGGAGGGCCATGATTTCACCCTCCCGATCCGAATAAAACGCGTAGCCCCCTCCCGGCAAGAGAATCACCAACGGCCGCCGCTGCGACGGAAAGTCGGCGATGGCGGCCGGTTGGTAAAGCGTGACGTGAACGGGATAGGCCGACAACCCGCAGGTAAATTTAGATACCTTCATCGTCTAATTTATCGGCTTTCTCGACTTTTTTTTCGGCAGACCCCTTAGCCACCTTGGCCGACGTGATCTCGTCTTCGTCCAGTTGATAGAAGACGTAGAGAATGCCAACAATCAGTAAGGCCAAGATAATCGGTAACCAGACAAAGCTCGTGCTGATGGCCGTGACCGCCTTGGCCCCCTGAATCTTAGCGGAGGCTTGGAAGCCACCCCAGGAGAGTAACCAGCCGGAGACTAAGCCCCCGAAGCCCATGCCTAACTTCGCCCCAACCATAGGGACGGAAGAAAGAATACCGGGTTCATCAATATGCAGTTCGGACCGTGAGTATTCAACGGTATCGGCAATCATGACGAAGGAAATGGAGAAGGCCGCCCCCATGGCAACCAGTGCCACGATGTTTCCGATAAAGAGCATTGGAATATTCTTGACGGCCATGATGACTTCACCAATCCCAAACGTGACTAACGACAGAATCATCACGTTCCGATGCTTCATGAACTTGCTGAGCAACGGTACGGAAAGGTTCCCGGCAACGGCGACGATGACCAAGCCGTTGAACGCCCCCACCAAGTCGGCCCGCCGGAACACGTAAGTCAGGTAGTAAACGGCGGTCTGCATCCGGATAACCCAGAAAGTTTGTAGCAGGATAAAGCTAACACTCAGGGCGACCCATGGCTTGTTCTTAACGGCCCCCTTCAGAGATTCCTTGACAGATAAATGGCCCTTGATTTCCGGCGCATTTTCCACGTCGTCAACGATATCATCCTTTTCACGCAGGTTGGCAAATGAACTCAGGAACAACGCGATAATCGCCAGACCAATGAAGAAGCCCCAAATCATCCAGCCCTTTTCGGCATTCTTACCACCCAACTTAGCAACCATCGGCAGTGAAACCGCCCCGATGACCGCCGTCCCGATATTGGTCATGACCATCCGGGCACTGGCTAAGTTTGTCCGTTCGTCCGGGTCCTTGGTCAAGCTAGGCAGGATCGCCGTGATTGGCGTGTTGGCCCCAGAATAAACTAAACTGAATAGCGTGTAAACAATGGAAATCCAAGCGAGTTGAAAGGCTTTGTTGCCCCCAAATGATGGATTGAAGAACAGTAACATGGTCAAAATCCCTAATGGAATCCCGAACCATAAGAAGTATGGCCGCGCCTTCCCGTATTTAGAATGCGTGTGGTCAATCAGGAAACCATAGACCACGCCATCAAAAGCATCAATAATCCGAACTACGAAGAACAAAGTCCCCACAAACGCCGGTGAAATGCCTACAACCGTGGTGTAGTAGAACAACAGGTAGAGCCCGACGATTTGCCAAATCAGGTTACCAGCCATGTCAGTTGCACCGTAGAAGAATCGCTGTTTCCATAATTGCATTTTACTCATGATGAACCCCTCCCCCAATGAAATTTTACCGTCTTTCTTGTAACCGCTTACATGTATAGCATACCGGTTTCTGTCCGCCCAGTTAATCCCCCTTTTTGGCTTCCAACTTACCTTTTCTAACCACCTTGTCCACAAATCAAAATTTGTTGGACAAAATTGACAAACCAACCTCGTTACTGCCCCAATCATAACCGATACTGATGGGATTCACTCATTAGGGGACTTTATTAGTTTTCCATGCTAACTCACTCATAAAGTCCAGTTGCAGGTTGAAAGATAACGCTCAACTAAAGCTATAGTCATCGTGCAATTCATGACGTTAATCTTAGTTGTTTACAGTTTCGTAGTGGAGATTGATCACCTTACCGTTCGCCAAATTGGGGTTGGATCGCGGTGGGCGGAATCCCTGGCAGGCGCAGGCTCCTAGTTTCACTAATTTTAGTGGCCAAAACACCGTTGCTACGGGCATCAGCGCGTTAAATCTACGTTCACTCTTTAGATTTTAGCTTAAAGGCGCTATCCCAACGGTTAAGGATAGCGCCTTCATCTTAATTTAATCATGTTACCAGCAGTTCTGCCTGCTGTAGCCTGAAGCCTTTAGATTAAACGCTATTGACCACCTACGGCCACCAAGATCCCGGCACTGTCACGGCTACATCCGCCTTTGACGACATCCGGTTACGACGGATGAAGACCACAAGACTGATCTGCACGACCATTGCCAGAAAGCGGATTCATTCAATCGTAGGCCCCACGTAGCCGTGAGTGAGTCAAATTTGGCCTCAGCCGTGGGATTTTCCCAAGTGTTCTGCTTGGGAAAATGGCGACTTTGAGACGTGGGGCGTCGGCTCAAAGCGAGGAAAAAGACCGGGCTCTGGCTTTTTCCGTCCTACCCACAGCGTTCCAGGCCAAATTTGGCGAACGGTAAGGCGACCAGCCCCAATAAATCAAAATCGCCAAAACCATCATTTCTCAGAGTGATTAAGCCGGCGAATACTGCTACGCTCGACGACCTTAATGGGTGTAATCTTTTGGGTAGTTGATCCTTCATTAACTAACTGTTGAACACCCGCCACACCCATTTCATAGAAGTTCTGGGACACACTCGACAGGGCCGGCTGAACCAATTCACAGATGGCCGTGCCGTCAATGGCTAAGATTGAAAGGTCGTCCGGCACTCGGCGGCCCAAGCTTCTGGCCTGATTCAGCACGCCCACGGCCGCCATGTCGCTGGCCCCGATGATGGCCGTCAAGTCGGTCTGGGCGCCGTACGACCGCATGGCCGCCTGCCCCGCGGCATAACTGTAGTCGCCCAGCTGAATCCAGTCGGCGTGTGGTGTCATCCCCGCCTCCTGCAGGGCTTGACGGTAACCCGCCACTCGTTGTCGGCCGGTGTGAAAGTCACGGTCGACTCCGGCCAGACCAATCCGCCGATGCCCGCATTTTAGCAACGTCCGCGTGGCTTGATACCCTACCTGCCAATCATCCGAAGTGACGTACGGCACCCGGACATCGTCGAAGGAAATGGAGAGAAAGCAAAATGGAATCTTCGCCGCTTGTAATAGGGGCAGATTCTCCGGCGCCAGGTCCACTGACAAGAGCAGAATCGCACGGACCGGCCGTTCAATCACCGTGGTGAGGGCCCGCCGCTGTTGCTCGGGGTCCCCATCACCGGCGTACAGGATGATCACGTTTAAATCGCGGCGGTGGGCTTCCGCCTGAATGCCCTCAATAATCGGGCTGGCAAAATTCGTCTTCGTTGAATTGACAATCGCCGCGATGACCTTGCTCTGCCGCGTCACCAGCTCGGCCGCCGCCGTATTCTTTCGATATCCCAATTGTGCTGCGGCCGCCCGCACCTTCGCCCCGGTCTCTTCGCTGAAGAATGCCGTCTTATGCGCAAGGACCCGCGAGACCGTGCCGGGCGACACACCGGCCAATTTCGCAATATCTTTAATCGTTGCCGCCATCCGGATACCCTCCTTTCACCGCTTAACGGTTTCCCTTTCATTCTACCGTTAACCGTCTGAAATAACAAAGCGAACTCTGGCGGAATTTATTAAGTTTACACAAACGTTTGCTGTTCCTATTTAAAGACATTGCGAACGTTTGTGTAAAGTGTTAGTATTTGTTAATGAAAGCGGTTACTTGAACAATCAACGCCTGCGCGGGCGCCGCTCAAGTAACCCGAAACTCACGTGTACCCTAAAATCTGGGAGGTTATCTTTATGTCAACACAATGGTGGAAAAATGCGGTCGTTTATCAGGTCTATCCCCGAAGTTTTCAGGACAGCAACAACGATGGTGTCGGGGACTTAGCCGGTCTGACGCAACGGCTCCCTTATATTAAACAACTCGGCGCCGATGTGATCTGGCTCAACCCGATCTACAAGTCACCCGATAAAGATAACGGCTACGATATCAGTGATTATCGGAATATCCAACCCGTCTACGGCACCATGGCCGAATTCGACCACATGCTGGCTAGCGCTCACCAACAGGGGCTGAAACTCCTGATGGACCTGGTCGTTAACCACACCTCGGACCAACACGATTGGTTCCAGCAGAGTCGCCAATCCCGCGACAATCCTTACGCCGATTACTACATTTGGCGAGACCCGGTAGACGGCCACGAACCTAACAACTGGGGCTCCTACTTTAGTGGCTCCGCGTGGACCTTTGAGCCCAAGCGGCAACAATACTACCTGCACCTCTTCGCCCCCGGTCAACCCGATCTCAATTGGGAAAATCCGCAGGTTCGCCAAGAGGTCTACAGCCTCATGAAATTCTGGCTGGATAAGGGCGTCGACGGTTTCCGCATGGACGTCATCAACCTGATTTCGAAGCCAGCTGGTCTCCCCGACGGTCCTAAGGCCCCAGGCGCCCTGTACGGCAACGTTGAACCACTGGTTGCCGATGGACCTAAGCTTAACGATTACCTCAAGGAAATGAATGAACAAGTTCTCTCCCACTACGACATCATGACCGTGGGTGAAATGCCAAGCTCGACGCCGGAGGACGCCCTGAACTATACCGGTTTTGACGCCCACGAGCTCAACATGGTCTTCCAATTCCAGCACGTTTCGCTGACGCCTAACCCCGACGAACGCCTGGGCAAGTGGAACGATGTGCCGGTGAAACTAACGGACCTCAAGGCCTCGCTCTCGCAATGGCAGACGGCTTTGGATGGCCGTGGGTGGAACAGTCTCTACTGGAACAACCACGACCAGCCCCGCGTTGTCTCCCGTTTTGGCAACGATTCGCCACAGTACCGCGAATTGTCTGCCAAGATGCTGGCCACCACCCTGCACATGATGCAGGGAACGCCCTACATTTACGAGGGTGAAGAATTGGGCGAAACCAACGTTCACTACACCCAACTCGACCAGTACGAGGATTTGGAAAGTATCAACGCTTACCACCAACTCGTGGAACAGGAGAAAATCGTCGACGGGCCAAAAATGCTGAAGTACCTGTCCCACATTTCACGAGACAATGCGCGGACGCCAATGCAGTGGGATAATTCAACCAATGCCGGCTTCTCACAGGCCAAGCCGTGGTTCGCCCTAAATCCCAACTACACCACGATTAACGCGGCGGCCGAAATTGGCCAACCAGACTCGGTCTTCAGCTATTATCAACGGCTAATCGCATTGCGGCACAACAGCGATCTCATCGTTCACGGGTCCTACGAGGCGCTCGATCCCGATGACGACCAAGTCTTCGCCTACCGCCGGCACTATCAGGGACAGACGCTGCTGGTCATCAGTAACTTCACCGACCAGACCGTCACCCGCGACTACCAGCAAGCCAACGCGGACGAACAGCTAATCGGCAACTACACCGATGACCTGGGCACCACGCTACGGCCATACGAAACCAAGGTTTATCGCTTCAAGTAAACTAAAAATACATCTTAAGGTTGAAAGATAGAGATTGACTAAGACTATGGTCATCGCATTAATATTAGTTGTTTGCAATTTCGTAGCGGAAAGCGGTCGCCTTACCGTTCGCCAAATATGGGTTGGATCGCGGTGGGCGGACCGGACCGAGCCTGAGAGGCGGTCTCGGCCTCGCTTTGAGCCGAAAGATCACGTCTCAAAGACGCCAGTTCCCTAAGCGGCGGTGAACCGTGCCACTAAGGGAACTCCCACGGCTGAACCCATATTTGGCTCACTCACGGCTACGAGAGTGCTGGCCAGCAACCAACGGCTTAACTCGACATAACGACTGATTTGCCGATAAACCTTACTGTTGCTGGTAAGCACCACCTTGCCGGAGATCGCCAGGGGTGGAGCCGGCTGTGTCGACGGTGTTAGCTGAGGTTCTTTCTCAGCTTACAGCGTGGGGCGACTTGGAAGACTTGTGGGTTTTACAAGACTTCCAAGCGAACCGGAAGCCCGTTTCCCAGGCTGAAGGTGTCCCCCATAACAGGCGGAACCCTTGGCAGGCGTAGGCTCCTGGTTTCGCTAATTTTAGTGGACAGAACACCGTCGTTACGGGAAGCAGCGTGTTAATAGAATACAGATGAAAAGCCCCGTCACACACAAAGATTTCGTGCTGTGGCGGGGCTTTTGTCGTGCCGCTTTATTTTTCCAAATACTGCGCTAACCACTCAACGTAGTGGGCTTCCCGCTCAATCGCGTGGTCCAAAATCAGGTAGTGCCCGTAAGCTTGATCAATCGTGGCTTGATTGTTGAAAACCGTCTCGTAGCGCTGCTGCAGGTGGTGGAGTTGTGCCTGATGAAGCTGGTATTGTTCACGCAACATGGGCTGAATCCGCGGGTCATCGGCGGTCTTGATAAAGTACAGCTTCAAGATGAATTCGTCCTTATTCGGCGTCAATTCTGGTGAGGGTTCACTGACCCACGCCACCAATTTCTCCCGGCCGGCCGGCGTCAGCGTGTACTGTTTCTTGGCAAGCTTCTCCCCGGCAACCGTATTCTCGTGGGTAATCTCGCCGGCCGCTTCCAGCCGCTTGAGCATCGGGTAAATCTGGCTATGCTGGGCTTGCCAGAACTCACCAATCTCGTTTTCAAAGGCCTTCGCCAAATCATAGCCGGTCTGTGGCCGCTGATTTAACAAGCCTAAAATGATATATTGCAGTCGATTTCGCTGTCCGATGGTGCTGATCCCCCTTATTCTCGTCCGTTTAGCTACCTTCATTCAACCAGTTTCATCGGCAAAGTTCAAGCAAAAGTTGTTGACAATTATTTCAATACCGACTACACTAATCAAGTAAATTAAAACATGTAATTAATTACATGTTCAATCGCAGAATAGAAGGAGCTCGATTAAGATGACCAAAGAATTTAAAACTTTAGATGACTTTTTAGGTACCCACTTTATTTACACTTACGACAACGGCTGGGAATACGAATGGTACGCTAAGAATGACCACACCGTTGATTATCGAATTCACGGCGGCATGGTCGCCGGTCGGTGGGTCACCGATCAGGAAGCCAACATCGTCATGCTAGTTCCCGGCATCTACAAGGTCGCTTGGACGGAACCGACCGGAACCGACGTTGCTCTGGACTTCGTGCCTAACGAAGGCAAGTTAAACGGCACGATCTTCTTCCCAAAGTGGGTTCAGGATCATCCCGAAATCACGGTCACTTACCAAAACGAGCACATTGACGTGATGGAAGCCGCTCGCGAAAAGTATGCCACTTACCCGAAGCTCGTGGTACCCGAATTCGCCAAGATTACCTACATGGGCGATGCCGGCCAAAACAACGAGGACGTCATTAGCGAAGCGCCTTACGCCGGCCTCCCCGACGACATCCGCGCCGGCAAGTACTTCGACGCCAACTACCAACGCATCAAGAAGTAGCGTGCTGACTCCCGTAACGGCCGTGTGCTGTCCACTAAAATTGATGGAAACAGGAGCCTGCACCTGCCAGAGATAGTGTCACTCAAAGCTAGTCCCGTCGTGGCCATCCGAAGCCTTGGCTGAGACCACATATTTAGCCGATTGCTTTTGGACGTTACTGCCGTAGCCGAGAGTGAAGGCCAGGATGAGCTCAGCCGTGGGATTCCCTTAGCGGCTGGTTCTCGCCGGTTAGGGAATGGCGTCTTGGAAACGTGGGCTGCGGTTCCAAGCGAGTTTCGAGACCGCCCTTTGGCTCGGAACGTCCGCCCACCGCGTTCCAGCTCATCCTGGACGAACGGCAAGGCGGCCAAACTTACAGTTGTGTGTTCTTAGCGTTAAACGAACTGGCCATCTACGGTTTTGAAGCCGTCGGGTGGCCAGTTTTTTTGCGCGCTCGGCATTTTGTGGCATACTAGATCTTAAACTAAGAGAAAGTAGGTCATGCGCTAATGGCAAATTACATTCAAGAAATCCGAGGGCTCGTGGGTCACCGGCCACTTATTCTCAACGCGGCGGGCGCCATTCTGGTCAACGACCGGCAGGAAGTTCTGCTCAACCTGCGAACGGACACCCACAACTGGAGCCTGCCCGGCGGTTACCTGGAATATGGCGAAACCTTCGATCAGGCTTGCGTTCGCGAGTATAAGGAAGACGCCGGATTAGACGTCGAAATCGTCAAGCCACTGGGGTTGTTCGACCAGGGCTTCACCACGTACCCCAACGGCGACCAGACCCAAGTGATCTCGCGGCTCTATCTGGTTAAACCGGTCGGCGGCCACACCCTGCAAACGGCCACGGATGAAACCCTAGACCTACAATACTTCCCGTTCGACCAACTTCCACCCCTGTTGAATCAACAGACGGCGGACATGCTGGCGGCCGGTCGAGACTACTTCGCGGCACAAAACTAAATCATTTTCGAGGTTGTCGGCCAACTCCTGGTCCGGCAACCTTTTTATTTCGTATCCCAACCCAGACCAATTAGGATTAGGAAAGCGCTAGTTCCCAAGCCCAACGCGCGTAAGGCCACGCCATCTGCCGACCACAGTCCCAGCTCGACGATGCTGCAAAGAATTCCCAACCAAAAGGCTACCGTCCGGTAAAAATATCGGTTAAATTTAAAAAACATGGCCGCCACCTCCCATCGAATTTAGCTTCAAACTAGCACGTTGACCCCACCCCTGTGAAACTAACGGCCGTCTTTGTTTGGCGAGTGACGTTACCGCGTTTTACTTTCAACCTTCAGATAACTATTCATCGGAGAAACTATCCGTATACCGGGGCAATTAATTCAGCGAATTTTATGTCGGCAAACTTAATATTAGCGTATAATAAAAACATAACAAAAAATTAATATGGCGACAGTGGGCCGGGCCCGCGCACACAAGTCTTTCTTTCGGCAAGGCCATACATAATTCATCATCATTTTCCATCGACTTCAGTTCATCTGGGCCGCGCCGACCCGTGGCTGAAGTTTTTTAACGTGCGCCCACATCGTCCTATTTTCAAGGAGTGAAAACGTATGCAGAAGTGTCCACACTGCCACCAGCCCGTGACGCCTGGCAGTACCTTTTGTGAAAACTGTGGCTTCGACCTCCGCCAGGCCCCGGCTAAGCCACACCGCCGACACACCACCGATAAGCCGGCAAAACACACGAAATGGCTAAATCGCGCCGTGTGGAGCATCCTAGCCGCGGCTGTGGTCGCCGTCGGTGCGCTGGGGTATTCCTTTTATAATAAGCAGGCCGGTAAGGAACAACAGGTGGCGAACATGGCCGATATGATTGCGAATAACCAAAGCAACGACCTCGCCAAAGTGTTGGTCAGCGATAATCCGAATCTTAAAATCACCGGCGATACCGTCCAGCCCTTATTAACGTATGCTCGACAACACCACGGCTATACCAAGACGTTCCAGCAAGAATTGTTGAACACCGGGGAAACGCGGGACCAGACCTTCAAGCTGGAAACGGCCGGCCACACCCTGTTGATTTTTCCCATTTATAAGTTGCGCGTGCGCACCATGCATCCCGTGCTTTCGACCAACGTGGCCAACGCGACCCTCGAGGCCAACGGGGAGCCACTGGTGACGGCCAAGAACGATCACTTTACCTACACGGCCGGGCCGCTCTTCCCGGGTCACTACACGTTCAAGCTCTCCGGGACCCGTTCGCGGGCAACCGCACGGGTCAATCTGATGAAAAATAACGATGTTCATCGGCAGATTAGCCTGCTCACCAGCACGGCCACGGATCCCGACACCACGACCGATGAAGACTCGAGCGATAGCAGCCAGGTCACCGATACCAGCGACCACACCGGTCAATCGGCCGACGCCCTGTCCACGCAAGAACAGACGGCCGTTGACGCAGCGAGCGATGTCTACGATTTCAACGTGGACGACAACACCTACACCGTCACCATTCCGGCGGACTATATGCTAGAAATCAAAGCGTACGACAAGCCTTCCGGCCAACACGAAGGGACCTTTCGCTACGACCAGCGCCACGATATCGTCAGTGAATACAATCCCGAGACCGCTAAATTCGAAACCAACGATTAACTGAAAGGACGATCATGATGAAACAAACTTACTATCGCATCTGTTCTCAATGCGGCAACCAGAACGCGGCGGATGCCAACTTCTGCCTGAAGTGCGGGAACACCCTGTCAACCGCGGACGAATACGTCTTGATTCCCCACGCCGCCGACCAATCATTTCCCCTCTTCGACCTGGAGCTCACACCGGATGAGGTAGCCCTCACCAAGACCTTCATCGTCACCGCAGATACGCAGCTACCCACGGGTTATCGTAGCGCCGGGTTGATCTTTGCTGAAAGTAATGTGGCCCCGCAGGCCGGTGAGAAGGCCGCCTGGGAGGACCTGATGAAACACCTCTACGCCCTGCTTCTGGCTAAGAATTACGCCGGTGCTGCCCGCATTACCATTCAGCCCCAACCCACGAATCCCAGTCAGCTCAGCCTGTTTGGCGAAGCCTTAATCCCAGATAATCGACACTAAAATTTGGAGGTAAAATTCATGCATTTATCAGTCTTGATGGCCCCGGCCGACAATCAACCCGGCGGCGGCCAAAATCGTTTCTGCCCGAACTGTGGTCATCCCATCTCGCCGGACGACATCTTCTGCCAAAACTGTGGGTATAACCTGCAGTCGGTCAACGCCAAGGCCAACACTGGTGCTGGCGCCACGACCGACGCTCAGGAACAACCCACCCGGCAAGCGCCGACGCCAAGCCAGCCCACGCGCCGACCGCGGCAACCGATGACCAAGGCCAAGAAGATTCAGTGGTGGAGCATCGGCGGCGTCCTCGTCCTATTGATTCTGTTCTTCGTGTGGGGCAATCACCACTACTCACGTGCGGCCACGCTAGACCGCGAGATGGCCAGCATCAAGTCCGGCAAGCACCTCACCACGACCTTTACCAGTGGCAGTTCTGACCTCAAGCTCAGCAAGACCAAGCTCCTGCCGGTTAACCGCTACTACGGCGAACACGCCAAAGACCTCGCCACGTTGAAGACCGAACTGGATACCAGCGGTTCCAGCAACGACGGCAACTTTACATATAAGAAGACTGGAAACCACCTGCTCTTCTTCCCGAAATATCAGATTAGCGTGAGCCCGGTCTACCCGACCGTCACCACGAACCATACCGGTAACGTGATTAAATTAAATAACAAGAAGATTGCCACGGCCACCAGCGACGATTACACCAAGAAGCTGGGCGCCCTGGTCCCCGGTGAATACCACCTGCAATCCAGCGGAAAAATTGGCAGTCACCACCTCACCAACAGTGGCGACTACCACATCACGTCCAACAAGATCTATGATTTGGAGCTGACCACCGTCTCCGTCACCTTCAACACGGTGCCCGCCTCCGCCATTTATCTGAATGGTAAAAAGATTGGCAACGCCGACGACAGTGGCATGTACACCCTAAATGACGAGCCGTGGTCATCGGATATGTCCGCCTACGCCCAATACTCATCTAGCGCCGGCAAGGCCACCACCCCATCCGTTCACATTCGCAAGAGTGACGATCAATCTGATGTCGACTTGGACTACAACGGCCTGATTGAACAGAGCGATGCCGATGACTTCTTCGACAACCTCTTCACGGCCGTGCAGAACCTGTCCGACCAAGGCGATATCGATGATGCGACCGACGACAATGACGATGCGATGGCCGACTTCTTTGCCAACGGGAGCAGCAATGCCGAGTATGCGCAATTGAAACAGATGGCCGAGGGCTACTACAAGGATGATGACTTGAACTACATCGAGATGAGTACCGACATCAAGAGTGTCAAGCCGGGTCCTGACGAAACCAGCCTGGTTACTTACACGGTTAAATATGACTTTACGTTAGACGACTACGATCACATCCAGACTTACCAGTACACTGCCACGTTGAAACCGGCCAGTGACGACAACGCCTCGCAAAGCTATGAGATTAACAAGATTTCCGGCAGTCAAAAGGTTAACGACTACCACGAAGATTCGGACGACTAAGGAGATTAAGTATGGATAACACGAAAAAGTTTTGCCCGCACTGCGGGACTGAGATTAAACCTGAGGCGCGGTTCTGCCCCAAGTGTGGCTACGCACTAGACGCCACCCCCACGCCGGACGAACAACCCGCTGACCAGCCACAGACCCGCGAACAGGCCGCCGCGTCAGAAGGTGCGGATACCGCAACCAATCACTCATTTGACGATGTGAAACGTTTCTCCGGGAACTTCTTCAGCTGGTGGGTCGCGACGGTCCGCCATCCGAGTCAGGTCATCCCCAACGCCAACCGCTCCTTTGGGGTGATTGCGCTGGCCTTAGAAGACCTGCTCACCGTCTTGATGCTGGTGTCTCTGGGCAAACGACTGATGGGCTTGTACAGTAGCGATGTCAGCCAGGCCGTGGCCAACATGATTAACGTCAACGGTATTTTATTTAAATTCGGACTGATTGTCTTCTGCCTCATCCTGTTAGGGGCCGCCGTCTACGTCAGCCTCAGCTATGGCTTCCGGCGTCTGATTGACGACCAGGCGCCCGTCAACTTCTGGGAATTCACCAATCAATTCGCCGGAATCACCAACCTGATTCTGATTTTCAACCTCATCACCTTCTTATTAAGCCTCATCACCAGCGGGGCCAACTTCTCCAGTTACAGTCTCATGATTCTCTTCATGATTCCAACCAGCGTCATCCTAAATGTGGGCTACATCTTCATCATCATTCACGATGTCCACCATCCCCGGTTGGATAAATTCTACACGTTACTGCTGGCCGAAGCCGCTTTGGCAATTGCCTTTCTGATCTTCACCTACATCGCCGGAAGCATCGTGGGGGGATCCATCGTGAACTTCATCCAAAGTAACTATTCTAGCTTCATGAATTCCTTCTAGTCCCTCCGCGCAAGTGGTATTCTAGATTCTAGGAATTTCTTCTGAGGAGGCATCACGATGAGCTTAATCTTCATCAAACGCGCCACGTTGCGCGACTTACCCACCATCATGGCCATTATTAACCACGCCAAGGCCCAGCTAAAGGCCGCCGAAAGCCCTCAATGGCAAGATGGCTATCCGGATGCCGCAGCGCTGAGACGAGACGTAGACGCTCAGCAGTGCTGGTTACTGGTGGTAGACGGCCAAGTCGCTGGAACGGCCACCATGGTCATCGGTGACGACCCCAACTACCGGCACATCGAAGACGGTCAGTGGCAGAATAGCCAGGACCCCTACGCCACCATCCACCGGATTGCGATTGGCGCGGGATTTGGCGGTCAGCACCTGAGCCATTACTTCTTCTCAAACTTGATTAGCCAGGCCTACCACGAGGGCGTTCGGAATTTCCGCATGGACACTCACGTCAAGAACCAACAGATGCAGGCGATCGCTAGAAGCTTCGGCTACAAGCATCGCGGCACCATCTACGTGGACGAACAGACCCGCGATGCCTCGCGCCTAGCTTTCGAGTTGAATTTAGACTAGAATCCAGTCACGACTAAAAATACAGCCCATCCAGGTTCAAGCCAGGATGGGCTGTATTTTTGATTTGCGAAAGTATAGCGGATGATAGCCGCAATTGGGGGCGGACTGGACTAGTTCGACTTCAGGGTAATCGCGTTGGCGGTGTGGCCGGTCGTGAAGAAGTCCTGGAAATTCTGGTAGCTAATTCGAATCATGTCTTCCAGCGCCGGTTCCGTGTAAGACCCCACGTGTGGCGTGACGAGGACGCGGGGACCGGCGGCCAGAAGCTGACGAATCTCCGCGTTGGGAATCGCCTCGCGGCTGGCGAAGCGTTGCCCTAGAATCGCCGTCTCTCCGCGCACGACATCGGTGCCGTACCCGGCGAGTTGGCCGGCCTCCACGGCGGCAAGGATGGCCGCAACGTCCGCCAATTCCCCGCGCGCCGTGTTAATCAAGACGGCGCCGGGCTTCATTTGGGCAACAAATGCGGCGTCCATTAAATTATCGTTTTGGCCGGGAAAATACGGCACGTGGAGCGAGACAATATCGCTGTGGGCCAATAGGTCCGGTAGGGTCGTCAAGTCAACGATGGCCTGTGCCGCCGCGGACGGCCGATGATCATATCCCAAGACACGGGCGCCCAAACCGCGATAGAGTTTGGCCTCCGTCAAGCCGATTCGGCCAGCGCCCACGATACCCACGGTGGCCGTGTGAATTTCTTTGCTAAACAACTGGCTCCCCACCGTGAAATCGGCCTGACGGGTCTGGTCAAGGGCCAGGTTCACGTGGCGAAACAGCGTCATGCCTAGCGTAAAGGCCAATTCGGCCACCGCATACGGCGAGTAACCGGGGACCCGAGCCAGCGCGATGCCCAGGTCGGCCGCCGCCTGTAAGTCAAGGTGGTTAAAGCCCACCGAACGGGTGAAGACCGCCCGGATACCCTGAGTCGCGAAGACTTGTAAATTTTGCCGGTCGACCACGCAGTTGCCCCGGACCAGCACGGCATCGCTCCCGGCCGCCGCATCCACATTTTCATGCGTTAAGAGGTCGCGGACGTAGGTCAGCTCGAACCCCATGGTATTCAGGCGATTGAAGTAGGGTTCCTCCAGTTCCCGCACGCCGTAAGCCGTAATTTTGACCAAGTTAAACACTCCTTTGAGGTAAGCGTTTCCTAAAATAACGGTACCCTCACCCTATTCGTTTACCCAAACCTTACCAAAATTTCGCGTAAAAGTCCCGTTACCCGTTGCTGTGCCGGGATGACGGCCGATGGTAAAATAAGTACCGTCTCCCGGTAGGAAAGTGGTATTCTAGAAGTTAAATTTACTGGCAGGAGGCTAGCTTATGAGCTTAGTTTATTTACGACACGCAACCCGGGCGGACGTCCCCGCGATTATGGCGATTATCGCCGACGCTAAGGCCCTCTTGAAGGCCGATGGGAGTCCGCAGTGGCAGGACGGCTACCCGGATGAAACGGCCATCCAACAAGACATCATGGCCCAGCAGAGTTGGGTCCTCATGGTCGATGGGCAGGTGGCCGGCACCGCCGCGCAGGTCATCGGCGACGACGCCAACTATCACGAGATTACCGGCGGCACAGGTTGGCAGAACCAGCAGGACCCCTACGCCACTATCCATCGGATCGCGCTGGGTAAGGCCTTTGCCGGCCAACATCTCAGTCACTTCTTCTTCTCAAATCTGATCAGCGCGGCCTACCAAACCGGCATTCGAAATTTTCGAATTGACACCCACCAGATGAATCAACGCATGCAGGCCATCGCGCTGAGCCTGGGCTATCAATTCCGGGGAATCGTTCACGTGGCGGAGCCCGGTGACAACGCCCGCCGAGCATATGAATTGAACTTGGCTGATTAAAGCGTTATCATAGTCAGTTAGCGGACGATATTGGAAATTTGGAGTGTTAAATTGCCACTCTCCTACACCATTATGACTATAAATTAGTTGGGTGATGCTGTATAATGAGCAGTATTGTTTGATGCGCTCGCAATCATGGAAAGGGGATTTTCTTTTAAATGTATCGTTTCTTCGTCCAACCGCAAATTAATGCGGAAACGCAAAAGTTAGCTGGCTATGAATTGTTATTACGGTCATCTTGCCATGACTACTGGGTGACGCCTACTGATTTTACTGCGCTACCAATGGACCAGCAGGTATTATTATCCTATCAGGAGATCACGAGCATTTTAAGAGATCATCGCGATAACCCCGAAATTTCACTGAACTTAAACCGGCAGCAGTTCATGGATAGCCGGACCATTGGCCACCTGATTCACTTGAAAAAGGCCGTCAAAAATTTAAAGCTAATCGTTGAATTGACCGAAACGCCCTCGCTGGAGGAACTCCACCGTTACGTGGCGCTCTACCGGTCGTTTGACATCAAGCTGAGTTTAGACGATGTGGGTACGGACAATCCGTGGTCGCAGGCCGTTCAGGACATCCTGCCCTTCATGGACAGCATTAAATTCGCCATGCAAAACTTTCGCTTCCAGCACCGGCAAAATGAGATGATGAAGAGTCTCAACTTCTGGCGTAAGATTGCGGACACCTACCAACTCGGCTTCACCCTCGAAGGTATCGAAGACAAGGGCGATGTCGCGCTGGCTCAGAAATATAACGTTAAAATGACCCAAGGGTATTATTACAGTAAGCCCGTGCCGTACGCGGCGGGTTAAACCGATTTAACTCGAATCTGACTGTGATGAACGACCAACTTCTGAAGCTGCGAAGTTGGTCGTTTTTTGTTCGTCTAAAAAGATCGGTTTGATGTGAACCCGATGATAAATTAATTAATATTTGACCGTTAAAACTTAGCTTTCTTTCTATATATCGCCACAATTACCGCTGCAACAGTCTAATTCGAACTTTAACATTCTCCCTTGACATTCCCACCGCCAGCGGCTAATATGAGAACAAAGTTAAAAATACATGAACGCATCACCAGGAAGAGTAGTCGTTCCCGCTAAGTTCAGAGACCACCGGTAGCTGAAAAGGTGGCTTACAACGGAACCTCGAAGATGAGCCTGGTAGCTAACAGTCGGTGAAAGCTGGTTGTTCGACTTGAAGCCCGTTACCGCTTCCGACTTTTGGCAACAGAAGTTACGGAGATGGTGGGCGTGAGTCCATCATGAAACAAGGTGGTACCGCGAGTGAAATCGTCCTTATGTCAATGACATAAGGACGATTTTTATTTGAGGAGATGCTTTAGGGATGAAGAAAAAGGGAACAGTTTTAACACTTGCCGCACTCAGCCTCTTAACGTTAGCGGGTTGTGGGAGTCAGGCCAGTACGAGCAACAGTAGCAGTAAGTACGCCGCCAAACAGGAATTAAATTGGACCGAGTCCTCCGAGTTGGCCACGTCCGATCTCGCGCAGGCCACCGACACGCTGAGTTTTACCGTTTTGCAGAACACACAGGAAGGCCTTTACCGGTTGAATAGCAAGGGGACGCCGGCCAACGCCCTCGCCACCAGCACCAAGATCACCAACGGCGGGAAGACTTACGCCTTCAATCTTCGCAAGAATGCCAAGTGGTCCAACGGTCAACCCGTGACGGCCAAGGACTTCGTTTACTCCTGGCAACGGACGTTGAATCCCAAGACCGCTTCGCAAGACGCTTTCTACCTCTATCAGGTCAAGAACGCAGAGGCCGTCAATAAGGGCAAGCAGCCCCTGAGCGCCCTGGGCATCAAGGCCGATGGCAAGTACAAGCTGACCGTTCAATTGTCCAAGCCCGTTTCCTACTTCAAGAAGCTCCTGGCCTGGCCGCTCTTCTACCCGTTGAACCAAAAGGCCGTGGACCAATACGGAAAGAAGTACGGAACCAGTTCCGCCACCACGGTCTACAACGGCCCATTCCGTTTGACCAAATGGAACGGGACCGGCAAGAGTTGGACGCTCGCCAAGAATCAAACCTACTGGGACAAAAAGGCCGTTCACCTGACCAAGATTAACGAGCAGGTCACCGAATCCACCACGACCAGCTACAACCTGTACAACGCCAAGAAGACCGACGAGACGCTCCTCAGCGGCCAACAGATTAAGAACAACAAGAACAGCAAGGACTTCGTTAAGCGCCTCCCAACCGGTTCCCAACGGCTGGATCTGAACCAAAAGAAGGTTGCCGCCTTCAAGAATGCCAACGTTCGTAAGGCTCTCTCCCTCGCTATCAACCGGAGTCAACTGGTCAACGACGTCTTGCAGGATGGCTCCATCGCTTCCAAGGGCTTCGTTCCCGCCGGCATGGGCAATAACCCCAAGACCGGCGAAGCCTTCAATCAAGAGGCCTACGTCAAGTCCGGCGTGTCCTACAACCTTAAGCAGGCTAAGCGTTTGCTAGCCAAGGGCTTGAAGCAGACTGGCGATAAGAAGCTCAACGTCACTCTGTCCGTTTCCGATACCGACACTAACAAACAGACGGCTGAATTCCTGCAGAGTTCGCTGGAAAAACTGCCCAACGTTAAGGTCACCATCAAGACGGTGCCTTACGTTCAACTGATTACCCAACAAAATAACGGTAATTACGAACTGACGCTGGCCGGTTGGCAATCCGTCTTCGCCGACCCCATCAACTTCTTGGACGTCTTCGAATCCGATTCTAGTTACAACACGACCGGCTGGAAGAGTAGCGAGTTCGACAAGCTCCTCGACGAAGCCGAAAACCAAGATGGTAACCAACCGACAACTCGGTGGGCCAAGCTGGTCAAGGCTGAAAAGATCTTGATCAACGACCAAGGCACGATCCCACTGTACCAGGCGGCCAAATCCCAGCTCTTACGGAGCAACGTCAAGGGGATCGTCTACAACGGCGCCGGTGTCCCTTACGACTTCAAGACGACCTACATCGCCAAGTAACCCTTCCCCGGCCAAACGATTAGTTTAAAAATATTATATATAGAAGAAACAGGCCCCAACTAGCGTTTGAAGTGCGCGCGGTTGGGGCCTGTTCTCGTGAGGACTAGCCTTTACGTCACCTTACCGTGAAAACAGCGGCAGCTCCGCCAAAAACTCAATATCATCGCGGCTAGCGGCCTCGCCTTCTGCCAGGATGGCCATCTGACTCACCACCGTGGCGCCCGCCCTCTCGAGTAGTGCTTTGGCCGACGCCAGTGAGCCACCACTGCTGATGACGTCATCGACGATCACCACGCGTTTAGCCACCAGTCGATCCGCATCGGTGCCGTCGAGCACCAATCGTTGCGGCGCACTGGTCGTAATCGCCGTGACCGGCACTGTGAGCGGCGCCACCATGTAATCCTTCACGGTCTTGCGTAAGACCACGAACTGCGGGTGGTCGGTCACCCGGCTGAGCTCCTGAGCCAGCAGAATTCCTTTGCTCTCCAAGGTCACAAAGTAGTCGAACTCGGCCGGAACCCGTTGCGCCAGGGCCTGGGCCGCATAATCCGTCAGCTCCGCATCTCCCAGCAAGACAAACGACGCAATCGCCGTGGTCGCGTTGATCGGCATGATGGGTAATCGCCTAGTCAACGGTCCGATTCGCAGTTCAAAAGTTTTCATGCGTTAGACCCCCAGTCCTAAGAGTGGCAAACAGAATTTCAGAACGGCCCCGGCGAGCAGGCCCGCAAACGGGTCGGCAACCGCCGTAATCACCAGCGTAATCGCCGCAATGGTGGCCGTTGACCCTTGTAAGGCTAACCCGGCGTTGACCGGAAAGATCACGACCGCTCCCAAGATGAACAGGAAGCCGGCGATGGACGCGCTCGGCACGTATTTCCCCAGCTTAGGTAACCAGCCGATCGCCAGAATCGCCGCCATGATCAGCATCATCATGATGCCAGCCACCACGGGTTCGGGGGCGCTAGCCGTGGCGGAAATAATCGCCTCAACCGGCGCACCGCCCAATAGACTGGTCCCCATATCGGCAATAGATTGGGTGATGGTCAACAAGTTCAGATTGACGGGATTGGGCTTCTGTCCCGTCATTTGACCGGTGATTAGCCCGTAGGAAATGTTTGCGCCAATGTTCAAACACGCCAGACTCAAAGCCCCACGAACCACGCGCACACTGAGCACGGGTTTAGTGAAGACGAAGCGCCGAGCGGTCACGTGTTCCGGTAACTCCGCGCGATAATGCTGACCAAACACCGCGGCCAGACTCGAGCCGACCACCGAAACCACGATGGTCCACACCAAGTCCTTGGTGATCAGGTACGTCACGGCGGCCAGAGCCACCGATAACCAGCCGGTCAGCTGTTCATCGCGTGCCATGCCCAGGGCAATCTTGGCCAGCATGATCCCGACGCCGGCCATCATCCCCGCCATGATACCGTTGCCCAGCACCGCCACAATCTTGGTCAATGTGCCGGTGACCCCAATCAGAAGCATCACCAGCGAACCGCCGAAAATAATTGAGGTTCGTTCGCGCAGATTGCGGCCGAGTTTTCCCGTTAGCGCCAGTGATTCGGCCTGAAAGGACAGTGGGGCCACGGCGCCAAAGGCCCCATTGACCGCCGATGCAAAAATAAATGAAAACATCGTTGGAAAAATTGCAAAACCCAGTGACATTGCCATGATTCCCTGTGGAATGCCATTTAAGACTACCCCGATGGCCGCTAACAAGTCGGCAATCCAGTGCATAATCATTTCCTCCCCATAGAAACAGTTTTATTCGTATTTCCTCCTAATCATACGGGAGCAGGACGTTAAAGTCTACCTTTATTTTTGATTAAGCGAATATTTGATATAAATATCGTCATTAAATTCGGTTATGGTTTAAAGGGCCGACTACTTGGCCTGCGATCGGTTACCAGCCACAACTACGCTGTCATCCCCACCAAAGCCTAAATGCTTGCGGTTTCGTCCGCTTTCCCGTATGATAATGAGCAATTGCTTCGAGTTAGTCGAAGGTTAATTTTCGTGAGGAGGACGCAGCTAATGTCATACACGATTCACGAAGTCGCCGAAAAGATGGGGATTTCGACCTACAGCATTCGCTACTATCACGAGCACGGCATGCTCCCGTTCGTTAAGCGCGATGAAAATAACAACCGGATCTTCGAGGATAGCGACCTCGAGTGGCTCAATATCATCGTCTGCCTGCGCGCGACCGGCATGTCGGTCGCTCGGATTAAGCACTACTTAGCCCTCGCTCAGGATGGCGATGAGACCGTGCCGGAACGCTACGAGATGATGAAGGAACAGCAGGCGCAGACGTTGCAGGAAATCCAAGATCTCCAGCAACACCTCGCGACTATCAACTTCAAGGTGGACCACTACGCTGCACTCATGGAAAACCACGAGCCGGACAGCTTCATTCCCTCCGACCTGCAGCGTAAGCCCGCCGTCAACCACTGATAACTATCCGCTTTAAAATACCTAAGGGGTCTGAGGCAACTGTCTCAGGCCCCTTCGTGCTGTCGAATAGCTGGTGTTGCAGCCGGCGACAAAGGGTAGCTGATTCCGCTTAAAAACGCTAAACCAAAATCCGAATTCCGGACGACTTGAGTAGCAGCATCACCGCTCGCCAGCTAACCGTCTACTATCTCTCGCTCATTTCTTTCAATTGGTGAGTCATTCTCCTTGTTTCCAATTAACCAATATGCTAATCTAAAACCCCTGTGCAATTATTATACCGCTAAAGGTTGAGCACACTTGTGTTGGGTGGCGGCTACTCACGACCGCTACAAGCTGGCCGACACGTAGATCGGCAACCTTTACTAGTCCATTTACAAGGGGGCTTGGTTGTGGAAACGACCCAATTGCCGCACTGGCGGCGTAACATTTATTTATTTTTAACCAGTCAGTTCCTGTCGGGTATCACCAGCATGGTCGTCCAATACGCGATTATCTGGTACCTGACGAAGCAGACCGGCTCGGCCACCGTGCTCAGTCTCGCCACGTTACTGGGCATGCTGCCGATGGTCCTGTTGAGTCCCTTCGTGGGGCCATTCGTGGACCGTCTCAACAAGAAACTCCTGCTGATCGTCCCGGACGTCGTGGCGGCGGCCGTGGCCATCGTGCTGTCGGCCGTGGGGACGTTGCAAACCACCTTTCCGCTGTGGTTAATCTTCATTTCCCTGCTCGTCCGGGCCATCGCCCAAACCTTTCAGATGCCGACCATCCAATCGATTCTGCCGACCATGGTGCCAAGCGACCAACTGACTAAGATCAACGGTCAGTTGGGCATGGTCCAGTCGGCCAACATGATCATCGCGCCCGCCCTGGGGGCCTTTCTCTTCGCCCTCGTGCCGCTAAACTTCCTGATTCTACTGGACGTGGTAGGGGCCGCTGTAGGGATTAGTCTCTTACTGTTCGTCCGGATTCCGGAACACCCCGTCATCGACGAACCGGTCCACGTCTTCAGTGATGCCAAATTTGGCTTGACTCGGCTCCGCCATACCCGCGGACTGTGGGCAATCACGTTGACCGGCGCCTTCTTTACGTTACTCTTCATGCCCGCCGCTAGCCTTTACCCGTTGATGACCATGGGGTATTTCCACGGCAGCGTGGGTCAGGCCGGCCTGATCGAAGTGGTCTACTCCGTGGGCATGCTCCTGGGCGGAACAATTATCGGCGTGTTTGGTAACTGGAAAGACCGGATGCCACCCATCCTGTGGGCAATGCTGGCCATGGGCGTCACGTTCGGTGCCAGCGGCTTTCTGCCCGGTAACCAGGCGGGCTTCGTCTGGTTCGTGGGGCTCAATACGCTGGCCGGCGTTGCGACGCCGTTCTATAGCACCCTACTCATGGCGATGATTCAGCAGAGTTTCCCCCCGGAACAGCTAGGCCGAATTCTCGGCGTGCTCAACTCGATGATGAGTATCACCGGGCCCGTGGGCTTAATCTTTGCCGGCCCGTTAGCCGATAGTATCGGTGTTGAAAAGCTCTTTCTCATCGGTGGCCTGGGTAGCCTAGTCTGCGGCTTAATCATGTGGCTGTTGCCGAGCGCTCGACGCTACGACCGCACCCTGCAGCAGACCGCTGCGCCGCTAACGACCGAAGATCCTACCGAAATCGATGCTTAATTTCCGACTGACCATGCCAGACTACTGGCTGGTCAGTTTTTTCAGTTGACAAAATGAATGAATTATTATAATATTCATTCATTGATTGACGAAAGGAGACTTTACCCGTGGAAGCCAAACAAGAACGGCTCTTCACCGCCGCCCACGATCTTTTCCTGGCGCAGGGGTTCAAGCACACCAGCATCGCAGAAATTGCGGCCCGTGCCGACGTTGCCGTGGGGACTTTTTATAACTTTTATCCGTCCAAATCGGCCATCTTCATCGACGTCTACAACGCGGAAAACGAACGGACTAAGGCAGCGGTTATCGCCGCCATCGACCTCGACGCAGCCCCCGATAAAGTGCTCAAAGCCGTGATCCAACAAATCTTTACCCATTCCGCGGACAACCAAATCTTGCAGGAATGGTTCACTAATCCTAAGCTTAACGCGCGGATTGCCGAAACCAATCGCACCGCCGTGGAAGACAGCCTGGTTTACGCCACTCTCATGCGGCTAATCGACCGCTGGCAACAGCGCGGCTTGCTCAAGGATGGCCTCAGCAAGGACCGCATCATTGGCCTCTTCAACGCCCTGACGGTGGTCGATTTTCATCAAAGCGAGATTCAGACGACCAGCTACTACCAGCTGTTGACCGATCTCATATCTAGCATTCTATTATTTATTTTAAAATAGCCGCACCGGTTATTTTTTTACAATAAAAATGAATGAATAAATTTTATATTCATTCAACAAAGGAGATTATTTTTATGAAAAAGTTACTCTGGTCCCTACTCATTCTGCTCGTTCTCTTCGGTCTGTTCGCCCTGTGGATCATCGTTAGTCAGCGCCGACTCAACGTTAACACCGGGAATCTCGGCCGTTTGACTCAGCAAAACGTGACGTTACAGTCGACACCGCAAAAGATTCGTCTCGATATCCGCACCGCCCGCCTGGTAATCAAATCAGGAAATCATTATCAATTATCAACGAATAATGTAATTAATAATCAATTTAAAATTAATAACAGTGGTCACCAATTAACACTCACCGAAGCTCACGCCACCCAACATCAGTTTGAAATCGGGAAAACCCCAGTCATTACACTAACCGTTCCGACCAAAATTCAGCAGCTTACCGTCAATCAGCTAAACGGTACCCTGATTCTCAACGATCTTACGGTGGATTCGCTTGAAATCAACCATCACAACGGCACCACCACTGCCAACAATCTGACGCTTCGTGACAGTGGACAGCTAACCAAGGAAAATGGCAAGACGGACCTACGGAACCTTACCAGTGACGGACTTGCGGTCAGCGTTAAGACCGGTCAGTTCAAGTTAAACGGCACCAAACGCGCCGGCAGCAAGCAACGTTACCGGCAGCCCGGCGACCATCCCCTGGCCATTACCAGCGGTTCGGGCCAGGTCAGCGTGACGACTAAGGCGTAAGGCTGACTCACGTTTCGGCCATCTAGAATCGGCAAGCCAGAATCCAGGAGCCTTTTCCTCCAGCCAATCTATCGGCTAGTCGAACACACTTGAATCGCCGCCAAGATTGGCCGGAGCGTTTCCCCCGCGGCGGTTAGCGTCCAGCCACCCTGTTTCACGTGAAACACGATGAGTTGGTGGCGCCAGAGCCATCCTAATCCGAGCCAGCAACGCCCCCACTGCCGCCAAGAGAACGCACGGCTGATCCGGCCTAACGTCAGGGGCTGATCGACCATCAACAGTAGTAGGTGCCACTGGATCGGTCGGGTAATCAGCGTCTGCGTCACGTTTAGACCGCGTAAGTTTGGTGTCATTGGACTCACCTCCTCATTTTCCTAGCATACCGGTTCTCGGGCCATAAAAAAAGAAGGCACTTTAAAGTCCCTTCCGCTAACCTTCTAGAATGTGAGTAAATCCGGCGTGGTCGTGTTGAATCTCCATCTCCGGGAGTTGGCTGGCGCGTTGTTCGCCCCACACCGACATCTGAACCAGAATTTCGCCTAATGACCGCCCCAACGCTGTGAGTTCATAGACCACCTTAAAAGGCGCCCGCTCTCCGTAGACGTGGCGCGCCACGATTCCATCGGCGGTTAGTTCTCGTAGTTGCTGAGTCAACATCTTTTGCGAAATTGCCGGTAGGGCTTGGCGGAGGTCACACGTCCGTTGCGGCCGATTGCCTAAGTAGCAGAGAATCTGCGGTTTCCATTTACCACTGATGACGCCTAACGTGGCCTCAACCCCATTGTGATACGACTCTTTCATGAGCTGACCTCCTCGTGTTTTTTCCATTCTACCGCATCCTGGTCGCTTCGGGGAGTAGGCACTTTGGGGTAACCATGGTTTTTCGCCGGTGAAAGGCGTAGACTGATGCTAACTTTTCTGGCAAAGGAGTCCTGCTCATGCGTAAACCTCCTGCTTTAAAGCCTGGCGACCACGTGGCCCTCGTCAGTCTGTCCAGCGGTGTACTTGGCGAAAACTTTGCGGCCCACGAACTGGCCCGCGGAAAACAACGGCTACGCGAGCTTGGCCTAGTGCCCGTCCCCATGGCCAACGCGCTCAAGGGATTAGCCTACCTCGAAGCACACCCTGAGGCACGCGCGGCCGACTTAAAGGCGGCCTTCACCGACCCCGCCATTAACGGCATCATCTGTGCCATCGGGGGCAGCGACACCTATCGACTGGCCCCCTACCTCCTGGACGATCCCGCGTTCACGGCCGCCGTTCGCACCCATCCTAAGCTCTTCACCGGTTTTTCCGACACCACGGTCAACCACCTGATGCTCTATCGCTTGGGTCTCACGACCTACTACGGCCCCAACCTATTGAACGATTTGGCCGAACTGGGACCGGACCTGTTGCCCTACACGCGGCAAACGCTGGATCATTACTTCCGGAACCCAGCCACCACGCCGATTAGTAGCAGTCCGGTCTGGTACGAGGAACGGACGGACTTTTCGGTAGCGGCTCTGGAAACTCCCCGCATCAGCCATCCCGAAACGCGGGGCTACGAGGTCTTGCGGGGAAACGGGTTGGTGACCGGAAAGCTACTCGGCGGTTGTCTTGACAGCCTCAACAGTCTCTTAGTCGATCCCCAATATTCCGATGAACCCGTGATTGCTCGTAAATATGAGTTATTGCCGGCACCGGCAACCTGGCGCGACAAGATTCTCTTCCTCGAAACCAGTGAGGAACAGCCGACACCGGCCGCCTACCGTACCATGCTCGAAAGTCTCAGGCAGGCAGGAATCCTCGGGAATGTCCGGGCCATTATCGCCGGTAAACCGCAGAACGAACGCTACTATACCGAGTATTGCCAGGCGCTACTAGCCGCCACGGCGGACAGCGAAACGCCGCTGATGACCAACCTCAACTTCGGCCACGCCTATCCGCGCACGGCCCTCCCCTATGGCTTAACGGCGGCCCTGAATCTGACGGCCAAGACCCTCACCGTGACGGAACCATTCTTCGCCGGAGCCAGCACGACCACCTAATCTTTAACGATCTTAAAAGGCGCTGGGAACGACATTTCCCAACGCCTTTAGTGCGTCTGGCACAAACCTTTCAAGTCTTTTGTGTCTCCCAAATATCTGGTGTTAAAACCTGCAACAACGGGCAGCTGGTTTCGCCTAAAACTGATAACCACCCCATCCAAGTTCAGGATAATTTGGTTATCCGCCTTAATGCTCGCCAGCTAACCGCCTCTTGTTTCACGCTTATTTAAGCTCTCCCTGACCGCTGGCCGGCACCGCCACTACGTCGGTATCCACAATCCCAAATTTCAACCGCATCGCGGCCTCAATCTCTTCACCCAGACGGTAGCTATCCTGGACCTGCATGTGGGGATCGACCGCAATCATCAGCTCCAGCGTCACGACGTTGCCGTTGTAGTGGGCCTTGAGCTCCAACACCCGATCGACGGCGGGAAAGGCTTCGGTCGCCCGCCGAAACTCGTCTTCAACCTGGGGATCGAAGTAGTCGGCCAGGTTGAGACTGCTCTCGCGGAAAATCTTAATGCCGGCGGTCAGGATGAAGATCCCGACTAAAATACTGGCCACGCCGTCCAGCCAACTCAGCTTGAAGAGGAGCGCACCACCAATGGCGATCATGGTGCCCAGGCTGGTGACGGCATCGCTCAGGCTATCCTGGGCGGCGGCCGTCAACGCGGCGTTCTGGAGCTTCCGGCCGGCCCGCCGATTCAGCCACCAGACCCCCAGCATGATCACCGTGGCAATGGCCGCCCCGACTAAGGTAATCGGCTGCGGCACCTCCTGCGTATCCGTATGCATCAGACTCTTAATCCCGGAATAAATGACGCTGGCGGCGATCGCAATCATCACGATTCCGGTAATCAGCGTGAATACGGTCTCGTAGTGAAACCGCGTCAGCTGCAGTCGCTGCCCGCTATTTTCCAGGTCCTCCGGGAGGGGGTGCCCCATCAAGTCATCGTCGTGGATATCCCGGGCGATGTAGATCCCCACCATCAGGAGGACCGATGAGATAATCCCCGATAAATTGTTAAACGCATCCGCGCGTAAGGTCTGCGAATGCCCAATTATCGCGAGGTAAAATTCAATCACCGAAATGGCCAGATAGGCGCCAACGTTCAAAGACAGATGGCGTTGGGCCCCCTTCAACTTGGTCAACTCCACCTGTTGTCTGGCCCGCCACTGCGCCTGTTCATCACGCCGGTGTGCGTTCATATCTTTCATAATCTTTCCCTCTTACGTTTCAAGATACTTTCATTATACCCATTTTGGGGAAAGAACCGCGTAGATCCAGTCTCATCATCGACTGTGAAATTGGTTACGCCCCCTAACCAACGTGTTGACTAGTCAACTTGTTAGGCTTTTCATTAATAAAATTATCTCTCAAAGCCGTGTCCTTCCATTTTTATTTTAATTTTTGAAATCGCGCCACACTGGCGTTTCTAAGGGGGCTATTCGGGATCGCCGACCGGAAATTTGCGGAACCGGTTGCAAACTGTAATCGACTAAGTTATAATTACTTTGTGAAATTGGTACTAAAGATTTTCAAAACTTCTGAAAGAGGGAAAATTGAATTATGGCTGAACGTAGTTATGACTTTTTGATGCCCAGTGTCAACTTTTTTGGCCCTGGCGTAATTAGCAAGATTGGTGAACGGGCAAAGATGTTAGGGATGAAGAAGCCCGTCATCGTAACGGGTAAGATTCTCGAAAGTATGGAAAACGGTGCCGTTCAACAAACCATTGCTTCTCTTGAAGCCGCTGGTGTTGACTACGTTGTTTACGATAACGTTGAACCCAACCCTAAGATTCGTAATATTAAAGAAGTTAAGAAACTCTACCAAGATTCCGGTGCCGACTCCATCATCACAATTGGTGGGGGCTCCGCTCACGATACCGGTAAGGGTGCCGGCGATATCCTGACGAACGGTGACGACATCACCAAGTTAGCCGGGATCGAAACGCTCGACAACGCCTTACCACCACTGATCGCCGTAAACACGACTGCCGGGACCGGTTCCGAACTGACCCGTCACGCCGTTATCACTAACGAAAAGACTCACTTGAAATTCGTGGTCGTTTCATGGCGGAACATTCCGTTGGTTTCCTTCAACGACCCAACCTTAATGCTTGATATTCCTAAGAACCTGACGGCCGCAACCGGGATGGACGCCTTCGTTCAAGCCATCGAACCTTACGTGTCCGTTGACCACAACCCTATCACCGACTCACAATGTGTCGAAGCCATCAAGTTAATCGAAGGCTCCTTGCGTGAAGCCGTGGCTAACGGCCATAACTTAGACGCCCGGACCAAGATGGTCGAAGCCGAAATGTTAGCCGGGATGGCCTTCAACAACGCCAACTTAGGCTACGTTCACGCCATGGCTCACCAGCTCGGTGGCCAATACGACGCCCCTCACGGTGTCTGCTGTGCATTGCTCCTGCCTTACGTGGAACAATACAACATCATCGCCTGCCCAGAACGTTTCGCCCAATTGGCTGAAATCATGGGTGAAGACACGACCGGCTTGTCCACACGTGACGCCGCCGAACTGTCCATCAAGGCCATGAAGCAGATGTCACAAGACGTTGGTATCCCCGCTTCCATCAAGGAAATCGGTGCTAAGCCAGAAGACTTCGAACTGATGGCCGAAAACGCCTTGAAGGACGGAAACGCCTTCTCTAACCCACGTAAGGGAACTAAGGAAGACATCATCAAGATCTTCCAAGCTGCCTACGACGCTAAATAAGTTGATCCCTAGTTACGATTGAAGCCGCCACTTCAATCGTAACCTGCTTAAAACAGTTTCAGTTAACGATAAAAAGTCACCCCGCGGGGTGACTTTTTTACTGTCTTCAGCTGGTTACGCTCACACCGGTGCTACCCGATACCGCAGCACCGTCCTGGCCTTCTCCGGGGCCGTGCGGCGGGCATCCGTTAGATAAATCTCGCGGTGCCAGTAGTCGCCCATTGTGGGGATGACCTTCAAGTGTTGCTGAACCAGAACGTCCTGCAGTTGGGCAAAGGTAGCGGGTTCGTCGTCAAAGGTTTCCCACTTGAGATCCGCCAACCACGGATTTTTCTTCTTCGCCATCACCCGCGCCAGGCTCGCCTGAAAATCCGCTTCGGTCAAGCGGTCCGGCTGTCGCAGCATAATCTTATAGCGTAGGGCTGCTTTATTCAGCGTTGCCCCGCGGGACCCATCAGCCGTGGTCCACACGCCTTCCAGCGGATACACCGTGTATTCGTAGGGCGTTCCCAAGTCGCCGCGCTTCAAGGCCATTCGGAGATCGTAGGCCACCGGGTATAGTGCCCCCACCTGCTCGCCAAACTGCGGTTGGTTGGGATCTCCCACCCCCGTCAGCGTGATAAAATTCAATCGGGGCAGGGTCAAAATGGTCGGGTGCTTGGGCAGATACCAAGCCTTTTCTGCTCGACGCCATTCATGTTTCACGTGAAACAACCTCCTTTGGTTGGCTAAGAATGACAAACGGCCTTTTAAAACGGGGTAATCAGCTAATCAAGGCAATTGATCGGACACCATTCGAAGGACGCGGTAAACCTGAACCCTTGCATGGGGACCTAAGTGGCTTCTGGTCCCGACGGATTAACGAAAAAGAGCGGCTGATTTATACCATAGATGATACGACCATCCCTATCGCTACCTGTCGTAGTCACTATGCTTAATCCATGCTATCCAAACGACGTAACGATGACGAAGCGGCACACTACCGACACTTCCCGGGAGCATGCCGTTTTTATTTCACCCAGGTGATAATCCTTACTTTTCAACCAGTGGCACCAGCATCTCACCCGTGACTCCCGTGGCCGTGGTCCCCGTCACGTATGACGTATTGGGTCCGCCGACGTAGGCGTAGTCGGTCAGTTGCGGTAAGATTTCGCCAAAAGCCGGGCCTTCCAGGGCATTGTATAGACCCATCTGATCGGCCGCATGACCCGTGATCACCAGATACTTGCCGGCCGGAAATTCAATCAATCGTTGACCGGCCTTTGCCGCCGCATCGGCCGCAACTTCTCGGCCGGCGTAGTAGTGAAATTCACCGTTGACCGCTTCATTGACGGCAAACGGATAGTCGTTGAGCCCTGGTAGCTGATCCAGCGCCCGTTCGGCATTAATCTTTTGCCAAAAGGCCGTCTTCTGTTGCCCCATCTCGGGGAATCCACCGGTCAAAACCGTGCCGATGCCCAGTACCGTAAACGCTGCCTTCGTCTCAATTGTATAATCTGCCATGTTGTGGTGGCCTCCTTTAAATGATAGACTCAGTATACGATTTAATCATTTCAAAAGCTGACACTGTTTAGGAGCGATCTTATCATGAATCGAACCGACCGGATTAATACCATGATGCGCTACATCAATAATCGTCAATACTTCACGATTCGCGAGCTAACCACGCAGTTCAACATCTCCCGTAGCACGGCCATTCGGGACCTCAATACCATTCAGGAGTTGGGCATGCCGCTGACCGCCAGCGTGGGCCGTGACGGTGGGTACGCCGTCTTGCAGAATCAATTGCTCCCCGCCGTGCAGTTCAATAGTGAGGAGCTCAAGGCCCTATTCGTCAGCTTTCTGGCGACGCTAAACACCCAGCTCCCTTACCTCCAAAATCGCAAGACCTTGACCGAAAAACTGGTGGCCATTGCCTCGCAAACCCAGCAGGACGACCTCCTGACGCTTCAGGAACTGCTGGTCTTTGACCATACCAACCCGCGCAATCCTAAGCTGACCGAACTGGCTGACCACGCACCGGTCCTGCTAAAACCACTACTCAACGCCTGCTTGACCACGCGTCAACTCGTCCTGACCACAGCCCAGAAGACCCGGACCGTCTGGGTTCATCACGTCTTCAACCGGCAAAATAATTGGTACGTGGACGCCTGGGACCTGACCCAACACCGCTTCGTCCAGCTGGCGATCGCGCAGTTGACCCAGGTCGCCCCGGTGGCCAAGGACCAGACGATCGACCCGGCAGCGATTAAAGCCGCCATTCGCCAAGCCCGGCCACAACCCAACGTGCGCCTCCAGTTAAACGCCGCAGCCATCCAACGCTTTCAGCAACATCCCCACCCCACGGTAGCCCTCCAATTCAGGGACGCCTTCCAACAAACGGCGATTCTTGCGTGTTTTCTCGACCCGGCCGATGCCCACCAGATTGCCGACTTCGGCCGGTGGTACCTATACTTAGGCGCCGGTGCTCAAATTAGCCAAGCGCCGGCGCCCCTCATTCACTATTTAAGACAAACTGCCCAACGACTACTCACGGACTTACCGCAGTAGGTAACCGCCATCGACGGGAATCATGACTCCGGTCACGTAGTCGGAAGCGTGGCTGGCCAGGAAGATCATCGGTCCCATCAGATCGGTCGGCACACCCCAGTCACCACTAGGAATGTGGGCCGCAATTTCCGGACCACGCACGGGATCTTCTTGAAGTGCCTTAGTCATGTCGGTACTAATATAACCAGGAGCTAAACCATTGACCTGAATATTATCCTTGGCCAAGGCATCGGCGTAGGCCCGCGTCAAACCTAAGACGGCGTGCTTGCTGGCGGTATACGGGAAGATGTATTTTCCCGCCCGGTAGGAGAGCATCGACCCGATGTTGATAATCTTGCCGTGTTTTTGCTTGGTCATCACCTTGGCGGCCGCGTGCGCGAGGTAATAGGTGGCGTTCAGGTTAATGTCGATGACCTTCTGCCAATCCTCGTCCTTGTAGTCGAGCACGTCATTTCTGATAATCACGCCGGCATTGTTGACCAGAATATCGAAGTGGTCAAATTCCTTCAGCGTGGCCGCAACAATCTTGTCGGCAGCGCCGGGCGCCGTCACGTCTTGCTGGAAAAAGCCCACGTGCTGGCCATTCTTTTCGACGACCTGCCGAATCTCATCCCAACCATTTTGCGTCCGACTGACGACCATTACATCGGCGCCGTAGAGGGAGAGGGCGGTGGTGTAAAACTTACCGAGTCCCCGGGCACCCCCGGTCACGATGGCCACTTGGCCCTTTAATGAAAAACTGTCACGATTAAAATCTGCCATTCCTGTCACTCCTTAATAATGCGCTTTCATTTTTCATTCTATCACCATTGGCGGCAAAGCCGAAAGGATCGATCAAATCCCCAACCGATCGACCGTAACCCCAGTTTGAAGCCTCAAAAAATCCCGCTACACGGCGGGATTTTCAGATTAATCCTCATGTTTCGGCTGAACGGTCGTACCGGATTGGTGCCGTAATGCCATTTCGATTTCCTCCAACGACTTGCCCCGCGTTTCCGGAACCAGGTAGTGGACGAAGAACATGGACAGCACGGCAAACACGGCGAAGACGGCGAATGGTCCGCCAACATTGTTATGGAAGTAAGCCAGCATTACCAAGAAGAACTGGGAAACCAGGAAATTCCCGATCCAATTGGCCGCGGACCCAATGGATGACCCGATACCCCGGACGCTGAGGGGGAAGATTTCCCCAATCGTAACCCAGGCGATGGGCCCCCAGGAAATGGCGAACCCGAAGATGTAGATGGCAATCAGAATCATGGTTGGCACGGCGGTCGTGTGAATATCCATGGTGAAGTTCATCACCGCCAGAATCCCCAGCGAAACGGCCATCACAATCGACCCAAACATCAGGAACGTCTTCCGATTGAATTTATCCATAATGAAGGTTGCCAGGACGGTCACGACAAAGTTCACAATCCCAATTCCGACGGAAATCCAGATGGCACTGCCCTCGGCGAAGCCAAAGCCCTTGATGAAGACTTGCGGCAGAAAGTAGATGACGGAGTTGATCCCCACCAATTGCTGGAGCAACATGATGCCGACCGCCACAATCACGGCTGGCCGGGCCACCGTGAAGAGTTCCTTCAGGCCACCCTTGGGCTGATTAGCCACGACCTTAATCTCGGCCAATTCCTTCTCAGGGTCATCGGCCGTATTCTGTCGTAACATCTTCAGTACGCTTAAGGCCTGATCGTTATGTCCCTTCTCGGCCAAGAACCGCGGTGACTCGGGCAGTAACAGCCCGCCAATCAACAGCAGGGCTGCCGGGATCAGGGCCGACCCCAACATCCACCGCCAGTCACGGACGCCCAGCAGGTTGTGGTTCAAGAAGCCCAGGTTAGACACGTAGGCCAGTAGAATTCCCAGCGTAATCATCAGTTGGAATAAGGTGCCCAGCGACCCCCGACGTTCCGCGGGCGCCAGTTCAGCCAAATAGGCAGGCGTCAAGGCCGAGGCCGACCCAACGGCTAGACCCAAGATGATTCGCGCGATGACCATGGACCAGAAGCCCACGGCCACCATGGACAGTGATGACCCCAACAGAAACAGAATCGCCGCCAAAATCAGCAGGCGTTTGCGCCCGTACCGATCGGCTAGCGGCCCCACACCCAGGGCCCCCACGGACGATCCAATTAACACGGATGACGTGATAAACCCGGTTTGCGCGATATTTAGGTTAAAGTTACTTTCGATTAACGGCGAGGCGCCGGAAATAATCCCGGTATCAAAGCCAAACAATAAGCCACCCAGGGCCCCAAATGTGAAAATAAAAAAGGTACTTAAATGTCGATTCATCTTGCAACCACCCTCCCATGATTCCAGTTGTCTCCACCCGATTAAGGTTTTGGTGTAACCGCTTTCTTAAACAGTGTACCCGTCCCACTAGTGAGACGCAATAGAGTAGCCTATGAAAATATCATGGAAGAAATAATTTGAGAGATGTGTAGCTGAAAAGCCGTGGGAACCCTCGCAAATTCGGGGGATCTCACGGCTTGGGGATTTGTTGCTTCACTTATAATTCATGGCTTCATCGTTTATCTATTCCCTCTAAGCCACCGTCATCTTCCCATCCATAATCGCATAGGTCCGGTCGGCATAGGCTTTCAACCGCAAGTCGTGGGTCACGACCACGATGGCCTTGTTGTGGGCCTTCGCCAGGTCGTGGAGTAGTTGGGACCCGGTCGCTGTCCAGCGCCGCCGTGGGCTCATCCGCTAAAATAATATCGGGATTCTGGTAAAGCGCTCGGGCAATGGCGACCCGTTGCGTTTGCCCACCGGACAGCTCAGCCGGATACTGATCGACTAGCCGGCTAATGCCCACCTTCAAGGTTCCCGGCTATTCCAGCCCTAACGCCTTTAACAAGCGCGAGCCGCTTCGTTACCGCGTGGTCGGCGATGATATCACGGTCACCCCACAGCACATCCGTACGTTAGACTATTTTTTCCAAAAAAATACAGCTTACCCATTTCAGGTAAACTGCATTCTTAACTGCTTAACTAACCATCAGTCTGACGCTTCGACGGCGAGCTTTTTCGGCTCCCCAATCACCCAGTGGCCGAGTAACGCGATGACCAGGAAGGCCGCGGCCACGCCACAGACCCCCAGCCAACCGGCGTGTGTCCACGCCCACGTTGCGGACAGGGTTCCAATAGAACCGCCCAGGAAATAACTGAACATGAAAACCGAGTTATTCCGGCTGCTGAGCTTCCGGTTCAGCGACTGCACAATGGCCTGATTGGAGACCTGACTGAACTGGGTTCCCAAGTCTAGCAGAATGATTCCGATAATGAGACCAATCATCCAGTGACCCACGAACCAGAAAATGACGAAGGCTATCCCGGAAAGGGCCATCGACAAAGTGATTGTGAGCCGTGGCGAGCGTTGATCGACCAGATTGCCAATCATTGGCGCCGCCAGCACCCCGGCAATCCCGAGCAAGCCCAGTAGGCCGGCCACATTACTCCCTAAGTGGTAGGTGGCGGCTAGGTAGAAAGCCAGCGTCGACCAGAGGACGTTGGACATCCCAAACAGGCAGAAACCGTTAATGGCGGAGCCGCGCAGTGCCCGTTGGCTCGTGAACAGCTTAGGCAGCATGCCAATCACCGACCAGTAGCGGAGATCCTGATGCCCCCGCGCATCCCGCGGCAACTGGACGTGCACGATGACCAAGAAGATCAGGTCGATGGCCGCGGCGATGAGGTAGATGTCTTGCCAGGGCAGGATACTCCCAAGAAGACCGCTAAATGACCGCGACAGGAGAATCCCAGTCAATAGGCCACTGAGCACGATCCCCAGCACCCGACCGCGTTGTAGCGCCGGCGCCAGATACCCCGCGTAAGGAATAATAATCTGCGGGGCAACCGAGGTAATCCCGACCAAGGCCGTAGCCACCGCAAAGACGCCGGCATTGGGCGCCCAAAAGGCCAACAATAATGAAAAGATAGAGAGGATCATCATAAATTGAATTAAATGATAGCGGTCGAAGATGTCCCCCAGCGGCACGATTAGGAGCAGGCCAAACGCGTATCCCAGCTGCGTAATCATGGCCAGCGTCCCCACCGTTGCCTTAGAAATATCAAAGTCCGCGGCAATCAAATTCTCAATGGGTTGGATAAAATTCAGGTTGGCCACGATAACGCCGGTGACCACCGCCATGAGTAGGATTGTCCGCTTGGACAGTGTTGTGTCTTGTGTCTTCACTTAAAAAACCTCCTCTCAGTAGTTTAGGCCACTTTCATGAAAAAAGGAACCACCACCGACTATTTTAGAAACGAAACGATTGTTTTCACGGAGATGACTTGAAAATAATGGCGCCACATTTATTAATTTCGCATATAGAATCACCCTTATCGTCCAAATGATGGCCGACGAAGTAAGCGCTCTTTTCATTTGTTTTCAAAATAAGCCTTACAAAGTGAAAATAAACATGGTATGCTAACAGCTCGTGGGAAATACAAACGAGGAGCAACACAATGCCTAGAAATTTTAAAGAAGAACTCTTATTCACCGCCGTTATGGCTGGACTCATGGTCCTGGTCATGGCTGGCTACAACATCGCCCTGACCGACGGCTTCTCCCAGCACTTCGTCCGTGAAGTCCTCACGGGTTATCCATTGGCCCTGCTGGTCGCCGCAATCTGCGACCTGGGTATCATTGGCCCTAGCGTCAAGGCCATCTTTTTCAAATTTATCCTGAATGATTACATGAAGAAAAAACAAATTCGGATCGCCCTGACCATCTCCTGCATGATGGTCGTCGGCATGGTTACGCTGATGTCGTTGTTCGGTATGATTGTAACCCAGAACTTCGGCGGGAACTTTCTCCTGACGTACCTGCACACCTGGATCTTTAATCTATTCATGGCCCTACCACTCCAATTGATCGTGGTGGGTCCCGTTGCCCGGGCCATCCTGGGCTTCGTTCAAAAGAAGACGACCCCGGTCACCGAAAACGTAGAATCAGAACCAGTCGAAGATTAACCTAACTAAACGTCGCCGCTACCACTCAGTAGCCGCGGCGTTTTTTCTTTCCATAGCCCCACGCCTGTGGAACCCAAATAAACGTCTGCCTCGAGTTGCCTCGGGACCGGCGTTTATTTTTTCGCTAATTATCGTCGGGACGTTTGTTCATTGCCGTTTTCTGGCCTCGCGATCCGCCTGAATCATCTGGCGCACCCAGCGCTGGGAGTAATCATACTTGCGCGTGAGTTCCGCCATGTTGTGGCCGTCGTACTCCGCCACAATCTGCTGGGCGACCTTGTCGCGGTTGTAGAGGCGCATGGGAAACGAAACCTGTTGTCCTCGATAGAGATTATAAATCTTGACCATCAATTCTTCCCCCACCACCTCGTATAATTGTGCATAAGAATCCTGCAATAAATCCACACGTACTTTCATCGAAACCGTCTCCTTTTAACCTGCTGCTTCCTCATCAGCGTAGCAAACGCGCCTTGCTAGGGAAAATGACTTTGGCCACACACGGCCCCGGCAATTTTCCTGGCATTATGCCGAGGTGTCCGCAATAATCCGTCGAATCGTTCGACTGGAATAATGGTGTTGCCGGGCCAGTTGTGCTATCCGCACTCCGGCCGCATATTCCTGGCGAATCAGTGCGGCCTCGCGCTGCGGATCACCCAAGCGTTTGGGAAAATTCACCTGGGAACCGCCGTAGTACGCGCACAATTTCTTAGTCGCCGTTGGTCCCACCACCCGCGCCAGCTCCCGGTACAGGATTTGCCAATTCTCAACGTCATTCATGACGATCGCCTCACTTGCTTACGAATTGACCTCAGTCTACAATGACAAATAGACAGAATTCGTCTACCCACTAAAAAAGGAGTGTGCCCCATGAATGCCGCTTACCGTCAACTCACCATTTTTCAAGCGCTCATGACCGGTCACCTGGTCAAGAAGGCCGCGCTGGCCAACCAATTCGCCGTCAGCCCCCGCGTGATCCAGCGCGACTTCAGTCAGATTCGTCAGTTTATCGCCGAACAACACCTGTTTTACCAACTGACCTATCGCCGGCAACTCGGTGGCTACCAGCTCAGCACCACCCAGGCCACCGTATCCAAGCAAGCCATCCTCCTGCTCATCAAGATTACGCTGGCGAGTCGTGCCCTGACGAAATCCGAAATGGCCCAGACCATCGATGGTCTCCTCCAACTCATCTCACCCGAGGACCAAAACGAGCTGCGCCCCATCATTAAAAACGAACGCTTTTACTATCAACCTCTCCAGCACGAGCAACCCCTACTGAACCGCGTCTGGCAGTTGAGCCAGTACATCACGCAACGGCAGGCCGTCACGATCACCTATCAGCGGCAACACCGCGAGCTGGTCACCCGAACGATTCTCCCCGAGGCGATCATCTTCTCTGAATTCTACTTCTACGTGATTGCCTACAATCCCCGCTATCACCAGAACCTGTTCTACCGCGTGGATCGCATCCGCCACCTGCAGACGACTAGCCAGGCGATTCCGCGTAGCCGCACCGATCGCGTAGAGGAAGGCGAGCTACGCCAGTTCATCCAGTATATGCAACCCGGGAAAAAGATTGACCTGCAATTCAAGTTCTGGGGCATCCCCGAAGCCGCCCTCGACCGTTTTCCCACTGCAAAGATTACGGCGCGCTATCCCGACGAAGGCGCCGTGTTAATTGCCGCGCCAACCTTCGATGCCGGCGCCAAGATGTGGTTGCTTAGCCAAGGCGCCAACGTCCAAGTCATTGCCCCGGCAGACTTTGCGGCCACCATGCAGGCGGAAATTAAGCGCATGTTGGCGCGGTATTAATTTCAGAGAAAGTTAAGGGGACTGCTTTAGTCTTCATAATCTCTTTCTGGCTCAAGCACCCGTCAACGCTGGCCTTAACGCCCCATCAACAACTGTAGTTCCCCGGTCCGTGGCATTTTTCTTGAATTCTTACTAAAAGGTTTAAAGATAGAAATCGACTGAAACTAGTGTCATCGCGCAACTCATGGCGTTAATATTAGCTGTTTACGGTTTCGTAGTGGAAAGCGGTCACCTTAACCCTGCGTAACGATTTGCCGGAAAATTTGGTGTTGCCGGCAAGTACCACCCCTGGCAGGTACAGACCTCTGATTTCACCAATTTTAATGACCAGAACACTTTTTCTAGCAAGATTGACTACCTTATTTGACACTTTAGGCGTATGATTAAAGGCGTTAACCAGCATACATAAGGAGTCGATTCGGATGAAACATCATTGGAAAATAGGCGTTGTCGCCGGTCTCATGTTACTTCTGCCGCTAGCATTGGCTACTACAACGGTGACGACCGCCAACGCCGCCAGCAAGACGACCACGTCTAAAACGGCGAAAAAGGCCAAAGCCAAACCTAAGGCCAAGAAACACTACTTAATCGTCATGGGTCACGGTGCGGGCGATCCCGGCGCCCGGGGGAACGGGACCACGGAGGCCACCTTCCTGCGGAAACACATGTTGCCACAGTTGCGGAAGTACGCCAAGAGAGTTAAGGGTAGCACCATCACCTTCTACAATCCCAAGAAGAACTTGGTCAGCGATACCCTCTACCATCACAAGGGCTCTTACAAGATTAACAAGAAGACCACGGTAATCATGTTCCATTTGGACGCCCCAGCCGGCCACGGTGGTCACGTCATCATTCACAAGAAGCACCCTACGAAGCGTGACAAGCGTTTGGCTAAGGTCATCAAGAAGTACGTGGGCTTAAACCGAGCCTACAACGGCTACAGCTACCGGACCAACCTGCGGAACTGCAACGTCTTGCGGCGGCGTGGCATCGACTACAGTCTGGTCGAATCCGGCTTCATCACCAACCGAAACGACGTCAAGCACCTCAAGAAAAACATGGCCAAGATTGCCAAGGCGGACATCGAAGCCATCACCAACGAACACATCAAGTAAATTTAACGTCATTAAAAACAGACACGCGTCCAATGATAAGACCTGCAAGTCATCTGCAGGCCTTATTTTTTTGCACTTAATTCGGTGATGCAACGAATTAATATTTTCGTAAGCCCTTTCTTTGTTATAATGACGGCAAGCTGGTATGGTAGCCACAGGTGAATTTATTCTACGCACTCCCCCTTATTCATCACCGATTGGAGGTATCATTCATGACAAAAACGGTCATTGTCTTAGGGGCCGGTCCTGGCTTTGGGCTTGCCATTGCCCGTGCGTTTAGCCAGGCCGGCCACCATCCGCTACTGGTCGCCCGTAACCCACAAAACTTACAGACGATGACAGAACAGCTCCACACCGAAGGACTAGCTGCCGACTGGATGGCCGCGGATGCGACCGATCCCACCGACACGGCCCACTTGTTTCAACAGATTACCCGGCAATTCGGTTATCCGCAAACCCTGGTCTATAACGTGGCCGACACTACGCTGGATGACCCCTTAACCACACCGGTCGAACAGATTAGCCAACGATTTGCGACCAACGTATTAGGTGCCATCACGACCAGCCGGCAATTTCTGGACCTCGCGCCCAACGACTTCCCCCGAAACATTCTATTCACCGGTGGTGGGGCGGCCCATCACCCGGACAAACTGACCACTACCCTTTCACTGACTAAAGCTGCCCTCCGCAGTTACGCCCTGTCCCTAGCAGATGCTCTACAGAAAACCCAGACCTACGTGGGCCTCATCACCATTCAAGGCATCGCCGATACGAGCGAAGCGATGCGCCCGGCCAACGTTGCTCAGGTCTACGTTAAAGCCGTCAACGACCGCAGTACCGCCGAGATCTTCTACCCCGGCACTACCGCGAACTCCCCCTCCGAATTTGACCACTTACGCCAATTGACGGCCGACTCAGACCAACTGCAGGATCTTCTGTCCACACATCCGGGGGCAGCCACTTTCCTCCGTAATCATCCCGAGTTTTTAAGCGCCGATAACCCGGTTGACGACCCATCAGTTTAGAAAGTTTGTTACAAATCTTCAAAAAACGCTCAGTGTTAGTCGCCCTTGACCTTTCGGAACTTTTATCGGGCGATTACCGGGCGTTTTATTGTGAATACGTTTGCAATCGAAGCGAAAACGTACTATAACAATGTTGAGTAATCAAATAAATACGCGTGTTTAGTTTTGATTATGTTTTGCTCATTTTGTAACAATCTGTGACGTTTTTTCGTTTACTATCCAGATATATTCGATGTTAAAACATTGACCAATAGTAATTGGGAAAGGAAGTATTGCGCATTATGACACAGAACTCTGTCGCATTAAAACATTATCAAATGTACATTAACGGTGAATTTAAGGATTCTTCTTCAGGCAATCTGATCACCGTCATCAATCCAGCCACCGGTGCCCCCATTTCCACCGTTCCTAGCGCTACGCTTGAGGAAACTCGGGAAGCCATCGATGCGGCTTATGAAGCTCAAAAATCCTGGAAGAAAGTTCCTGCCGCAACTCGTGGCCAATACTTACACGACGTTGCCACCGAAATTCGGAAGGACTCCGCGCACCTGATCGAAATGCTCCAAGAGGAACAAGGTAAGATCAAGTCACTGGCCACCACCGAAATTCTCTTCTCCGCAGACTATTTCGACTACATGGCCAGTGCTTCACGGACTTACGAAGGTGAAATCTTACAATCCGACAACGCTAACGAAAGCATCATGATTGATAAACAACCAATCGGGGTCGCTGCCGGAATCTTACCTTGGAACTTCCCATTCTTCCTGATTGCCCGGAAGATGGGTCCAGCTTTGGTTACCGGGAACACCATCGTCATGAAGCCAAGTACCGATACGCCTAACTTAGGGTTGGAATTCGGGAAGATTTGTGAAAAGGTTGGTATTCCTAAGGGTGTTGTTAACATCGTTACCGGTCCTGGTGCCGTTATCGGGGATGAACTTTCTAAGAACAAGAAGATTGGCATTATCAGTTTGACCGGTTCCGTCAACTCCGGGAAGCGGGTCATGGCCGCCGCAGCGACGCACATGGCGAAGGTTTCTCTGGAACTCGGTGGTAAAGCCCCTGCGATTGTCTGCAAGGATGCCGACATCGACCTGGCCGTTCAATCCATCATCGATTCACGGGTTGACAACAACGGACAACTTTGCAACAACTGTGAACGGGTCTACGTCCAAGAAGACATTGCCGATGAATTCACGAAGAAGTTGGCAACCAAGATGGGCGAAGTAACCGTCGGCGATCCAATGAAGCACGAAGACATTGGCATGGGTCCCCTGATTAACCAAGCTGCCTTGGACAAGGTATCTGGCATGGTTGACCGGGCCGTTAAAGCCGGTGGCAAGCTGGAAACCGGTGGCCACGTGGTTAAGATCGCCAAGGGCTTCTTCTTCGAACCAACGGTTATCAGCAACGTCAAGCAAGACTCCGAAATTGTCCAAGACGAAATCTTCGGTCCAGTTCTGCCAGTCTTGACCTTCAAGACGTTGGATGACGCCATTGAAATGGCTAACGACAGTGACTTCGGATTGACTTCTTCCATCTTTACCGAGAACCTGGACAACGCCATGCGGGCTTCTAAGGAACTCGAAGATGGTGAAACCTACATCAACCGGTTCAACTTCGAAGCCATGAACGGCTCCCACTCCGGCTGGAAGGAATCCGGTATCGGCGGTGATGACGGGAAGCACGGGATTGAAGAATTCCTGAACACGCACGTTATCTACCTGCAAGGCCATCCAGAAAAGGCTAACGGTTAAGCATAATTCCTGAAAAAAGATAATTCGCTGGAGAATTATCTTTTTTCCTGTGACTGTGAAATCAACGACAGAATCGCCACTGCGAATAAAAAAGCCACAATTGGCCGTAAAGCTGGTCGCAGTACGGATTCTGATCACACCAATGGCATGTATTCTTTCTGTAAGCGTTTACATTGATCGGATTGTGTGTGATAATTAACATGTATTAGGACATAAAATTTAAAACCGAGGTGTCAATAATTATGAAGATTAAAGCTGCAGTTGTTGATAAGCAAAATGCTGATTTTGAGATTCGTGATGACGTTGAACTGGCTAAGATGGGCCCGGATGATATCCAAGTCCACATGGTTGCCAGTGGGATTTGCCACTCCGATGAAGCGCTCCGTACCGGGGTTGCCGTCATTGACTACCCAATTGTCTTAGGACATGAAGGCTCTGGGATTGTTGAAAAAGTCGGCCCAGAAGTTACTCAATTCAAGCCCGGTGACCACGTTGTTCTGAGTTTCTACGGCTGTGGGAACTGCAAGAGCTGTTTGAAGGGGATTCCAACCCAATGTGAAAACTACGCCGCTAACAACCTGTCCGGGGTTCGTCCTGACGGGACCGCGCACTTCACCGAAAACGGTCATGACGTGGCCGACATGTTCGACCAAAGTTCCTTCACCTCAACCACGGTTGTTCGGGAACGGAACGCCGTTAAAGTCGACAAGGACCTTGACTTGCGGGGCTTAGGGCCTCTGGGTTGTGGCTACGTTACCGGTTCTGGGACCGTCCTCAACACGTTGAAGCCAAAGCCTGGTGACACCATCGCCGTCTTCGGGACCGGTGCCGTTGGGTTGGCTGCCATGATGGCCGGCCGGATCTCCGGATGCACCAAAGTTATCGCCATTGATATCGTGGACTCTCGGTTGAAGTTGGCTAAAGAACTCGGGGCCACCGATACCATCAACAGTAATGACGTTGACGATGTCGTCAAGGCCGTCCAAGACTTGACCGGCGGATTCGGTGTTAACTACGCCGTTGATACGACTGGTGTCGCTAGCGTTATCTCCAACTCCATCAACGCCTTGGCACAAGGTGGGACTTCCGCAGCAATCGCCGTTACCAACCATCACATCGACCTGGATACCTGGAACGACCTCTGTGTCAACGACAAGAGCGTCATCGGGGTTAACATGGGGGACTCCATTCCTCAAGTTGATATTCCACGGCTGATTGAATTCAGTAAGTTGGGTATGTTCGATTACCAAAAGACCGAAAAGTTCTACAAGTTCAGTCAAATCAACGAAGCCAACGCTGATTCCGTTTCCGGGAAGACGATCAAGCCAGTCTTAATCATTGATGAAGACTACGTTCCTGGTAAATAAATTCTGACACTTAAATGTACTGAAGAAGTGGGTAATCCCGTGAGGTTGCCCACTTTTTTGTGATTAACCAGGGGGTAAAATTAAGTTGTTGATTCCCCAAATGGCCGTGTTCTGTCCACTAAAATTAGTGAGGACAGGAGCCTGAGCCTGCCAGGGGTTCCGCCTGCTATGGGGGACACCTCCAGCCTGAGAAGCGGGCTTCCGGTTCGCTTGGCAGCCTTGCTAAGCCCGCAAGTCTCCCAAGTCGCCCCACGCTGTAAGCTGAGAAAGGACCTCAGCTAACACCGTCGCCACAGCTGGCTCCACCCCTGGCGATCTCCAGCAAGGTGGTGCTTACCAGCAATACCGGCGTTTATCGACAAACTGGTTGTTACGTCGGGGTTAAGCCGCTGGTTGCTGGCCAGCACTCTCGCAGCCGTGAGTGAGCCAAATAGGGGTTCAGCCGTGGGAGTTCCCTTAGTGGCACGGTTCCATGCCGCTTAGGGAACTGGCGCCTTTGAGACGTGATTTCTCGGCTCAAAGCGAGGTGTCGAGACCGCACTGTGGCTCGGCTCGTCCGCCCACCGCGATCCAACCCCTATTTGGCGAACGGCAAGGCGGCCATTTTTCACTACGAAACTGTAACCCACTAAAATTAATGCTAGGAGTCGCATGGCGACCACAGTTTACTCATTATGCCCGAAGCTGACGGCAATCGCCAGAACAATCGTTTTGCCCGCTTAGTCGTTGTGTGGTATCGTCACTATCACCTAAAATTTTACCTTTGGTTAATGAATTGACCCCCTTACGATAACCCGCTAAACTAAAAACTAGAGAACCTATTGAGGAGACTTTGTTATGGCAACGCGTCAAGAAGTTTTTGATTATATCATTAATAATTACGCCGCATCCCCCGTCTACACGTTTAAGAAATTCCCGCACTACGCCACTTTTAAGACGCCCAGTGGCAAGTGGTTCGCCCCGGTAATGAACGTGCCGCAAAATAAATTGGGCTTAACCGGCACTGCCGAGATCGACGTCAAAGTCGACCCGGAGCTCGCCAGCATCTTGCGGCAAAATCCCGGCTACTTACCGGCCTACCACATGAACAAGGAACACTGGCTGACGGTGGTGCTCAATGACCAGACCGATCGGCAGACCCTGAACCAGTTGATCGATGATAGTTATAATCTTGTTAATTAGTAATTAATAATTAGTTATTAATTACTAATTAACGTGCTAAAAAAATTTAAGTTCCCCGTTGACACTCGCGTTTAGCGGGGGTACACTAGCCTCAATTCAATAAATCGTCCGAAACAAACCATTGAAGTGGAGATCAAGATTATCGTGCACGTCAAGAGAGCCGTCGTTGCTGAGAGTACGGCCGAACGCAGGTAGTTAAATGGACCACCGAGGGCTTCCCCGAAATTTATAGAGTACGGGAAGACGTGCGACATACGTCAGTTGTCAGGGAAATGTTGGTTTCCTGTGGAGAGGGATCGGGTCCGTCTATTTGACGACTCATCTAATTAAGGTGGCACCGCGGTTAAAAACCGTCCTTAACACATTGGCTGTTGAGGACGGTTTTTTGCATACTTTTAGAACCGAGGAGGAACCCAACATGATCAAACGATGGCAAAACTTACTGATGACCCTAACCCAGACCCTAACTAAATTTGGAGGAATTCATCATGAATTTATTCGATCACAAGAAAGCCTTATTACTCTGCACCGGAATCGTCCTAATCGGCGGCATCTTCGCCGTCACCGCCCACTCGAAGTCCACTAAGACCGCCACGGCCCAGCGCCTGAATCTCTATCAGACCGCTACCATTTCCAGCCTAGACGTGTCTAAGATTACCGACAATATTTCCAGCAACACGCTGAGTCAGGTTGGCGAAGGCCTCTACCGGCTCAACGCCAACAGCCAGGCCGAAAACGCCCTCGCTACCAAGACGACCGTGACCGACCACGGTCATCAATACACCATCAATTTGCGGCACGATGGTAAATGGAGCAATGGCGACCCGGTCACGGCGCAGGACTTCGTTTACTCCTGGGAGCGGACGCTGAACCCCAAGTCCAAGTCGGAGTTCACCTACCAATTCGCTAATATCAAGAACGCCAACGCCATTGCCGCCGGGAAGAAGTCGCCATCGACCCTTGGCGTCAAGGCAGTCGGCAAGTATCAATTAAAGATTACGTTGAGCCAACCGGCCTCGTACTTCAAGAAGATGCTGGCTAGCACCACCTACTATCCGTTAAACGAAAAAGCCGTCAACAAGTACGGTAGTAAATACGGTTCTTCCGCCAAGACGACCGTTTACAATGGGCCGTTTACCCTGACCAACTGGAACGGGACAGGCGATAACTGGACGCTCAAGAAGAACGCCAACTATGCCGAAAAGAGTTCGGTTAAGCTGCAAACCATCAACTACAAGGTCATCAAGGATAGCACCACGGCCTACAACCTTTATCAGTCCAAGAAGCTCGACCAGGTCACGTTGAGCGGCGAACAGACCACTCAAAACAAGAACAATCCCGACCTCAAGTCCCTAGCCGCCGGGCGGATTGGGTTTATCCAATACAACGAGCATAACCGAGTTGCCGCTAATCAAGACCTCCGCACCGCTATTTCCCTGGCCGTTAACCGCCAGCAGTTGGCTAACAAGGTCTTGAAGAACGGCTCGCTTCCCGCCAAGACGTTTGGCGTCCACAACATGATGAAGAACCCGAAGACCGGCGCTGACTTCACCGCCGACGCCTACACCAAGGGCACCGTGGACTACGCCCCAACGCAGGCCAAGCAGCTGTACCAAAAGGCCTTGAAACAATTAGGGAAAAAGGCCGTCACGCTAACCATCACCTGTGGTAACGACGACGCTAGCCAAAACATCGCCGAATTCGTTCAAAGCGCCATCACCAGCAAACTGGGCGCCAAGGTTGAGGTCCGCGCGATGCCATTCCCATCCATGCTCAGCAACGTTTCCAAAGGTAACTTCCAACTGAACTTGACCAGCTGGGGGATGGACTACGCCGATCCGATTCAATCCCTACAGATTCTCCAATCGGCGAACAACTCCAACATGGGCCACTACGACAGCAAGGCCTACGATGCCGCCCTTAACGCCGCTCAAGGCTCCGATGCGCTGAACAAGACCGCGCGGTACCAAGATCTGGTCAAGGCCGCCCAGACGGCGCTTAAGGACCAAGCCGTCACACCATTCTACGAAAGCCGGACCAGCAGCCTAGTTAACCCGAAGGTCAAGGGCGTCGTTTACAACAAGTTCAACGGCGATGCCGACTACCGGAGCGCTTACGTGGCGGACTGACGGTTCTCGACAAATTGTCGGATTCTGGTTGCCTGGACGTTCGCGATAAAACTTTGCCATAACTGTGAGCTTACCAGTCGCCTACGGCTGCCAGGAGTTCCACCTGCTGTGGGGACCGCTTCCAGACAAAGAACGGTCTTCCAGCTCGCTTGAAAGCCTGTCAAAGACCGCCAGTCTCTCAAGTCGTCCCACGGTCTAAGCTGGTCAAAAGCACCAGCTAACACCGTTGTCACGGCTGGCTCCACTCCTGGCCTCCTCCGGCAGGATAGACCTTCCACCTAAAATATATCGTCCTTTTTCGCTCGGCAACCTAGTGAATCTCAACGCTTATCACATCAACCAGCACGGTTGTAGCCGTGAGTGAAGCCCAATATGAGCTCAGCCGTGGGATTTTCTGAGTGGACTACTTAGAAAATGGCGACTTGGAAACGCCGGCCTTTGGCGGTTCCAAGCGAGCTGTGAGACCGCTCCTCAGGCTCACAGCGTCCTGTCCACCGCGATCCAGCTCATATTGGGCGAACGGCAAGGCGGCCAGCCCGCACTACCGCTGCCCAGTAGCTAAGCGTTTAAAATTCATAAGGGTGTCCCGTTGCAGTGGCGGTCAAAAACGGTATAATTAAATTAGCAACTTAATTACACGTTTTCACAACTCGGGCTAGCCGCTGAAAGCTTTAGTCTCGGTACTGCCTTAGGGTTTGGACGTCACAGAAAGGTCTCAGAAGTTATGGAGAGTCAATCAGACAAAACACCATTACGGCACGACCATTACCCTGCCACCGCGGCAGAGTACGAGGCAGAACTTACCGAAACGGAAGCCGAGTTTGAGGAACAACTAGAAGAAGTCGAGGAAAAAGTTCACGGCCAAGTCCAACGTTACCTGCTGTTTGGGGCACTGACGGTCGTGGTAAACATTGCGTTATTCTACTTTCTATCCCACACGTTAGGCATCGAATACCAGCTAGCCAACTTCATTGACTGGATTCTGGTCGTTCAGGGGTCCTTCTGGTTGGACCGGACGTTCGTGTTCAAACACAAGTCCAACACGCCATTCAGAGAAATGGGCACCTTCTACAGCACGCGGATTGCGACCTACCTGATTGAATTCGTCATGTTATGGCTGGGGATTTCCGTCATCGGCGCCAACGGCACAATCACCAAGATTATTGGTCACGCGGTCGCCGTCACCGTTAACTACTTCCTATCCATGAAGGTCGTTTTCAAGCACAAGCCGGCTAAAGAAGAAACGACTAAGTAAGCTAAAATTTAAGCGGTCATCTCGCTGGAGACGGCCGCTTTTTTATTTCGAATGAAAGTTGGAATCCGCCATGTCCCTTTCCCTGGTCCTCACGAGTATCGGCATCTTCTTTGTCACGGATACCGATGACCTCGTGGTACTGCTCCTCCTGTGGTTGGCCGCGCGCAACCGCCGCCAGAGCCGCGCCATCATCAGCGGCCAATACCTCGGTATCGTCACGCTGATTGCCGCATCCTGGCTGATTAGCCGCGGCGTCCTCCATTTTAATATCGCTCACTGGACTCACTGGCTAGGCCTGGTGCCCTTCCTGCTGGGGGTTAGTGGCCTGGTCTCCTGGTGGTCAACTCGGCACCGCCAGCCGGCGCTACCCCCTCTCGCCCGCACGGTCAGCCTACCGGTCGTGTGGTCGCTGACCGTCGGCAACGGCGGGGATAACCTCAGCATCTACATCCCCTTCTTCACGCGATTGACCGCGGTAGAGTTTGGGGGCGTCCTGAGCGTCTTTCTCCTAATGATTGGCCTGTGGATCCTGATTAGCCATCGGTTGGCCCGTTCGACCGCCGCCACCGCCTTCTTCGCACGGTTTGGCGCCTGGCTCTCCCCGTTACTCTTCATCGCAGTCGGCCTGCTGATCCTCTTTTAAAATGTTTCATGTGAAACAAAACGGTTCGCCACGAGATTGTGACGAACCGTTATTTTTTCAATTTACCAGAACAACTGGCCGGCTTGCCAGAGGAGATAACCCCCGTAAACCATGACCACGATTCCGGAAAGAATGTTGACCCACAGCATTAACTTCTGTGGCAGGCGTTCCTTCAAGAGCCCCAAAACCAGCGTGATTCCGCCGAACCAGATAGCCGTCGCAGTAATGACCCCGGTAATGAAGGGGAAGACTTCCCCATCGGCCAACGTACTGCGCAACGCCCCAAACATCAGGCTGGTGTCGATAATCGCCTGGGGATTGGCCCAGGTCACGACCCACGCGTTGACCAGCGACTTGCCCATTGGTAGCGCCTGGCTGGAACTGGCCAGCCGAAAGCTACTGGCCGACCGCAGAATGCCAAACCCAATCCATAAGACCAGAATGCCCCCCACCAGCATGATAATCAGCTTGAGAACCTCGTGAGCACCAATCAACGCGCCCATCCCGAAGAAGGCGGCCAGGGTCAGTGCCGTATCCGCAAACCAGACCATCACCGCCACGATTCCCGCCCGTGGCAGGCGTTGGTTGATGGCGTTGTTAAAGATAAATAAATTTTGCATCCCGATTGACGAGACCAGCGCGATGCTCAGGAGCAACCCGCGGAAAAACATCGACATAACACTCTATCCTCTCATTTTATCCTAATCTGTCAATAATACATCATCCGAACGAAAAAAGCAGCCCCCAGACGAGCTGCCATACCTTCTAAAAGTTAATCTCTTCCTTAAATAAAGTCATGCCCCACGAAGCCGGTCTTATCCGCCGCCGTAATCGGTCGTAGAACCTGGCAGGGATTTCCCGCGGCAATCACATTGGCCGGAATGCTGTGGGTGACGACGCTGTTGGCCCCGATGATGGTTCCTGCACCAATCGTCACGCCGGGCATCACGGCCACGTTGGCCGCCAACCAACAGTCATCGCCAATCGTAATGGGCTTCGCGATACAGCCCCCGGTTTGCCGTTCGACCGGGTCAAACAGGTGATTGCTGGTGTACAGCCCCACGCGTGGGCCAAAGAGGACGTGATCGCCAATCGTAATTTTTCCACCATCTAGCATGACCACATCATAATTGGCGTAAAACTGCCGACCCACGTGAATGTTGGCGCCAAATTCACAGCGAAAATTCGGATTGACCACCGGGTCGGCACCGGTGCTCCCCACCAACGCCGTGAAGAGCCGTGCCCGTTCGGCCGGATCATCGGTCGCATTGAGCGCGTTGGTCTTGGCGGTCGCGCGGTCTCGGGCCGCAATCAACAGGGGATCGAGGTCGTCGTACGGTTTACCCGCCGCCATGTAGGCGAATTTTTCTTGTAAGTCCATCAGCCACACTCCTTTTAACTTTAATCATACAAGTTCTGAAAATCAGTATCAACTCCCGGTCTCGGCGCGTATAATAAGACCAAACTAACCTTACAGGAGGATTACTATGAGCCGTGATCACATCATTTATCAAGCCAGCGTCACCGATGAGGGGAATCCGCAGCTGTCCTTTACCCCGGACACTCCTCAATACGCCAACGAGCGAACCATGCGGGACTTGCTCATGCTGACGATGCAGGCCACCCAAGACGCCTTGAACATGGCGGACGACGACTTCGCGTCCCTAGTCAACGACGTGCTCGCCGAATCCCAGGAACGGCGGCAGGAGAACCTGCTCAAGCCCACGGATACGGTCAAATTAGTCATGAAGAACCTGTTCACCAATCAGCGCGAGGACTTTATCATTACCGCTGGTGACCTCCAGGACCTGACCAACACGGATGACGTCCTCACCATCACGACCAAAACACTCACCGTTTCCTTCATCGCTAACGACCTGTACAAGGAAATCAAGAAACCACTGACCAAGGAAGAAGCCACCCACATCCCCGATGCACTGGGCATCGACCACGTGCTGTACGCCTACAAGTCTAGCCTGGAGGGCGTGAGCCAATTGATTCAGTACGCCCAGGCCCACGACCGCTACACGGAACTCTCGGACGATGACGACATCTATGACGATGAGGCGCCCGACACCCCCGAAGAATTCGAGAACTTTATGGAACAGGCGTACGGCGATCTCCACGATGGCGGGAAGTCGTCCAACGTGATTCCCTTTCCGAAGCGCTAATCGCCACAAGAGTTTGGATAAACCGTCCAAACTCTTTTTATTTCACCTATGCCAACGTCCCCCGCAAGACGGCCAGCACCTGTTCCTGCGTGGGCGTCAAGACGTGCGAGGCCCGGTAGGCAATGCTGGAGATAAATTCCGGCTGCTCGTCGTCCAACAGATCCAGTCGCACCACGTCATCGCGGTGCTGATCGACTAAACCCGGAAGGTAGGTCACGCCTACATTTTCGGCCACCAGATTCATGATGATATGGGTGTCGCGGGCCCGGAAGACCACCTCCGGGCGAAAATGGTTACGGCGCGCTAGCTGATTGAAGGCCGCATTGGTAATGAAACTATTGTTGAAGAGCACGAACCTTTCCCGGCGCAATTCACTGAAGTAAATCCGCTTGCGGACCGCCAAGGGATGGGCGGCCGAGACAAAGATGTTAAAGGGTTGCCGGTCAAATTCTTCGGCGATCAGCGTCTTATACGTCAAGGGTTCGGTGGATCCCAGCAACGCCAAATCTATCTGGCCGGCGCGTAAGGCGTTACGCAGCTGAATCGAGCCGCCTTCCACCGTTTCGATATTTTCCAGCATCCCCCGTTCCTGCAGGTGCGCGGCCACCCGCGGGAAGTAGTGGTTTTCGATAATCGGCGGCAATCCCAGGACGGTTCGCTGCTGGGTCAGGTGGGCAATCTCCTGATGCGCTAGATCCAAGTCCGCCAGAATGGCCGCCGCATGCACTGCCAGCTGTTGGCCACTGGCGGTTACCGTTAGGTCGTGGTGGACCCGGTCTCGTAGAAACAGTTTCGTGGCGAATTCCGTCTCCAAACGTTTGATAGCGGTGGTAATCGTGGGCTGCGTCACGCCGAATTCCGCGGCCACCTGCGAAAAGTTTTTCAATTTAATTAAACGGTCGAAATAGGCCAAATCCTTGGTGTTCATTTTGACATCCTCCTCTGACAGTCTTTATCGACCCATTATAAATTATTTTTATAACGACTGCCAGATTTGACTATACATTTGGCAACCGTCTATAGTATGACTTGTAAAGTTAATCATGAACTGGAGGGACTCATTGATGAAATCCACAGCTTCAATCTTAAATAACCCATTTTTAAACAAAGGCACTGCGTTCACTCAGGCTGAACGCCAAACACTCGGCTTAGTCGGCACGCTGCCTAGCCACGTCCAAACGTTGGACGAACAGGCCACGCAAGCTTACGCCCAATTCCAAAGCAAGCCCAACAATCTCGAAAAACGCATCTTCTTGATGACCCTGTTCAACGAAAACCGGACGCTCTTCTTCCGGCTGATGGACGACCACGTGGTGGAATTCATGCCAATCGTCTACGATCCAACGGTCGCCGATTCCATCGAAGACTACAGCCACCTCTTCACTGATCCGCAGAACGCCGCCTTCATCTCCGTGGATGACCCCGACCACATCGAGGAATCCTTGAAGAACGCCGCTGACGGCCGCGACATTCGCTTGGTCGTCGTGACCGACGCCGAGGGGATTCTTGGCATGGGCGACTGGGGCGTCAACGGGGTCGACATCGCCGTGGGTAAATTGATGGTGTACACCGCCGCCGCGGGGATTGACCCCGCTCAGGTGCTGCCCGTCAGCATTGACGCCGGTACCAACAACGAAACACTGTTGGCCGATCCCCTTTACCTAGGAAACCACCACAAGCGGGTTTACGGTGACCGGTATTACGACGTCATCGACCGCTTCGTAACCGCAGAACAGAAGCTATTCCCTGAATCACTCTTGCACTGGGAGGACTTCGGGCGCTCCAACGCTCAGGTCATCCTCGACAAGTACAAGGATAAGATTGCGACCTTTAACGATGATATCCAGGGAACTGGGATGGTCGTCCTCGCCGGGATTCTGGGCGCCCTGAACATTTCCAAGGAAGACATCAAGGACCAAAAATTCGTGACGTTCGGTGCCGGTACCGCCGGCATGGGGATTGCCAACCAGATCCTCGATGAACTACAACGGGCCGGTCTTTCCGAAGACGAAGCTCGCCAGCATTTCTACGCGGTCGACAAGCAAGGTCTGTTATTCTCCGATACGCCGGACCTGACCGCCGCTCAGAAGCCGTTCACCCGTGATCGCGCCGAATTCGACAACGCCGATGAGCTGACGAACCTGGCCGCCGTGGTCAAGACCGTTCACCCAACCGTCCTGATCGGAACGTCTACGCAACCGGGCACCTTCACGGAAGCCATCGTCAAAGACATGGCCGCTCACACGGAACGGCCCATCATCTTCCCCCTGTCCAACCCAACCAAGTTGGCCGAAGCAACCGCTGCCGACCTAATCAAGTGGACGGACGGTAAGGCCTTGATCGCCACCGGGATTCCGGCCGACGACGTGGACTACCAGGGGACGACCTACCACATTGGCCAAGGCAACAACGCCCTGATGTACCCCGGCTTGGGCTTCGGTTTAATCGCCGCCAAAGCCAAGGTCTTAAATGGGGAAACGCTCTCCGCGGCTTGCCATGCGCTAGGGGGCATTGTCGACACCACCCAACCCGGTGCCGCCGTGCTACCTCCCGTTTCACAACTGACGGAATTCTCTCAAAAATTAGCCGAAATCGTGGCACAAAGCGTCATCGATCAGCGGCTCAACAAGGAACCCATCGCCGACGCCAAGCAGGCCGTGGCCGACATGAAGTGGACTCCCGTCTACAAGGCCATCGACTAAGACTTACCCGAAAAATTACGCAGTAGCGGTCATCACCGTTCTCCGACAACTAAATCGTCATACCATCTGTGCCAGCAGGAGTTGGTCATCATTCATTCCTGCTGGCACAGTGTGTTAAGACCGATTGTGTCCTACTTAGTTGTGCAATAAATAACCTAATTAACTAAATTCATGTGAAAGAAGGCCGTTACCCTTGGCTGTTTTATGGAATTCGATTCAAAGTGTCCTCGTCGTTGTTCTCATCATGATTCTCGGCTTTGTCCTGCGGCGACAAGGCTGGTTCGATGATAAGTTCGGCGGCACCATCTCTAAATTTATTAAGAACATTGCGCTGCCCGCATCAATCTTCGTCTCCGTACTGAGCCGGTTGACACGCGGTCAGCTGGTCTCCTTCTCCGGTTACCTGGTCTACGCCTTTCTGGCCGTGATCATTGGCTATATCATCGCCTTTGGCCTGGTGCGGCTGATGCACGTACGGCCCGGTCGTAAGGGAATCTTCATCAACGCGGTGGTCAACGCCAACACCATCTTCATTGGGCTACCACTGAACATCGCCCTGTTCGGCGACCAGAGTATGACTTACTTCCTGGTCTACTACATCGTCAACACCGTTTCCACGTGGGCCTTTGGGGTCTTCCTGATTTCAAACGACGACCCGACGAAGCCGAAGGAAAAGCACCACAACCACATCGACTGGAAGAAAGTCATTCCGATGCCGCTGGTGGGTTTCCTGGTCGCCCTGATCTTCTTACTGTTAAATATCCCGGTCTTGAAGGTCAGCTTCCTCAATTCCACGCTGACTTACGTGGGTAATCTGGTGACGCCACTGTCCTTAATTTACATTGGGATTGTTCTGGCCGATGCCGGGTTGAAGAGTATTCATTTTGACCGCGATACCATCGTGGCGCTGCTGGGCCGGTTCGTGCTGTCGCCAATCCTGATGGTTGGGGTGTTGCTAGCCGCCGGACACTTCGGCGCCACCTTCCCAACCCTGGCCTCACAAACGTTGATTGTCCAATCCGCAACGCCAATGCTAGCGGTTCTGCCAATCTTGGCGAACGAAGCCCACGGTGACGTGGAATACGCCACCAATGTGGTCACGACCAGTACGGTATTGTTTATTATCGTTGTACCGGTATTGATGTCGTTGATTCAGTTTATCTAGTTTTACCTGAATAAAATAAGATAGCGCAGACCCACCAGGTTGAAAACGACTGGTGAATCTGCGCTATTTTTGTCATTAAATTTGGTGTGTTTCACATGAAACATTATCTAAGATACGCTGTTTTTGCTTAGGATTGGTTAGTATGCTTGTATCCCCTTTAAATAGCCGAAACGTACGCCAAAGGAGCCGCGCACTAGTTCCGCTTAAACCTGATAACTAAACTATCCAAGGTCAGGGGCATTCGGTTGTCAGCCTTGATGCTCACCGACTAACCGCTTCTTGTCTCACGCTTCTTCCTACCCTAGCAGCCAGTCCACGATATGCACGATGGGAATCCCCAACACCTCGCCAACATCCATGCGGTTCGCGGTAATTAGCGTCTTGGGATAATTATCCGTCAACGCTTGGAGGTTCCCGATTTCACGATTATCCGCCGTGGGGAGTTGCCTGGTAACTTGATAGTAAGCCACCTCTGCTCCTCGGCGCGCAACGAAATCAATTTCTTGTTCGTCGTATTTGCCAACATCCACCCGGTAGCCACGTCGCAAGAGTTCCAGGTACACGATATTTTCAATTTGATGGCCAAAGTTATCTTGATAATTCCGGTTCAACGTGACGTTACGCAACCCCGTATCCACGGCGTAGTACTTCGCCGTCGACCGCAAATAATTCTTTCCCCGCAAATCGTAACGTCTAGCTGGGTAAAAGATAAACGCCTCGCTCAGCAGCTGCATATACCGCAACACCGAGGTTACGCCTACTTTAGACCAACCGTCATTTTTCAAGACTCCCGCAATTTTATTACCGGAAATTGGATTGCCAATCTCACTCAGCAGGTAAGCTGCCACCTGCGTTAACAGTGTGTCATTTCTAACAGCCGCCCGTTCATTCACGTCGCGCAACAGAATCGAGCTATAGATACCATCTAACACGCTGCGCTTGACTTCTGGATCAGTAACCAGTGCCACCGCTGGAAAGCCCCCCTCTGTGACATAGTCATTAAATGCCAAGTCAGGGTTCTTACTGGTCTGCGTAAATGTCATGAATTCCTTAAATGATAGTGGATAGACCGGAATCTCTACCATCCGCCCCGTCAGTAAGGTTGCCAGCTCGCCAGATAGCAAGGAAGCATTGGACCCCGAAACGTAAATATCCGTGTCAAAATCCACCCGAAAACTATTAATGGCATCTTCCCATCCCACAACACGTTGAACTTCATCAAAGAACAGATACATCTTCTTCCCAGAAATAACGCGGTCAGTAACGTATTGATAGAGGGCTTCTTTAGTCAAAAGATCACCATACTTCATGGATTCAAAATTCAGGAAAATAATCTGTTCCGCCAAAATGCCACTATCTCTTAAGTAGTCGCGAAACATACGCAAGACATAGGTCTTTCCCGACCGTCGCACACCGGTAATCACTTTGACAAATTCTGTATCCTGATACTTCTTTAAGCGCTTCAAGTAAAGTTGTCGGACTACCATAATCGGTCTCCTCTCAGTTTTATTCTAGTATACTGGAAGAAAACTAGAAATCAACATATTTTGTTTCGTATACTGGATAAAATTCTATATTTTCTGTTTTCTTCCAGTACACTGGATAAAATATCAAATTTTTCGATTTCTTCTAGTATACTGAAAGAAATCCAGGCCGTTCATCGTCCGATTCCAGACGGAACACATCTGGGCGGTGCTGAGCAATTAGGCCCGTGGGAAAGGCCACGCCGACGTTCACCACGATGTTTCACATGAAATATTTAACCTAATCCAGCGTCTTCACAACCCTAGCTGGCACTCCCACGGCGACCGCATTATCGGGGATATCCTTGGTGACCACAGCGCCCGTCCCCACAATAGCATTCTCCCCAATCGTTACGCCCGGCAAGAGACTAACTCGGGCGCCAATCCAGGCATTACGTTTAACGTGAATCTCCTTGGTCAAGATTGTCCGAATATTTTTCGGCTCATGGTTGACCGTAAAGAACCCCACTTCCGGCCCCATCATGACGCCATCGTCAATGGTAATGGTGCCCGCCGCCATCATGGTTAAGTCGTGATTGGCGTAAACATTTTTGCCCAGAAAGACCCGGCTGGCCGTATCAATGTGCATCGGCGGCGTAAAGAAGGTGCCGTCGGTCATTTGACCGTGAAGTAAGCTATTTTCCAAATCCAAGATACGCTGTTTTTGCTTAGGATTGGTTTGGTTAATTTGAAATTGTAACGCATCCGACCGATCAATTTCACCGTGAACTTCTTTTAAATAAGCTGCGTCGTGGATATCGTAAGCCTGGCCCGCTCTTAAATTTTCAAATACCCCCATAATTAATGACTTCCTTTCTAGTACGTCGTGACAACCGCTGACAAGATCTGCCACCGACCATCAATCTGTGAAACCGTCATGACCGTATTCAACGGCCACTCATGCCGCCCGCTACCATGAATGCTGGCCACGACTCGATTTTGACCGGTCACCTGCCAGCCTGACGCGGTCGCTCGCATCGCCACGTGGTCCTCGACCGAAGAAAAGTAATGCATGGTTCCCTGCGCCAGCTCACCCAGCCATTCCGCGCGTGGCTGCACGTATCCCGTCATGTGGGTCAGCGTGAAGTCCGGCCCCAGTAAGCGGTCCAAGGCCGCCGTGTCATCTGCCGCCATGGCTTGGTTGTAGTCCCGGTAAAGCTGTAAGATTTCTGTATTCATTTTAAAACCGCCTCTCAATCCATTTTCATTTATTAACCTTACTGTAGTCCCTTGCAGTTACTTCAAGGCAAGGCCCATTGCCCTAAGAATGATAAACGAGCCCATAAAAAACGTCCCAATCACCTCGGAGGAGGCGTTCGAGACGTTCACAGTCAGTCTTTTCTACCCTGTCTGGCCTATTCGCCCGCCGGAAAATCCGTCGAGGCGGCCAGATCCGTTTGTGTCTTGAAATCGGCGACTCGCTTTTCCAGCGTTGCAATCGTATTTTCCAGCGCTTGGGAACCCAAGACCATCCGCAATGGCGCTGGGTCTTGGGCGACACTTTCGATGATGCGGCTGGCCATACGCTTAGGATCGCCAGGCGCGAGTCCATTGGCCGGGTCTAGCATCGTTTGAAAGGCATGCGCCGGATTGCCTTCGTACGCCGGCATCGCCTTGGCCACCTGCGCACTGCCATAACGAAATTCAGTCCGCGCACCACCGGGTTCAACGATGGTCACGCCAATGTTAAAGCTGGCCACTTCCTGGGCAACGGCCTCCATGAAGCCTTCAATCCCAAACTTGGCGGCGTGATACATCGCATTCCCCGGAAAGGCCACCTGACCGCCGTAGGAAGAAATCTGAATCAAGCGGCCATGTCCCTGATGCCGCATGCTAGGTAAAATAGCCCGCACCATTTGAATGGATCCCGTCAGGTCAGTCGCGATGATCCGATTGATCTCGTCATCGCTCAATTCCTCAGCGGCGCCAAATAACCCGTAGCCAGCATTGTTGACCAACACATCAATCTGATAATTCTGCGTTAATTTGGCGACTAAGTGATGAATGGCTGAAACATCCGTCACATCAATAATTTCACTAACAAAGGTGTCGGGATACTGGTCCATCAAGTCCTGCACCTTGGCAACGTTACGGACGGTGCCAATGACCGTCTTCCCCTGAGCCAAGAGTTGCTCGGTCATCGCGTGACCAAATCCACTGCTAACACCAGTAATCAACCATGTTTTATTTTCCATTTCTACAATACTCCTTTAATTCAAGTCCACCGTTATCTACTTGCGGTTAATACCTAGGCTATCGCGAGAGCCCAACGTCTCGTCGTGGGCCAAACGCATGACCAGGTCGGCAATGCTTTGCCGGGAAACATCATGGCCGCCGAAGGGTTCGCCCTTCTTAGTCACCTGGTAGTCGGTGTCCTTACCGTTGTCAAACCAGCCGGGCCGGATGACCGTGTAGTTCAGATCAGATGCTTCGACCACGTCGGCGGCGTTGCGGTAACCTTGCAGCATCGGGTTAGTGGCCAAATTGCCACTGGCGCCCACGCTCGCCGGAATTTCGTTGTAAATCCCCATCGAGGCAATGAATAAGAGGCGCTTGACGCCCGTCTCATCCATAGCGGTAACGAGACTCTTTGCCATACCAGCAAGGTTCCCACTCAAGGCAGCAAAGACCACGTCCTGACCCTTAAGCGCGGCCTTCAACGTTGCCGTATCCGTAACGCTGCCAGTGACTGCACGTTCGCGGTCGGACAATTGACCCAAGCGACGGGTGTTCCGCGCCATCAAGGTCAGTTGGTCATCCGTGTGGTCCAAGAAATATTGACGGGTAACGCTACCCACAGAACCCGTTGCCCCAATAATTAAAACGTTTGTCATGATTCATTTCCTCCAATTCATTCGTTGATAAATTCAGTGTAGTCCCTTGCAGTTACTTCAAGGCAAGGCCCATTTCAACTTATTTTTAATTTTTTTGACGTTCACCCGGCACAATTAGGAAGATGGCGGCTAATAAGGCCAGTAACAGTAAGCCGGCGCCCGTCAGGATGGCGTGTTGGAACCCCGGTACTTGACCACCAAAGAGATCTTGCATGGTCACCAGAATCGACAACCCCACGGAGCCACCAATCTGATGCATGACGTTGACCACCCCAGAAGCGGCACCAGCGTCAGCCCCTTGCGTATGCGCGACTCCGGCCGCCGTGAAGGGACTCAGGGAGAAGCCCTGACCAATTCCGATGACGACCATTGGCGCGGCGATTCCCCACCAGTAGCCGGTCGTCGGCGTAAACCAACTCAGCCAGAGCATGCCAAGCGCCGTCAGCGCAATCCCAATGACCAGTAGGCCGCCATTACCCCATCGCGCCGTCAGTCGGGCAACCTGAAGCGCAATGATAAAGTTCACCACGGTCAGGGGGAAGAACGCGACCCCTGCCATCAACGCGCTGAATCCCAATTGATTCTGCATGAGTTGTGGGGTGATGAACCAAAAGCCCATCATGGCCCCGAGATAAAGGAAACGCCCCACGTAAGCCCCAATCCGTTCACGGTCAGTAAACAATCGTAATGGCATGATCGGTTGCCCCGTCCGGTGTTCCTGATAAATGAAGATACCCAAGAATACGACGGCCAAGAGCAAGGCCGGCAGCTGGGCCCAATTTCCAATAATACTGTAGACCAGTGCACTCATCCCAATCAAAGAGCTCAGGGTGCCGACCCAATCCAATTTGCCAGATTGACCGCGATCCGCGCTGAGCTTCTTAACCGCCAAATAATACATCCAGATACTGATGGGAACGTTCATGAAGAAACCAACCCGCCAGGTTAACAGACTGGCGAAGACGCCGCCAATGACCAGGCTGACGCTAGCGCCAATGCCGGCCATGGCGCCATAATAAGCGATGGCTTTGACGCGTTCAGCCCCCTCGTAAGTATCCATCAAGATTGCCAGCGTGGTTGGCGCCAGAATAGCCGACCCAATGCCCTGAAAGGCCCGAGCTGCAATGATCATCGGCGCATTTACCGCCAGCCCGACCAAAAGTGACCCCAGGCCAAAGATGATCAGCCCTAATTTAAAGACCCGCCGCCGACCAAATAGGTCTCCTGCCCGACCCCCTAATAAGAGAAAACCGCCGAACGTCAGCGAATAAGCACTGCTGACCCAAGACAGCGTCGCCTGATTCAGGCTTAAATCTTGGGCAATTTTAACCGTCCCCGTGAAGATGATTGAATTGTCCAAGAGAATCATGAAATAACTCATTAAGATGACCAGTAAGATCCAGTCAAATCGTTTTTGTTTTGCCATGTGTATTTGCTCCTCGTCTTTAAGTGAATGATTAGGAGTTTAGACCTTCATCCGTGCTTCAAGGCAAGAAGAAATTTGAAATAAATTAAAAACTCTCGGCGAATCCCGTATTTCACTCCAGTCACTCATTTTCAAAGGGCCAAACTTATAAGGAATTCTAAAGCCTTGTCCTCCAGGGGGGCACAAATTCCTCACCAATTTCGTTAGTAAGCGTAACGGCGGCGTTTTTTCATTAAAAATGGGCCTGCAGCTACTGCCGCACGCCCATTTTTATTACTAATGATTACGTTTAATTATTAATCGCGAATAATTAGCAATGATTTAATTGCTTCTCGCTTATCCATGGCCTCATAGGCGTCCTGGATGTGAGCAAGATCAAAGCGTTGCGTGAAGACCTTACCGGGGTGAATCTCGCCCTTCAAAACGGCATCCAATAAGACTTCCCGGTCGTAGGTCGTCACGGAGGCAATCCCACCGCGCAGGCCAATATTCTTCCAGAACAAGTTGTTGGTGTTCATCTCGGCCTTTTGTGGCACGCCCGGACGGCCTACCTTGACGGCCGTATCGACGGATTGTTCAGTCCCGACACATTCCAAGACGGCATCGGCACCGGCACCAGCCGTCAGGGCCATGACACGTTCAACGGCTTCATCGCCACGTTCGGCTACAATATCGGTCGCGCCGAATTCCTTGGCCAACGCCTGGCGATCGGCGTGGCGACTCATGGCAATAATCCGCTTAGCCCCGCGAAGCTTGGCGGCAATCACGCCGCACAGACCCACGGCGCCGTCACCCATAACGACCACCGTATCGCCGTCCCTAACTTCAGCGGTCGCGGCGGCGTGGTAACCCGTAGCCATCACGTCAGCCAGCGTTAACAGGTCGTTGAGTTGGGCATCGGTGTAGTCGCTGGGTTGACCGGGCACCTTGACTAGGGCCCAGTCGGCGTTCTTGAAGCGTAAGTATTCGCCTTGGTAGCCGACGATTTCATCATCGGTCCGCGCATTTTCACAGTTACCATCGAAGCCGGCCAGGCAAGCCGCACAGTGACCGCAACCGTGGGTGAACGGGGCGACGACAAAGTCACCAGGTTTCACGTTGGTGACATCACTGCCCACGCTCTCCACGATTCCGATGGCTTCGTGACCAACCGGCGTGTTCTTTTGCCGGTCGTTAATCCCCCGGTACCACCACAGGTCGGAGCCACAGACACAGGCCCGCACAATCTTTAAGACGGCGTCCGTGGGATTCTTCACTTCTGGTTTGGGTAATTCTTGAGCTTCTACCTTGCCTGGTTCAACAAATACGGCTGTTTTCATTTGAAATTCCTCCAATTATTTAATTAGGTTCTGCCACCAACTGGTCAGCTGCTGCTCGGCGTCCCGCAGTTCTCCCGCTGTCAAACCAATTCCCGGGACCACAGTAGCGGTCGTGACCAGCCTGGCAAAGTCATCCTCGTAACCGCCGGGGGTGCCGGCGTCCGTGTAGAACGGCGCGACGGTTCCCTGGAAGTTCGTAAGCTGCTGTAAGAATGATCGGACCGGCGTCGACACCTTCGCCGACCAGACGGGACCGCCCACGAGCAACACGTCATAGGCGCTAACATCGGGGAGCGCATTGGTTAAGGCCGGTAACTGCCGCGTTGTCAGCTGCTGGTTCGCCACATCAGAGGTGGCGTACATATCGTTAGGAAAGGTTTCTGCGGCGACCGTCAAGTCCACCCGATCACCGCCAGTCACGTGCTGCAGAGCCATCGCTAACTTGGCGGTAGTCCCGGACCATGAATAATCGACAATTAACGTTTTCGTTGTCATGTGCAAATCTCCTTTATCTACTCAATAGTTCCAGTTTAGACCTTGAAGTAGACTTTAAGACAAGCACTTTTTTCAAAAAAACAGACTTGAGCTTTATTACTGTTGACGCGTTCTGATTACCACGGCGCTACACGACATGACCACCTATCAACACGCTTTAGCTAGGCATACACCGGCGTATCGCCATCTGTACCAGCCTTCGCAATGCCAAGGCTACTGCGGCTGTGCAGGGCCGGATTCTTAGCGATCTTCACGATCAGATCGGCAATACTTTGCCGCGAGATGGTAGTTCCCTTGAAGGTTTCTCCCTTTTCCGTCAGCTCATAGTCGATCTCGTCCTTGTTGGTCATGTAGCCAGCCCGGATGATGGTGTAATCGAGCGGTGAATCTTCGATAATTCTTGCCGCTCGCCGTGTATCCTCCATGACGGCGTGCCCAATCGACCGTTCCAACCAGGCATCAAACTTTGCTGGCAATTCGTGGTACAGGCCCAATCCCGTAATATACAGTAAGCGTTTCACGCCAGTTTCTTCCATGGCTTGCACGATATTTTTGGCCATGGGTTCAAACGTCCCACCCAAATCGGCTAGTACCATGTCTTGACCGGCCATGGCGGCCTTTAGGGTGGCGTAATCATTGACATCACCCTCGACAACCGTTTCTCGTTGTGCGTCAACCACGCTTAGTCGCGTTGCTTGACGTAGATACAAAGTCAACGTCGCATCCGTTTCGGCCAGCAACCGCGTCCGGACCAATTGAGCAATTTGACCATGCGCACCTAGAATTAAAATTTTCATCATAACACACTCCTTTTGACTGATTACGCTCACGATAAACCTTCGAGTCGACTCGAAGACAAGTCTTTTAAACCATTCGGCTGTAAGGGTCCACCACCAAGGCTTCCGACATCAAGACTTCCGTGTAAATATCGTGTAACAACGTCACATCAACGACGTGGCGGCGTGCCTGGTCGGCCAAGAAGGCCCGTTCACTGGCAAATGCTTGCATCATGGCCCATCGTTGATCACGACTTTGGAGAAAGCTGATGGCTTCGTGATGACTAATAATGCCACGCCAACGCCGTAGATAGGCCTGCAACGGATTTCGTTTATTTTGGTCCTGAAGATCATAGATGACCACGTGTTTAACATTTTCTGGTAAATCCAACTCATGAACCCGTTGAATTCCCACGGCCGTCATCTCACGACGAATCTGTGCTAGAACCTTAGCTTTGCTGAGTGCATCGCCGTCTTGAGGTAACAACCGCTTGAACAATACGGTCGGTACCAACATACTCAGGATAATGACAACCGTTTCCATCAAGATCACTTGCTGAAATTGACTGGTGGGCAGCATCCCCAGAACGGAAAAGGTCATGGCTAACGTAACCGTCCCGTGAACACCACCCAGTGAAAACAACCAACTGGTTCGCCATCGACGCTGGGCAATAAAGAAATAGGCGTAAATGGCCCGGCAGAGGAGCAAGGCTAGATAAACCGTTACTCCCCACCACAGCCACTGGAGCGACCGAAACATTTGCTGATACTGTTCCTGAACAATGCGTTCCAAACTAATGCCGAGAATCACAAAGACCGCACCATTTAGAATTTCTGAAATAAAATTCATCAGCTGCGTCCCCAGATACATCTGCCGCGGCGCCGTAAACCGACTACCGTTAGCTTCCCCATTGTGAATCAAGCCTGCGACCACAACCGCGATGATACCCGACACGCCCAGTTGCTCTGCGATCAAATAAATCACGATTGGTGTCAGCAGATAGATGAGTGTCTGGGAAGAGATAACGTTTTCTTCGGTTCGCACCAAGGCCTGCCGAAATAACATGATAGCCACTGCTAGCACAGCACCCACGATGGCACCACCAACTGCGGAGATTAAGAGTTTACCGATATTCTGACTAAAAGAAAACTCGTTGGTCTTCAGCCATAGCAACCCAGCTTGTAGCAGAATCAGCCCAGTCGCATCATTAAATAATGACTCCATTTTCAGCTGATTACTCAACCGCTCACTGATTTTTCTCCCGGTAATGACAGATTCAAATGCCGTGGCATCGGTTGGCGTACTAATCGCCACCATCACCAGTGCTAAGGGCAAACTGACCGCGAAGATGCCATGTAACCCAATCGTTGCGACTACGGCCGACCCTATCGCCAAGGCAAAAGCCGTTCCCAAGATACTGGGAATTCCTTTCCCCACCTTAACCATTGGCGTCGTTTGACCTTCGAAAAATAACAACGGCGCTAGAATCAAGACCATAAAGATTTCATTTTCAAAATTCAAGACCGAATGATTTAACCCTGGAATCAGCGCGACCATAATTCCCGCCAGCAATGCCAAATACGTCTTAGGAATCGGTAACCATTGCGCTACCAGATTCGCTAAAGCAACTGTTACTAACAAAACGAATGTCGAAGTGAAAAGTGCCATTCGACCGACCTCCTAATTATATTGACCCCATAACCTCAAAAAGAGCGACCATTCACAAATAGTCGCTCTTCGTCATCACTTCAGTTCATCGTCGGCTTGCTCCGTCGACTCCAGCTTTTCGGCATGTTGCTTCTCCAATTGCCGCAGTTCGGCTTCCGTAGTTTCCATGTGATCGTAGAAGTGGTTCAGCTTATAGTTGAGGTGGTCAATCGCCGCCTGAAGGTCATCGCGCTTTTCTTCCATGACGGCCAGCTGTTCCTGTAACAGGGCCTTCTGTTCCTTGGTATTGTCTTCCTGCGCATCGAATAATTCGATGTACCGTCGCAGGTTTTCGATGCTCATTCCGGCCGCTCGCATTTGCGTGACAAACCGAATACGCCGAATAATGCGGTCGTCAATATCGCGGTTACCCACCTCAGTCCGGTCGATGGCTGGAATGAGAGATTCCTTCTCATAGTAACGGATGGCTGCGGAGGAGACCCCCGTTTTTTCGCTAGCTTCTTTAATATTCATTTTAATTACACTCCTTGTCCCTAGTAAACGGGCCGATTCTGACCCTCGGTCGCTGGATCTGCTATCCCAATACTATCACGACTATACTTGTTAGGGTCAGCGATCATGCTCAAGACCACATCGGCCACACTCCGCCGGGAACCCGAAACACCGTCGTACGGCTGGTTTCTCGTCGTTACCGTATATTTAATGTCACGATCATTGAGCCAAGGTAAACGCAAGGTCGTATAGTCTAGTCCGGAATCGGCCAATAACTGATCGGATTGACGCGCCGGCGCCATCCCCGCGCCAATCATCTCCAGGTTCCACCGACCGAATTCACCGCCGACTTCATTGTAGAGACCCAGCACATTGGTAAAGACGACCCGCGACACCTGATGAGCTTGCATGCCGGCAATCACGTTTCTCGTGAGTCGGTTTTGCCGGTCATGGTCAACCACGGCGACAAAGACCAAGTCTTGATCGGCCATCGCGGCACCGACCGCAGCGGCATCCGTGATATCGCCTTCAATCAGCGTCACGCGTGGATTATCTTGGAGCTGGTTCAGACGATTGGCATTTCGTAAGAAGAGTGTCAGGTTCACGTCAGCAAAGGCTGCTTCGGTCAGCAGGCGTTGTTCAACAAGTCGGGCAATTTGGCCATTAGCGGCCAGGATCAAAACATTTTTCGTCATAAATAAAACTTCCTTTCCAAACACTTGAATGACCCTAGGTTAAACCTTCATGTGGACTTCAAGGCAAGCAGAAAGTTGAAAAAAAAACAAAATTATTTTTAATCTAGCTACAAAGGCGCCTTGGGAGCGAAAAGGATCTGGAAGGTCACCTCCAGATCCTTAAAGCCGATTACATGATAAAGCCGTCGCCGTGGCCCCCGTAATTGTTAAACTTACCATCATGTTCGCGAATCCCCCAGACGACATACGCTCGGCGACCGACCCACTTTATTTTTTCTTTCATGAACGCGACGTAGCCGCCCGGTTCTTTGTACCACGTATAGTAAATATCGGTCGGGTCCTTGTGCGTCTTTAGCCTCTTTAGTTTGCGGGTATACTTCCGGTTAAGCCGATCAATCTTATGATTGAGTGTCTTGACTTGGCGGGCAGAATACACACTGCCCTTTTCCTTGGCAATCGTCTTCTTCAGTTGCTTTAACAGTTTAACCTTGTGGCGAAGCACGTCTTTCCAGGCGATCGACAGGCCCTTCGCATTTAGCGTGGCGGCTTTCAGGGAGCGGCTATTCTTCTTCATGATCCGCGCCCTTTCAGTGTGGCTACTCGTGGCTTTGGCACCGGCCGAAGTTGTGGCCAGACCCAAGCTAAGTAACAGCACCAAGATTGCCAATAGACTTCCGATGACCCATGATTGCTGTCGTTTCCCTACCTGTTGCATGGTCGTGGCCTCCTCGTCGTTATGACCCACTTTTTACTGGTTTATAAGAATAACAATTTTACCACTTGCTTGCTATTTTATTTGCTATCCCGTAGCTTTACCCGTAGCTAAACTATAGCATCCCCTCAACGACCGAGCAAGCCTTAAATTCGCGAGGTTCCTGCCCATTTACAGTGGTCTAGTTGTCCGGCTAGTCCGACCAACCGACCGATTGGCGACCGAAATGATTGGTCTAATTTTTCCCATAATTATCCTTGTCAGCACCAAAAAGGCTAGCCCCAGCACGCACTCGGACTAGCCTGATATTTAAATCTCAAACTGAAAGCGGTGGTCGGCATCCCCGGCCAACCGGTACTGCGGTTCCACGTCCGCACCCCAACTGTCGATGCCACCCACGCCGCGAACGGCGCCGTAAATGGTTAAGACCGTTCGGCGCGGCACCGGCAACTCCTCCTGATGAGTGGCGTTTTCCAACTCCTCCGGCGTGTAGGGCAGGCAACTAAAGGCAAAGGGCTGTTCGTGTTTGCGAACCGTCAACTGAAAGGCCTGATGGTCCGGATCGGCGTTATTTAACGTCTGCTCGCGGGTCACCGTCACCCAGTCGGTCGCCATGTGCATACCGCATTCCTGCGGCACCAGATACGGCGTCACCGGGAGCCCGGCAACGTGATAGGTTCCCGGTTGACCACCCGCCATGCGGTCCGGATACGTTTCGCCCGATAGGCCCTGGTAGTCAAACTCGCTCGCGGTCGTGGGCATAACCAGGCGCAGGCCCAGGGCAGGCAATTCCGGCAAACCGTCCACGCCATGGTACTGCACGGTCACGGTTAGTTTTCCACCGGCGACGACTTGATAGGTTACCTCAATCGTGGTTACCGGAACGGTGGGCGTCGTGTAGGTAAAGGTCACCGCCACCTCATCGGCCGTCTCGTGGTCGGTGTAACGGTTATTCTCCGGGGCGATTGGCAGCGGAATCGCGTGACCATCCACGGCCACCGCCACGTGGGTACAGTGGCTAAAGAGGTCGGCCCCCAGCCACATGGCGGAACGCCGGGAGAAGCCATTTCCCCGGTCGTTATCCGTGGTGGCCCGCCACAGCGCCGGAACCGGTATGCGGTACAGCCACTCCTTACCGTCACGCACCAGCGACTCCAGACCGCCGCGATCATAGGCGAAAAGATAGTGAAACCGGTCACCACTCACGCCGAGGGTGACGTCGCCAAATATTAAATTCAATTTAGTCGTGTTGGCCATAGTAGTAACGCACCTCCTGTAGGGCTGGTTTCGGGGTGCGGTCCGCAAAGAGCAGGCCGTCCCCGGAAAATTCATAATCACTGTGGCGGTCATCAAAGTCCCCGCCATAGCGCAACACCGGCCGACCGGTGACGGTATCCTTGACCCAGAGTGCCTGGTCGATGAAGTCCCAGATGAAGCCGCCCTGATACATCGGATAGCGGTCTAACAAGCGGTCGTAGCTCGCCATGCCCCCCAGTGAATTGCCCATGTCATGCATGTATTCACAGTCCAGGAACGGCTTGGCCAGCGCGTTTTGCAGGTATTTCTCAATCTCACGTGGCGGATTGTACATACGACTCTCCACATCGGAAATCCGATCGGCGTAGGCCCGATTCTGGAAGACACCCTCATAATGGGTCAGCCGCGTCGGGTCAACGTGATGGTAGTAGGCGTCCATCGCCGCCAAGTCCTCACCCGCATAGGATTCGTTACCCAGCGACCAGAACAAGATGGCCGGGTGATTTTTAAACATTTCATAGTTACTCTTGGCCCGGTCGAGCACGGCCAATTGCCACTGCGGCAGGTCACCAGGCACGTTATAGGACGGCTCCACGTCCCCCATCTTCTGCCAGGTACCGTGCGTTTCGAGATTAGTCTCGGCCATCATATAGATCCCGTGGCGGTCGCACAGGTCGTACCAGACCGGCTGATCCGGGTAGTGGCAGGTCCGCACGGCGTTGATGTGATTGGCGTGAAAGACGGCCAGATCACTTTGCATATCCGCTAGGGTCACGGCCCGACCACGATGCGCATCCCATTCGTGACGGTTGACGCCGTTTAAAATCAGCCGTTGACCATTAAGCGTGATGACCTTATCGCGCATTTCCAACCGGCGAAAGCCAACCGGATACGGAACGACCTCGACCACTGTCCCCGCCACCGTGTGTAGCGTGACTTGCAGCTGGTAAAGGTACGGGTCGTGGTGCGACCAGAGGTGAATGTGGGGCAAGTCCGTGGTTAATTTTACCGTGTCGGCGACGGCGCGTTCAGCTTGCCACAGCGACTGACCAGTCGCATCCAGCAGCCGGACCTGAACCGCCCCGGCTAGCTGTTTCGCCGCCGACAATCGCAGGGTCACGGCCAACTGACCGGTCGTCAACGCCGCATCGACGCCGGCGCGAATCGTCAAATCTTCCAGGTGTAACTCAGGCTTTGCGACCAGCCGCACGCTACGAAAGATTCCGGAAAAACGAAACATATCCTGATCCTCCAGGAAAGCCGCCGTGCTGTGCTTAAAGACCTCAACGGCCAGCAGGTTTTCACCGGGCTGGAGGTAGCGTGTCAGGTCGAATTCCGAGCGGCTAAAGCTGTCCTCGGCATAGCCCACGAACTGGCCGTTTAGCCACAGAAACATGGCTTGTTCCACACCATCAAACTCAATGCTGACGCGTTTCCCCCGCAACGCCGGATCGAGGGTAAAATGCTTCACGTAGGCCCCCACGGTATTCTCGGGGTCGGTGCTAAACATGCCCCGTTCGGGTTGATCGGCACCCTGACTATAGGCGGGGCGGCGATAGTGCTTGCCCTCCCAAGGATAGGCCGTGTTGATGTACTGAATCTGCCCGTATCCGGCGAGTTCGATGTGGCCGGGAACCGTCAATGGCTCAAAGTCACTGCGGTCGTCGTCCGGCCGATAGAACCCAACCGGCCGGTGCTGCGGATCGCGGGCAAAACGAAAGGCCCACGAGCCATCGAGACTCTGAACCAGACTGCTGTGGTGGGCCGCAGCCTCTTCAACCGTGGCATAGCCGCGATGGTCGCTGTGGGCCGGCGCTTGGTTGATCCGGAAGGTCTGGGGATCATCTAGCCACGTTAAATCTGCTTTCATCTGTTTGAGACTTCCTTTCTGAAGCGGTTACAATAGGTTTATTATACAACGCCTGGCGCTTGGTCATCGACTAAAAAAGTCCAAGCACCGTGGCTTCGACTTTTTTAGAAATTTATGTGGCTGAGATCGAGCGCGTTAACTGCCAATTAAAGACCTTGACCCCTCGACTATCAACCTGACGTCGATCCAATCTTGATCACCCTAGTAGTGGCCAATTGCGTTGGGCAGTCGTAATCAACGTCAAACGAAAAGGGCCCGAAACAAAACATCTCAAGCCCTCGTGCATCTCATTTAAATGGCGAAACGTGCGCCAAAGATTACCGATTAAACGACTAACCCATCTGTTGATTGCGTAGCTGAATATCTTCGACCATGTCTTGAATCGTCAGCTGGCGCATCTCATTTTCGGCCGCCCGTTGAATCCGGCTGTAGGCCCCGTCCAACGTTTGCTGGATGTGGGCCCCCACCGGACAATCTAAATTAGTCCGCGGGTCAACGTGGAGTAATTCTGAGTTTGGCTCCACCGCCCGGAACACATCGCGTAACGAAATTTCATTAGCCGGTCGGGCCAGCCGCGGCTCGGCCGCACCCGCACGACTGGCGATTAGGCCGGCCTTCTTCAAGGCCGCCATCAACCGCCGGACCACGCTAGGATTGGACGCCACGCTACTGGCAATGGTCGTACTGTCCAGATTTCCCGGCGCAATATAGATGTACACGAGGATGTGGATGGCATCACTTAATTTATAAGAGTATTTCATGACTTGTTCCTCCGATTTCAGTGACTCGTCGCGACAGAACGGCCGATTTCACGATTAATTAACTCTTCATTTTAAGTATCTGTTGACTAGATTGCAACAACTAAGTGGGAAATTTCCCGGGTTATTTCTGTAGGCTTCCTCTGTCAACTGGTTAATCTACAGACAATCGGTTAATGCAAAAAGGCCGACAGATTCCCATCAGCCCTGCGATACTACACTAATTCAACCCGCGTAACCCCGCGACAAAACCCATAATTGCATCGGCCACCTGAGACACCGGCAATAACATCATCACGAGAAGGGCCAACCCAACCACACCGTGAGGCAGCGGATAACGCCCTTGCCGCTGCCGCCGATAAATCAAGACCAGTAAGCCGATGATTTCGAAGAGTAGGGGCGTCTGCCTCCAGCATACCCGTTTTCCCCCCACAAGACACGCACACCTTGGTTGCGCCGGTTATTTTAGCGAAATATAACCCGGGTTAACTGCGAAAATTTTCCACAAAAGAACGTTTGTTCGTTTATTTATCCCGAGCTTTCCGGTATACTTAACGTATCTAAATTTTCGTAGGAGGCCGGATGGCAACATGCACAAATTTTTTAAGATTAGCACCGGAATCGTTGCTTTTTTAGCCGCCCTCTTTGTGGGGACGCGGCCCATCAACGCGCAAACCGAAAAGCCCAGTGCCCTAGTCAAAGTGGGCAATTTCACGGCTAGCACGGACTTTCTCAACCTCAGTCAATACTTCGAAGTCACCCGAACTATCAAGCTCAAGGTTAACTTCGTCCCCTCGCACAAGGTCGGCCACGCGCTCAGTCGCGACCTGACCCTACCGGCGGGGACGGTCGTTGCCGGGAACCTTACCAGTACCAAGTCCGGAGACTTTCTGGTGCCTACACTCCAGCTCTACTTGGCGCGGTTGAGTTACCCGCTGATTCACCAGAGCGCGCCGGCCGGTTATACCATCGACCCGGGTGCCGGTGCCTACGACCCGCAGGCCACATTGAAGGCCACGGACAAACTGACGGCGTTTAAGCGGATTCCCGCGCCGGACTTCATGCCCGGCTACAGCCACGGTGACCTATACCTCGGTGGCGCCCAGGCAGCGCTGAGTTCCGAAGAAACCACCACGGCCAGCGTCCGCGTAACGCCCGATGGTTATCTCGAATATATGAAATACGATGATAAAGCCAACGCCGGGCTGGGCTTCATGCAAAAACCCACCGGTCTGGCAAAGATTACTAAGACCGACTTTCACGACCCCGACCGGGTGCTCTATTTCAGCCACGACATTAAGGGCTTAAAAACCAAGCGCGTCAGTCACACCGGCCTTTATCAGTATCGCGTAACGCTAAAGAATCTACACGACCCCCAGCACAACGCCGGTAACGAAGACAACGGTATCGCCGGAACCTTCGACAGTCTCTACCGGATTGGCGGGAAGACCTATTTCACGTTTATCGGGTACGACGGGGTTAGTGGCTAGTTAAAAGGGATTGCTCAGATTGGGCAATCCCTTTTCATTTACGCCATTTAGTTACGCCTTCACCCAATCGCCAATTAACCGCTCGTATTCAGTAATCAACTGCTCCTGTTCCACGAACTGGTGATACTCGTCGACCGACTTGAAAACATGTAGCCGGTCGCCCCGTACAAACGAACCAGCTCATCGCGAGCCTGGATCGTCTTTAACACTAAGCTCTGGTCGACTACACCATGATTGCCATCACGCATGACTAGCCGTTTGAATTCGGCCAGTCCCGCCTGATGGTCTTCGTCATCGGCTTCATTCGCAGCAACCGTAGGATTATCGGCGGCCGTCAGCTTCGTCTGCGTCTGGCTCATCGCCGTGTAGATCACGGGTCCCATGGTGCTGGCCGCCAACAGGTCGGCGGGATCCGTATTTACCCGGTCCTGCGGTAAATGTTGCGGAATCGGAGCGGAATCGTCACCGTCTGATAGTGGGTTAACAAGTGGTCGATCTGCCCCGTTAAGGCTTTAATATCCACCGATTGATTCTGAACGTGATCGTACTCCTGACTCAGCAGCCGAATGGCATTGAGAATGGTCTGAAATAACAGATAGACCGTATCCAGACTATTGTCGATGGCACTCGAACTGGGGTCAAAGCTCGCGGCCAGCCGGTTCAACTGGCGCTGAACGTATTCCCGTGACTTGTTAAACCGCAACAGCATCTTTGCGCGGTCGCTAAAGGTGGTCGAGGTCGCCAGGGCCTGTAGTCGTGGGCCCTGATCGAGCAACTGGGTAAATGCCGGAATCGCCTTATCCTTCAACATTTCCTGCAGACTCTCGGCGGCCGCCCCACCGTGGTTAAACCCAGGTCATTGGCCAACTCGCTCAGGTCGTCATCGAGCTTGTGCATCCCCTTCATGACGTCATTGTACGCCGACACCATGTTCTGAAAGTCATTGTATAACCGGGTATCCGTCGCCGTTAATTCCGGGACCGAGAGCTTTGCTACCAACCGACAATATTCGTTAATTCGCGTAATGTTGGCGGTCACCGTGTTATCGGCATCCACCACTTTTTGCATGGCCGACAGGTATTCAATCCCACTACTCGTAATTTTATAAACGTACGATTGCTGGGTGTGGTACCCGCCACTCTTCATCTGAACCCGCACCTTACGCGGTGACACCTCAATTAATTTCGCCTGGTCGCCGAGAACCTCCAGGATGCGCTTCAACACGTCATCCTTAAGGGGCTTTTCATCCGTATCCAGATAGTCCCCGTTGTAGCGCTTCGCTAAATACCCTAGCGTGATCGGCACCCCACCGGTCGCGCTGTCGTGGTATAAAATGGTCAGGATGTGCCAGCCCGCCAGCCGGTGGTCGCGACCAAGCCCCAGGTTACTGGCTAATAATAAATTTTCAAGTGGCGTTTCCAGCGTGACAGCGATGGTGGCCGCCTCCTTTTAAAGATAGTCTGCTCTCAGCATACGGGACGGGGAAAACCGCGTCCACTGAATAAATGCTCAACGGTCAAAAAAGCCTGCATTTTCTGCTAAAACTGCCCGCACTTGCGCTCGCCCACTAACCCTGTTATTCTCGACACAATCAAGGAGGTCCTCACCATCAACGAAAAAGTCATCAAGACCATTCTGGCCATCATCATTCTCGGGGCGACCGCCAGCATCTGCCTGGGCCACTGGGGGACTCGCGCGGAGGCACGCGCCGTGGCCGCTGCCCCAACGGCCGTCATAGCCAGCCAAAAGCGCGCGACGACCGGTACCCCGTCGCAACTCTCTTTTTAATCCTGAATATCCAATCCCAGTGCCGCCGCAAAGGTCACGGCCTGTAAGGGGTCAATCTTACAGCCCCGGACTAGTCCCGGGGTAAAAGCGAGCGCCTCAATCTGACAACTGCGTAAATCGACCAATTTCAACCGACTTTCCGTCAAATCGGCGCGGGTCAGATCGCAACGGTTGAAATTGAGCAATCGTTTAACCGTCACCGCTTGAAAGCTGGCTTCTAGCAACCGGGTGGCGGTCATCGTCACCCCGGTGAGAACGGCCTCGGCAAAGTTGGCGTAGTCCGCCCGCGAGTCGACGATGGTCGTGTCCTTGAGCCGTGCTGCGGTGAAGTCGCTGCCCAGAAGCTGACAAGCGTTGAACGCGCAACGATATAGATAGCTTTGCTGGAATTGGCAATTGAGAAATTGACATCCTCGAAAGGTGCAGTCCAGCCACTCGCTGGTCTTGAAGTCCGTCTGCTGGAAGCGACACTTGTCAAAAGCTACCTCCTCAATCCGAATGTCTTGATTGGAATAGGTCAACTCGCAATCCACGTATTGGTTTCCCGCCGTCACGGCGTCTAATGCTAAGGTTTTTCCGGTAATGGTGGCCATTTGCCCATCTCCTCGACTTTGATAGCCCTAGAATACCATAAAAAGAAGCCACACCGCGGGCAATTCCGTGGCGTGACTTCCGTTGTTTCACATGAAACAATTAGCGTAATTGATTCTGTCGCCGCATCCCCCACACATTCGGGAGAATCACGGCGCCAATGATGACAAGGACCCCCACAATCTGGAGCCAGTCCACGCGTTCACCCAAGACCAGAAAGGCAATCGTGATGGACGCCGGCAATTCCAGCGAGGAAAGAATCGGCCCAATGCCCAGGTCCAGATACTGCATGAAGATTGAGTAGGCGACCAGTGGGAAGACCATGGAGAAGATGGCAATCCAAAAGGCCCATTTAAGCGTGTCAAACGTCACCGGTGCCGAGACAATCTGCGGTCCCCAAACCACCGAAATCAGAAGAAACGCCCCGACACACAACAGCCACGTCTTGCTCAGCGGGTCCAAGTTATTCCCGAGCATCGCGGTAAATTGAATCGTGCAGGCGTACGCACAGGCCGCCAAGAAGGCTAGAAACAGCCCCCATAACGACAGCGGCTGCGTAATCGGAAAGAGGCCCGCCGCCAGGACCGTGCCAATCAGGACCAACACGATGCTGATGACCTGCAGCCGCGAGGGCCGGCGTTTATGAATCAGACTCCCGAGCAAGACCGATAGCCAAACCGCCTGCATCAACATGACCGCGGCGGCCGCAACCGGAATTAATTTCAACGATTGAATATAGAAGGTATTGGTAAAACCAGAGGCCGTGCCCGCGGCCATCACCGCCAAGAGCTGTTTCCAATTCGTATGCTGATACCGTAGCCAACGCCGCCGCGCAATGTGAATCACGCCGAGAATCACCACGGCGCTCAGAAACGACCAGAACAACAGCGGTCCGTTGACCACACCCTCACTCCGGGCAATCTTCATCAGTGTGGCTGGCACGCCAAAACTAATCGCGCCCAACGCCACAAAGAATGGTGCTAACTTTCGCAAAAACAGTCACCCCGTTCAATAAATTTCACCTCTTCATTATACGCCTCCTAAACTGCGGTTGCCTGCCCACATTTTTATGACGTGACTTCATTGGGCGGAAACCACCGGTAAAACCTGCCCACCGCTCCCGATCGGCCCCTAGCATTTCCTGGCCGCCTACGGTATAACTAATGTAGCGCTTACATTTGCACCTATTTTGAATAAATATCTAATTTTTGAATTTCTATCTTGAAAGTGAGGGACTGGCTTGGACTTAGAAACGCGCTATCTGGCGGCCATCAACGTGCCCGCCGTCATCTTTAAAACCTTTCGGCACCAGCCCGAGGTCGTCTTCAAACAGGGAAAACTGCTGACGGCCGCCTACGCCGCAATTCTTCAGGAGATTCCGCATCCCGCCGCGACCCTAACCGTCTTCCGCCACAGCCAAAATCTCTTCTCCGTCTGCCTGATTCACGCCGAATATACCGACATTCTGGGCCCGATTCTCCTGACCGACGTGACCAGTCGGCGCCCCAACAGTACGGACGCCCGCACGATTTACTTGCCTCAGGTGTTGAGTACCTACTCGATTCCGCGGCAACAGTGCGTTGACCAGCTCTTGGTGTTGGCCCAATTGCGCCACCTTCCGCTCGACGAGGCCGCTATCACGGCGGCCTTCGACCAGGCTATTCCCTCCGATCAGTTCAACGACAAGCTGATTCTGGTGAACTTTGAAGACGAGGGCGCCCATGTCAGCTACGCCTACGAGAAGGCGTTGAAGACCGCCGTCGAACTGGGAAAACCCTCGATGGTTCACGATGCCTTTGTCGGACTGGTGAATTCCGGGCGTATCGGGATTCTCGCGGACGGCAGTAACCTCCGGAATATCAAGAATTGGGGGATCATCAGCACCTCGGTTACCCTGCGCGCGGCCATTCACGCCGGGATGGACTTCGATCAAGCCTATTCGCTCAACGACCATTACGTGCGGACGCTGGAGACGCTGACCACCTACGACGACGTGATGAGTGGCATCGAAACCATGATTAAAGACATGGCACAGCGGGTCCACCAACTCAAGGCCGTCCACCTCTCCGCACCGGTGCGGCGGGCCTACCAGATTATCATGAATGGCCCCGAGACGACCGTCACCGTCGTCCAGTTGGCCAACCAGTTGGGGCTTTCCCCGCACTATCTGTCCACCCTATTTCACCGCGAAATCGGCGTGACGATCTCGCGGTTCAAGTTGCTCGTGAAGATTAACCGGGCGATCGAGATTCTCCAGACCACCAACCTTCCGCTCTCGGAAATTGCGGCCATTCTAAACTTCGCCGACCAGGCCCACCTCACGCGTGAATTCAAACGTTTCGTTGGCGTGCCGCCCAACAAGGCCCGCAACAATCCTCATCTCACGGACGACTGGCACCTGTACAACTTTACAAGTATCAATGTCGGCTAATTATTAATAATAGGAGAATTGCCTAATGATTACTAAAGTCACCACCCTCACCGCCACGCAACGTCACCGGATCATGACCATTTGGCTTCAGGGAAATCTAGATGCCCACCCCTTCGTCGACCCCCAATACTGGCACGAGATGGCTCCCACTGTGGCGTCACAACTGGACACGGCCACGCTGTACCTCGCTACCACGTCACAACAAATCACCGGTTTCGCGGGACTCAACGGTCAGGACATCGCCGGTATCTTCGTGGCCCGTGACCACCGCCAGCGCGGGGTCGGTAGCGCCCTAATCACTCGGCTTCAGGCTGATTATCCCCGATTGACCCTACACGTTTATCCCCAAAATCAAGTCGCCTTGGCCTTCTACCAACGACACCACTTCGTTGCCCAGACAACAACCCGTGATGCGGCCACCGGCGTGCCTGACTTGAAGATGGTCTGGACACCATCATAAGCGTCGCGCCCCGAAAAAAGAGTGGGACAAAGGCGATTAGTCGGCGAGCATTAAGGCTGCTAACCGAACAATCTCAGGTTTGGATGGTTTGGTTAGCCGTTTTAAGCGGATCCGGCTGACTTTTGGCGCACGTCTCAGCTATGTAAAGGTGCCGCAAACAAGCCTGGGAGGTTTTGTCCCAGGCTCCGAAAAAAAGGACCGCGGAAATTTCCGCGGTCCTTTTAGCATTTACCTAATTAAACTCTGATTTCACGTCGTCGATCACGGACTTAACCTCGCCGCGACCCTCGCGTAGGTTGCCCTTCAGCTTATCGCTCACGTCGCCGGTCAGGGTACCCTTGATCTGTTGGGCCTTACCGGCAACCTGGTCCATCGCACTATCCGCACGGGACTGTAGGGCCTTAAGCTGGTCTCTATCGGCAACCACTAAGTAGGCCAGGGCCACGTTGGCCGCCAGACTAACCCCGAGTAATAAATTCTTCATGGTCACGCCCTCCTTTAATATCGGCTGAACTGTAATTACCCTTAAGTATACGAAAGCCGCCGACCGGGCGCAATCAATCTGCTCAGGCTGACGCCCCGCCCGTTTGCCCTAAAAAGCGCTTGGAACAAAACCGGCCTGTCCTTAAATAGCCGAAACTTCCGCCAAACGGCAGTTGGTTTCGCTTAAACCCAATCTCACTCAACTTGGCTGGTACAGCGCCGCGACTTCTTTGGCCGTGGGATAGGACTTCTGCGTCCCCCGTCGTGTGACCGTGATGGCGGCGTATTCGTTGGCGTGGCGCAACGCCTGCGGTACCGTGTCGCCCTGCGCGAAGTAATGGGCAAACGACCCGATGAAGGCGTCGCCAGCCCCGGTGGTGTCGACGGCTTCGACCTTCACGGCGTCAATTAACTGACTGGTCGTGGCGCTGACCCACAACACACCGCGCGACCCAATCGTGACCAGGACGTTCTTCACGCCCATATCGACTAAGCGCTGGGCGGCCCGCGAAATTTCATCCATCGATTCCGTCGGGAGCCCCGTCAAGGTTGCTAGCTCGGTTTCGTTGGGCGAGAAGAAGTCCACTTGCCGGACGTGTTCCAGGTCTAGCTCGCTGTTGGCCGGTGCGGGATTCAACAGCACCGGCACGCCATACTGGTTGGCCAAGTCGATGGCATGATAGTTAGTCGCCAACGGAACTTCCTGTTGGAGAACAATTAATTTTGTATTCTGAATTAAATCGAGATGGGTATCCAAAACGGCCGGCGTGAGTTCGTTATTGGCCCCCTTGATGATGAGGATGCGGTTATCGGCGGTCGGATCGACAAAGATGGGGGCCGCCCCACTACTCTTGTGACCCACGCCAACACCCGTCACATCAATGTTAGCGGCTTTGAAATTGGCCAATTGTTGTTCGCCAAAGCTATCGTCCCCGACCATCGAGATGAAGCTGACCCGCGACCCCAGGTGTGCGGCGGCCACAGCCTGATTGGCCCCTTTGCCCCCGAAACCCATCGAAAAGTCTTCGGCCTCCACGGTTTCACCCGCCACGGGCATGCGGTTGATATAGGTCGTCAGATCAATCATGTTGGATCCAATTACTAATACGTCACTTTTTTTCATACCTGGACACCTCTTTACGTTCTAAACTAACACAATTCGCCCTTTATGTAAACGCTTACAATTAAATTCACAAAAGCGTAAATGGTATGAATAAGTGACTAATTTGACCATTAGCCGACAATCCTCCGGGGATAACGGCGAGTTGGTCGCGATCTCACCAACACTTAGCTGCCTAGACCGATTGACTAACTTTCCTATTATCAGTATCATTGGATAAGTTGTGCAATTTAATAGAGAAGAGAAGGCCATTTAATGTCTAAACAAATCAAGCAATCGTTATTCATCATGGTATTTGGCACTTTCTTCGGTATCCTGTGTTCGACCCTCATGAACGTTGCGTTACCCACGTTTATGACCGTCTTTCACGTCAATTCATCCACCGTCCAGTGGATTAGCAACGGCTACATGCTGGTCAGCGCGATGATGATTCCCGTGAGTGCCTACCTGATTAAAAAGTTCACGTTTCGCCGGCTGTTTATCCTGTTCACCACCATCTTTCTGGTCGGCACGGTGCTCGGCAGCTTGGCGCAGAGCTTCTGGGTCCTAATCCTTGGCCGCATGATTCAGGCGACCGGGTCGGGCGTGATGATGCCGCTGGTCAACATCCTCGCCATTCGCTACGCCGCCCCCACCAAGAAGGGCGCCGTCATGGGGATTGTCGGTCTCGCCTTTAATTTTTCACCGATCATCGGACCGACCCTATCCGGAGTGATTCTCACGTACTTTTCGTGGCGGTACCTCTTCATTCTCGTGGCGCCCTTCATCCTGTTGGACTTGATTTTGGCGTACTTCTTTCTGCCGAGCGTCCCGACCAACGAGACGCCCACGCTGGACCGCCTCGGCCTGTTTCTGGTGAGTTTCGGGGCGCTGGGGCTCCTCTGGAGTTTCTCAAACGTCGGCCAATACGCACTGACGTCGCCGTTCGTGGTGGTGCCCTTGATTTTCGGTCTGATTCTGACCACCCTGTTCATCCGGCAACAACTACATAGCCCCAATCCCTTGATTAATCCCAAGATTTTCAAGAGCGGGCAATTTACCACCGCCACCAGCCTCAACGCCCTCATCGTGGCGACCATGTACGGAAACACGATTCTACTGCCCCTCTTGATTCAGTCCATCATGCATCAGAGCCCCATCATATCGGGGATTGCCCTGTTGCCCGGCGCCTGTCTGACCGGCGTGATGTCGCCCATCAGCGGGCGGTTGTACGACCGCTATCCAGTCCGGGTGATTGTGACCACCGGCTTGCTGATTGATTGCTTCGGGACCATCATGCAGGCCTTCATCGACGTCAACGCCTCGGTGGTCATGTTGACGATTGGCCAAACGATTCGTCAGCTCGGCCTGGTCTTGATTCTCATCCCCATCCAGACGCACGCCCTGACCCATCTACCCAACCGGCTCGTTGCCGATGGGGTCGCTACTTTCAACACGCTACGTCAGATTTCCGGGTCGTTTGGGACCGCGATCATTATCGCGACGATTAACCTGGCGACGAAATCTTTCCACGCCCAACCCAACGCCCCGCAAATCGGGATTCAGGCCGGCTTCACCATGTGTCTGGTCTTCCTCATCATCGCGCTGGGCGTGTCAATTAAATTAATGACGATCCGCGGCGCTCAAGAAGGTTGACTTCCCACGAGCCCCGTGCGATACTAGCTGATGGTGCCAAACCAAGGTGAGGGAAAGCGATCGGTGCGCAAGCATTCCGAAGGTCGCCGCACCCCACCACAGCAGTCCCGAGTAGAACGCGGGGCTGCTTTTTTTGTATAAGAGCGTGAGTGAGGGCGGTTAGCCCCTGAGCATTAACGTCGATAAGTGCCCGCTCGGTGGAACCGAGCCGGTGCTTATCGGGGTTAAGCGGAGGGGGCTGCCCGAGGGAACGCGTTTCAGAGGCCGCAAGTTTCCCAAATAGATTGGCGAGAGCAAATCCAACGACCCAAACCAACCTAAACATTAGCAACATACACCGGACAGGAGTCACTTAGCTTTCTAAGCGCAGGGACCTGCCGGGGCGAACACGTTTCAAAGGCCGCAGGTTTTCCAAGTCTACTGGCGAGAACAAGTCTAACGCTCCAAGCCAATCTACATCCTAACCGCTATGCCGGACAGGGGCGACTTACTTTTCTAAGCGGAAGAACCCGGCTCGCCAAACCTATTTCAACCTATAAATTCCCCCGAGCCGCCCCTACTGCTCATCCCCAGGCTTATAATCCGCCCAATCCGGTCGGGGCGCTCCTGTAGCCTCCGCCTCCTTGATGGCCGAGTAAAAGGCCACCTTCTGGGTGATGTGCCGGTGATACTTTTCCAATTGTGCCAACTGCCGCGCAACGCTGACCTCGTGTTCATTCAAAACCGCCAAAATATTATCTAGGTCGGGGCCGGTTTCCTGATAGCTCAGCAGCGTCTGTAGCTCACTCATACTCATTCCGGAATTTTTAAAACACACGATGCTATTTAATTTTTCTAGATTTGCTTCATTATAAACACGGTGATTGTTCCGCTTGCGGACCCCCGGAATCAGGCCCAGGCGTTCGTAATACCGTAGCGTCGAGGGCGCCAAATGATACTGCTTAGATACTTCAGAAATCGTCAATTCAGTCATGTTCGATCAGTCCAATCTTATAATAAAATACTTTACTTGAAGCGCGCTTCAAGTGCTATGCTAAATATAAATCAGAAGGGCAGGTTAACCACTATGGAATTTAGAAAATTGGGGAAAACTGGATTTAACATCAGCGAGGTTTCCCTCGGCACTTGGCAACTGGGCGGTAAATGGGGCGCACCCTTTGACGAAAAAGATGCGCTCGACACCCTAGAAGCCGCCTACGATCACGGCGTTAACTTCTTCGACACCGCCGATGGCTACCAGGACGGCATGAGTGAAAAGGTCGTGGGCCAATTCATCAAGCGGCACCCCGACGTCCACTACTCCACCAAGGTGGGGCGTAAGGAAATGCCGCTGACGATGGACCATTTCAGCCCGAAGGCGATCAGACGCTACGTTGAGGAATCTCTGCAAAACATGCAGGTCGATTCACTCGACCAAGTCTTACTGCACTGTCCGCCAATGGCCATCTACTACCAACCCGAAACGTTCAAAACCTTAGATGATCTCAAAAAGGAAGGCAAGATTGCCAACTACGGCGTCAGCGTTGAACGGGTCGAAGAAGCCATCAAGGCGCTGGACTACGACATCTCTAGTGTTGAAATCATCTTCAACATGTTCCGGCTACGGCCAGCCAAGTTGTTCTTCAAGCTGGCTCAACAAGCCAACGTGGGTATCTTAGCGCGGGTCCCACTGGCTAGTGGCCTGTTGACCGGGAAATTCACCGCCGACACCCACTTCGATCCCGCCGACCACCGGATGAACAACCGCGATGGTCAACACTTCAGTAAGGGGGAGACCTTCTCCGGGGTCGACTACCTCACCGGCGTCAAGGCGGCTCAGGAACTCAAGGAACGCCTCGGCACCGACAATCTGGCCGATACCGCGCTTCGGTACATTCTGATGTTTGATACCGTTTCGGCCGTCATCCCGGGGGCCAGCAACCCAACACAAATCGAGCGGAACACGCACGCCGCCGAATTGCAGCCGTTGACCGCCGACCAGATGGCCATTGTCACCGACGTTTACGATAAGTACATTAAAGATCCAATTGAATATATGTGGTAGGACCTTACCGAGCAGTTGGCTTCCGCCGGCTGCTTTTTATTTGCCCGCAATGTTTCACATGAAACACTGACCCTACCCCAGGTAATCCGCGGACTGCCGCTCCCGCCGCTGGGTCTTGCGAAAGGCGCTGGGCGTCATCCCCGACCACTTCTTGAATTGCTTACTGAAGCTGGCCTGACTGCTAAAGTGCATTCGTAGGGCAATGTCTTCGATGGAGTTTTCGCCAATTTCCAGTAGCACCTTCGCTCGGCTGAATTGTCGCTCGTTGGCGTAACCGCTGGGGGTAATACCGTAGACGCGTTTAAAAATTCGGTGACCGTACGTGGTGCTGACGTTCAGGTCGGCACAGACCGCCTGGAAGGTACGTCGTAGCCCGTCATCGCGAAAGAGCCCACTCGCCAGCTTCTGCGCCAAAACCACCTCGCGTTCCGGATACTCCTGGGAGGTCGTCACCACCGGTTGGGCCTGGGACCAGGCCGTCAGGAGCTCCAAAAAACTGATCTCCACTCGAAACTTACGGGCCATCCCCCGAACGGAACTTTCTTCCAGCGTGATGAGCGACTGGGTGAAGCGGTGGGCCGCTTGACTGACTGCCGAATCCGCGGGGGCCACCACGTTTCCTAAGTTCTTGATGAGCTGCGTCTTGAGTTCCAGATCGCCCACGTTAAAGTGAAAACAGAAGAACTGGAGGCGGTCACCACTAAAATTGAAACTTTCGTGCGGCGTCTCCGGCGTGATCAGGATGGCCTCACCCGCCTTAATCACCCGTCGCCGCGGTCCCATAAACATCGTCACACTCCCCTGAATGACCGTGATGAGCTCGAACAATTGGTGTTGCTCGCGCGGATAGTGCCAGCTGGGAAAGTTTCGCTGGAAGTGCCCCGCGTACAGGTAAATGTTGGACTCAATCGTCTGAAATAAGTATTGTTGTGCCACCCGGTTCGTCCCCCTCTCGTCCAAAAGTCTCTATCTTCAGATTACCATGCTCCGCCTACCCGCACAATCGCTTTTAGTTTCCATTTGGACAAATTCAGGGTAGTGATCGCCATGGACGATTTTCGTGTAAGCGGTTACGATTAAGGTGTACCCGGACGGAAATACTGGCATTTTTACCAGTTATTTCTCCCATTTATACGATCATCAAATCTGATTGGAGGAGTTTATTGATGAGAAAATTTAACCATGAGTTTTGGACCACCACTTCCGGTGATTTAGCACAGCGGCGGACCCCGTTGGCCACCCCGGATTATCAAAGTGACATTGCGGATGCAAAGAAGGTCATCATCGACCCAACCGACAAGCACCAAGACTGGAAGGGCGTCGGCGCCGCGATTACCGACTCCGCAGCGCACCTGCTGTGGCAGGACATGTCGGCCAAGCAACGCCATGACCTGTTGACCGAACTCTTCGATCCCGAGCAAGGTGGCTTCTCCAGCGTGCGGGTTCCCCTGGGCTCGTGCGACTTCCAGAGTCAGGAATATTACACCTACGACGACATGCCTTACGGCGAACACGATAATAAGTTAGAACACTTTTCCATTGGGGAGGGGGAACCCGGCGCGCCGGATGCCACCAAGGACCTCAAGAACATCGTGCCCGTGCTACAGGAAATCCTGCAGATTAACCCGGCCCTAAAGATCATCGCCTCACCCTGGTCCGGTCCGGCCTGGATGAAGAACACCGGCCATCTGACCCACGGCGGTCACCTGCGTTTCGGCGAATTCACCGGCAACGGCTACACCGAGGAGAACCGTTTCGAATACATCTACGCCCAATACTTCATTCGCTACATCGAAGCCTATCGCAAGCTGGGCATCCCGATCTACGGGTTGACCATTCAAAACGAACCGTCCAACGCCGCCCACTGGCCAGCCATGATCTGGACGATTCCGCAACTGGCTAGCTTTGGGTATAAATACCTTCGACCGGCGCTAAACCGCTCGTTCCCCGATACCAAACTGTACCTCTTGGACGACAGCTTCCACGCGCTGACCAAGCCGATCGAAGAAGAAGTGACCCCCGCTCAGGCTGCCGCCTTTGACGGGCTAGCCGTCCACACTTATTCCGGTCCCTTTGAGAATCTCTACAACGCCAACCGAACCTACGCCAACTGGGACGTGGTCATGACCGAACGGCGCTGCATGATGAACGACTCGCCGGAAGAGGCCGCTCACATCATGTTCGGTGTGATTGGCAACTGGCTGGTCCACAATGGGCTGAGCATGATTACGCTCTGGAACCTGGCTTTGGACGAACGGGGCTTGCCAAACGCCGCGGATTCCACCGGTCGTGAAGGGGTCGTCACCATCGACCACACCACCGGGAAGGTGCAACGAAATCTGGAATACTTCATGTTGCGCAACTTCGGTCAGGACGTCCCAACCGGCGCCAAGGTGATTGGCTCCACCAACTACACCAAGGACGGCTACACCGGCAGTCTCGGTTCCGTGGCCTTCCTCGGAGCCAACGGCGACATCACCGCGCACCTCTACAATCCAACGGCCACGCCAATCAAGGCAGCCGTTACGATTGACGGCAACGGCAACCACTGGCAGGTTGCCACGGTTCCGGCCTTTGGGACCGTCACCCTGCACAAGTCCGACGAAGCCATCAACACCTCGACTATTCCCGCCGATGACGACTTCGCGCTGAACCCGACGCCGGCCAACCACGACGACGTGGCTCCCGGCCAGAATGCGGGAAGCCAACTCGAATAATTGACGCGTTTTGTACCGATTGAGCCTGGGGCACCGCTGCCTCGGGCTTTTTGTTTGTCGACTAAAGGTTGAAAGACCGAAATCAACGAAAACTAAGGTCATGTGGTGTTAATCCTAGTCGTTTACAGCTTCGTCGTGGAAAGCGGCCGCCTTACCGTTCGCCAAGGGTTGGATCGCGGTGGGCGGGCCGAGAGCCGCAGGAGATCCCCCACAACGCCAAAATCCCTGGCAGGTGCCGGCGACCAGCCCAATCGAAGCTGCTGGCACCCCCTTTTCAACGCCTTTTTCGGCAAAAGTATGCTACGCTTAATGTCTAAACCCTGTGAAAGAAGGCGACGTTTGCCATGAAAATCATCATTGCCCCCGCCAAAAAGATGGTCGTTGATCCGGACACCTTCGCCTGCGAGCACACGCCCCAATATCTGGACGCGACTCGCCAGATTCTCGCCCGACTTCGGCAACTCGACTACGCACAGGCTAAGGCCCTCTGGCGCTGTAGCGATAAACTCGCGCAACCCAACTATGATTGGCTCCAGAAGCTTGAGTTGACGCGATCCGTGACACCCGCGCTTCTAGCTTTTAGCGGCATTCAATATCAGTACATGGCCCCCGACCTGTTCACCGCGCCCGCTCTGGACTACGTACGCGCCAACCTGCGGATTCTCTCCGGCTTCTACGGCATCCTACGACCCTTTGACGGCATCGTGCCCTACCGCTTGGAAATGCAGTCGCGACTGGCCGTGGGATCAACTCCAAACCTTTACGCCTTCTGGGGCGATCGGCTCTACCGCGCCCTGACACCCACGCCAGAACCGATCATCAACCTGGCCTCGCAAGAATACGCCAAGACAATCACGCCTTATCTCGCGCAAAATCAGCCCTTCGTGACCGTCATTTTCGGCAGTCTGGTCGCCGGGAAATTGAAGGTCAAGGCCACGCTGGCCAAGATGGCCCGAGGAGAAATGGTGCGTTTCCTAGCCGAGCATCAAGTCCAACGCATCAGCGATGTGGCTAGCTTCGACCATCCCGACTGGGCGTACGCGCCGGCACGGTCCACGGCCAACGAACTGGTCTTCATTTACCAGAAATAATCGCGCCGGTAACTTTGAGACGACCTCCTCAATTTAAGAAGACGAACGAGCCTGGGACAAAAATTCCCAGGCTCGTTTCGCTTCACCTTTACATAGCTGAAACGTGCGCCAAAAGGCAGCCGATTCCGCTTAAACCTGATAACCAAACAATCCAAGCCCGGGATTATTCGGTTATCAGCCTTAATGCTCGCCGGCCAATCACCTTTTGTCCCACTCTCGTTTTTTAATCCCATTTTTCAGCGGGTCACCCGTCATTCACGTCGTCCGCACGGTCGCTAGAAAGCCCCGCCAACCGCGTAAATTCAAGACCCGTAGCCGCGCCTGAAACTCGGCCAGCGAAAGGTCGAGTTGCCCGGTGATGTACAGGCGAAACAGGGTCAACGTGCTGTCGATGAGGAAGTTCACACCAATCTTGGCGTCCATTTCACTCAGGTGGTAGTCGGCCTGAAACCGGTCGATGAGTCCCGCGGCCACCCGATACTTCACCCGACGCGACAGGAAACTGTAGTCATCGGACGTCAGGACAAACGTATAAAACGTGGGGGCTTCCTCGAAAAAGGCTCCCAGCCGATCCGACCACACCCCCGAATTGTCCAGCGGGTCGTGATCGGTGGGCGCCTCCAGTAGCAGGCCCAGCAATTGATCGGCAATCTCCGCCGTGAAGCTATCGGCTAGGTCATCGATCGACTCAAAGTGCAGGTAAAAGGTCTTGCGGTTAATATTGGCCTCGTCGGTTAGCTGTTGGACGGTAATTTCACGAAATCGATATTGTTGGGCCAACTTACGAAAAGCCTGGCGTAGCGCCTGTCTGGTTCGAATCACGCGGCGATCTGTCATCTAATCCCCCCAGTTAAACCCCAGATGTGGCGAAAATGCGGCTTAATCCCCAAACTGCTTTTTTCTGTTGTGGACGGTCCTCGCCCAAGTGATTATTCTTTAGCCACACATGAGGTTTATTTTGGCCTCAGGATACCATAACCAAGGGGGAATCGCCGATGATTCGAGCTGAATGGCACTATTTAATTAAGCACAAACTCTTACTCATTGTTCTAGCGGTGATCATGTTGATTCCATCAATCTACGCCGTTACTTTTCTAAAATCCATGTGGGACCCGTACGGCAAGCTAAACGACCTGCCCATCGCCGTGGTCAATCGGGATCGTCCCGTGACCTATCACGGCAAGCGGCTGGCGGCCGGACAAAACCTGGCCACGACGCTCAAACATTCGTCGGCCATGAAGTTCACGCCGGTGGCCCGGGAGCGTACCGCTCAAACCGGGCTCCGGACGGGCAAGTACTATATGGTGCTGACCATCCCCCAGAACTTCTCCCACAACGCCACGACGCTGATGCAAACCACGCCCCACCAGATGGTTCTGCACTACCAGACCAGCGCCGGGCATAGTTTCATCGCTGCCAAATTAACGGCGCAGGCGGCGAAATCGGCGGCCCAGTCCGTCAGCAACGCGGTGACCAAGAGCTACGCCCAGACCCTCTTTACGACCGTCAAACAACTTGGCGACGGCGTGACCAAGGCCGGACACAGCAATCAGCAACTCGCCACGGGCAGTCAACGTCTCACCGCCGCCGACCAAAAGATTGGCCGCGGGCTGAACACCCTCGCCGCCAGCACGGTGAAACTCACCAACGGCGAGAACACGATCACTTCGAAGCTCAGTCAGTTCGTGACGGGCGTTCAACAGGCCCAATCCGGGAGCCAACAGCTCAGTAGCGGTCTCAATCAACTGGCAACTAAGACCGGACAGCTCGCTACCGGTGGTCAACAACTCGCTACGGGGAGCCAGCAACTGAGCACTGGCGTGACGACTTACACGCAGGCGGCCGACCAACTCGCCCATGCCGCCGATCAACTAGCCACGGGGAGTCAAGCCGCCGCGACCGGGACCAAGCGGGTTGTGACCGGGGTATCTCAAACGCAGCGAGGCACCGAGGCCCTCAGCCATAACCTCACGCGCCTGGCGACCAGCACCCACACCCTAAAGGACCGGACCGCCACCCTAGCTAGCGGTGGGCAGCAACTCACCACCGGCTATGCCCAGTTGGCCACCGGTAGCGCCGCGCTGACCACGGGCCTGCAGAAGATGCAAGCCGGCTTGAAGACCTCGCAGAGCCAACAGACGGCGATCAAGCGCGCCGTATCCCAGTTAGCCGCCTACAAATCAGCAACCACCGCCGTCAAGGGCGATGCTAGCAAGCTTCAGACGGCCTTGACGACCCTGGACAGTACCAGCACCCGCCAAAATAAGACGTTACAAGAAAAGCTTGCCGCCACGGCCGATGCCCAGGGCCTAACCGCAACGCAGAAGGCCGCCGTGCTCAAGACTGCCAGCGACAACGCGCCGAGTGCACACGAACTTGCCGCTACCCAGGCGGCCGCCAAGCAACTCAGCCGTGATTTGACTAGCCTGAATAACACCAGTGCGGCCACCACCACGCTACAGACCACGCTCACCCAGACGGCAGCCGCTCAAGGTGACCTCGCCAGCGGCATTGCCACACTTGCCACCCGTTCGGTCACGCTCACGAGCGGACTCCAACGGGCCAATCACCAGTTGACCCAGCTCACCAGCGGGGTGACGACGCTTAGCGACCAACTGCCTAGCCTGACAAACGCCACCACTCGGCTCGCACAGGGGGCCAATCAATTGGCCAGTGGGACCCGACAACTCACCACTAAGGACGCGACGCTGAGCCGGGGCACGACCCAACTCGCCACCGGCAACGCCCAACTAGCGGCCGGGACGCAGCGGCTGGCCGCCAAGGGGCCGTCTTTGACTCAGGGCGCCGACAGCCTCAATACGGGGATCACGACCGTTAACCAGCGGCTACCGCAACTCACGAACGGCGTCGGTCACTTAGCCACCGGCGCGACAACGCTGACCAGCGGCCTCAACACGCTCGCGACCGCTGGACCACAACTGACCACGGCCGCCCAAACGGCTACGACTGGAACCCATCAGGTCGCTACCGGCGCCAACCAACTGGCTAGTGGGGCTAATCAGGCCACCACGGGGGCAACGCAGGTCCACGCCGGTAACGCGAAGCTGGCCCACGCCTTGGATTCCGCCGGCAAACAAGCCACAGTGCACCCGTCCCAACTGACCTATAAGCAATTCGCCCAACCCACCACGACCGCGCACACCGATACGGACGATGCCCATAACAACGACACGGGGATGGCACCCTACATGATGTCGGTTTCCCTGTTCGTCGGTGCTCTGGCCTTTAATCTGATGTTTGACATGTACACGCCCCGGAAGTACCCGCGCAGTGGCTGGGGCTGGTGGTTGGGTAAATCGTCCATCATGACCGCCTTTGTCACCGGCGAGGCCCTCTTCATGACTGGCCTGCTGGCGTCAATCGATGGGCTCGCTCCCGTGCATCCGTGGGCGACTTTCCTGATGATCTGGATTACCGGCGGGACGTTTATGAGTATCGTCTACTGGCTCAACCTGGTCTTGGGTAAGCCCGGGTCCTTCTTCAGCATGGTTCTCCTGGTGCTACAACTGGGCGGTTCGGCCGGCACGTATCCGTTGCAGCTCACCAACGGCTTCTTCCGAGCGATTCACCCGTGGTTGCCGATGAGCTACGCGGTCGACGGATTGCGCGAAACGTTGATGATTGGGGATTCGGCCTTTCCCGACATGGCCATACTCCTACTCATCACCACCGCGTTCTCCGGTATGGGTGTACTCTTCTACGCTCGCCGGCACGGCCGGATTAGCGAGCTGGAGATTACCGAGGATTAAGCCGTGTCGCACCCGTCAAAATCTAGCGTTTCACTAGAGTCTGGGACAATCCCAGGCTCTTTTGCGTCACCTTTACCTAGCTGAGACGTGCGCCAAACCGCAGTCGACTCCGCTTAAAGTAGAATAAACGCTCTGATTCCCGGAACGGCAGTGTTCTGTCCACTAAAATTGGTGAAATCAGAGCCTACGCCTGCCAGGGGTTCCGCCTGCTATGGGGGACACCTTCAGCCTGAGAAACGGGCTTCCGGTTCGCTCGGAAGCCTTGCCCAGCCCGCAAGTCTCCCAAGTCGCCCCACGCTGTAAGCTGAGAAGCCCCCTCAGCTAACACCGTCGACACAGCTGGCTCCACCCCTGGCGATCTCCGGCAGGCCGGTTTTTGTCAGCAACGGTTGAGTTAGCCACTCGGTTAGTTGTTACGTCGGGTTAAGCCGCTGGTTGCTGGCCAGCGCTCTCGCAGCCGTGAGTGAGCCAAATATGGGTTCAGCCGTGGGAGTTCCCTTAGTGGCGGGTTTGGCCGGTTAGGGAACTGGCGTCTTTGAGACGTGGACTATCGGCTCAAAGCGAGGTGTCGAGACCGCACTGTGGCTCGGCCCGTCCACCCACCGCGATCCAACCCATATTTGGCGAACGGTAAGGCGACCGCTTTCCACTGCGAAATTGTAAACGACTAATATTAACGCGATGAGTTACGCGATGACACTGGTTTTAGTCGATTTCTGTCTTTCAACCTTCAGTTATTCGGTTAATCAGCCTTAATACTCGCCGGCTAATCGCCCTTTATCCCACTCTCCTTTTGGGCGAATCGGCCCCTATACTCTTACTAATGTAAAAAAACCGCGTTTGGTTGCACGCAGTTCGTCATCCTTAATCATTCTTTAGAATTAGCGGCCGTGTTTCACATGAAACATTTCTACCAAAAAGGCGGCATATGCCCGCGCATACACCGTCTATAAGAAATCACTGATTAAATCAGGCAATCACGGCCACACCCGTCCGTTTGACCGGTACCGTGTGGGTCAAGTTGTCCATGACCGGACAGGTATTCTCCGTGAAGTCCATAAATTCACGACACTTTTGCGGCGACTCATCCGTATTCAAATGAACGGCCACGCCGATGTGGTCCATTCCCGGCCGCTCCCCGGATCGCGTTCCAGCCAAGGTGTAGTAGAAGTCGCGGTAAGTAAAGTTCTGTTGCTTGTTGAAGGACGCCATCACGATGGCTTCGCAGGCGCCTAAAGCCTGTAGAATAGCCTCGTGGGGGTGTGCGGCGGTCGTGGAATCCGGCGCTAATTTCACCCGGAAGTCCCGGACGGTTGCTTGGTATTCGTGGGGATGATCGGTACTGTTGACCTGAACTTTAAATGTCTCCATAGCCATGTTGGCCGCCTCCTTTAGATAATCTCAACTTGATCCAACGTGACCGCCACGCCGTTGCGCAGCATGTCTTCGACCGGACAATTGGCCGCGACGAGATCGGCAAACCGGCCGCATTCTTCCTGAGAGGCCTGCGTCTTAAATTGAAGCTGGTAGCGAATCTCCTGGAAGCCGTTGCGAATGTCTGGGTCGCCCATGAAGCCCGCGGCATCCAAGTCACCTTCTAGATTAACCGTCATGTGCTCATAGTTGAACTTGCTGGCCGGCGCTAACGCCGCGGCGGTGGCTTGTAGAGAGGTCCCCAGCGAACTCAACACGAGTTCCACCGGATTCATGCCGGTGTTCGTGCCGCCGAGGCTTTCTGGTTCATCGATGGTGGTGTGGACGCCCCGGGAATGGACGTCAACCTGGAGCCCCGACTGGGTTTTTCGCGCCGTTGCCTGATAGTTTTCCATTGGTGTAACCCCCTAGTTTTCGTTTTGTCAAGCGCTTACAACCTCATTATAATGAATAGCTGAGCAAAGTCAATAGTTAGCTAACTATCTATTTTTGAGCGGAGGCATGGTATAATAAGGCATCCATTTCTTTCGAGGGCGGTGACTTCAATGGCAACATCCCAATTCGATTTAGACAGCTGTATCATGTGCATTACTTCCCGCAGCAGCAAGCTTTTCGCCAGCAAGTTTAATGACGCTCTGGCGCCCATGGGCATCAACCGTAGCGCCTGGATGGCCCTCTACTACATCGACCAGCAGGCTAAAATCCGGCAGCGCGATCTCGCCGATCTGATCGGGATCACCGGCCCCAGCATGGTCAAAATCGTTAATCAGTTGAGCGCAGACGACCTGATCACGGTGGCGGTCAGTGCTAAGGACCGCCGCGCACGCCTGCTGACGCTGACGCCGGCCGGTGAAGACCTACTGGCGCGGAGTATTCCGCTGGCCGAGGCCTTTCGTCAACAGGTCACGGCGGGGATTCCTCAGGCCGATCTGGATACGCTAGACCGGGTGATGGACCAGATGATGGCCAATGCCAATACGCTTTAATTTAAGGGAAAACGACCGCCACTTGCGCGACATGCACGAGTGACGGTCGTTTGTTTTCACGAATCATTTTGCTGTAACCATGCGGCTAGCCGCGTCCGATAGGCGGTCGGTTCCTCGATAAAGGCCATGTGCCGGCTGTGGGCGAACAGGGTCCACTCGGCGTGTGGCAACTGGTCGACCATGGTCTTGGCCACGAGTGGCGTGCACAGGTCATTGACCCCGCTGGTGACCAACGTAGGCGTGGTGAGGTCGGCGAGTTTGGCCGTGTATTCGTAGTCTCTGAGGGTGCCAGTGGGCGAATACTCGTTAGGCCCCCAAGCCACGTTGTAGGCCACGGTCCCCTGCCGCGTGGGCCGGCGTAAAAATTCCGGAGAGGCCGCCGTGACTGGTCCGGCCGCATGCCGCGTCATGAAGTGTTGGTTGGCGGTCAGGTAAGCCGGTGTGGTGAAATCTCCGCTACTTTCGGCCTGTGCGATGGCCGTCTGGTCGGTAGCGCTCATGAAGCCAATCATTCGGTGTTGCTCCTGTGCCCACAGTCTGGCCGAAGACAGCGTGCTGGCCAGCGTCAGGCTCTGAATCCCCTGTGGCTGGTGGTCACACAGATAAATAATCGCCAGCATGCCACCCCAGGACTGGCCCAACAGGTGGAGCTTGGTGAGGCCAAGATAGTCGCGGAGGGCCTGGAGTTCGGCCACCCAAGTCGATGCGCGCCAGAGCTGAGGTGCGTCCGGCATGTCCGAACGCCCGCAACCCAGCTGATCGTACATCACGATGGGTCGTCCGGTCGTGGCCGTCAGTTCATCAAACGCTTCGAAATAGTTGTGGGTCGACCCGGGACCGCCGTGGAGCAGTAGCAGCGGCGTTTGGCCGTTGTCCAGCTCACCGACGATGCGGTAGTAGGTCTGGTAGCCTTGAAAGGGCATGAAGCCTTCTTGAATCTGCATGCAATCACCTCAGTTTTAGCTTAGCAAAAATCCGGGCGAAAAGACAGCCACGGTGCGCGAAAACGCGGGCTTTCTTCGACCCTAACCAAGCAAAAGGGGCAACGTCCTGAGATGACGTTGCCCCTTCGTGATTAATCCTGTTCATCTTCGACCGTGGTTTCGGTTGGCTGAGTCGACTGGTCCGGGAAGAACCGGAACATGACCCAATTGAAGAGATCCGATGCGTAACCAATCACGAAAATCCCCAGCAACATCGAACCGTAGAGCTGGACGACAAATAGCGACCAGTTGTGAACGGTGATGTTGGTGATGATGAGCATCGTGGTCCCCCAAGCGATGAGCCAGGCCGGCACGATGGTGAATTTCATGATGGTACCCTGAAGAAATAAGACGATGAAGGTCATTAGCCCAAACATCACCGCACTGGGCCACAGCGGCGCGATGCTTGGAATCTGAAGGAGGCGAAAGGCAATCAGCCCCCAGACGATGCCCAGCGCAAAGCTAATCAGGATGTTCCAGAGCTTATCTTTAGGAAAGCCGGCACCGAAGAAGTACGAGACGGCGATGAAAGCCGCCGACCCCATCCACAGCGACAGACCGCCCATAATGAGGCTGTAGACTAAGGTGAACAGTCCCACCCCAATTGCGTCGAACCAGACTTTTTTACTAATTTTCATGAGCTACCCCTTTTACGTTAAAACGTTTGCATAATTTGTGTAATTGTCAGTTTACAGGATTGGCGGAAGGGTGGCAAGGGAAAAAGGTAAAACGTTGTAATAAGTCTGAAGTATCCGTAATTATCAATTTATCTCTAATTATTAATAATAAAAATGGCGTAAACCGAATTGATTTTCAGTCTACCGCCACTTTGCGTTGGCCGGTTAAGCCGTGACATAATCTAAAATTTGAAATAGGGCTCGCTGATTCTCCGGGGGAACCGGCGTGGCTAAAATAGCCGCGACCGGTTGGCGAAGCACGGAACCCGCGATGTAAAGAAAGTCGTTGACCACCATTTCACGGACGTTCGCGGCGGCCGGCTCCAGATGAAACTGTAGCCCCACCACGCGGTGTCCCCAGACAAAGCTTTGATTGGCCACCCGATCACTGGAGAAGAGGCGCTGGGCGGTTTCTGGAATGGCAAATATTTCCTCATGCCAGTGCAAGACGCTTAGATGCATGGTATTCCTTTCCATCGACGGCAATGTTGGCATGGGTATCGTCTGCAAGTCTCTAGAATGGCCTTAGTATACCACGCCTTGGTGTCATCTGAAGCAATGCGTCATGAGGCTTGGGCATTTAGCGAATCGCGTATTTCCAAGCATGATAATACGTATAAATTCCGGCCGAGGAGAGGTACTTGACCGATTTGCCATGAATCTTCTTCGTCCCCGTGTAAAAGAAGTTAAAGTCATCCTCATAGGCCGCGTAGAAGCCAAACAATTTTTTATGCTTTAGCGTTTGGTGATAAACGTAGAGCTTCTTGCCGGTTAAGGTCTGTTCGTGATGCCACTTCCCCTGCTTATGTTGCCGGTAATACCACTTGACCTGATGCTTCTTCACAACAATCTTGTTCGCACCGATCTCCTTGTCCCAGTTGTACCAGGTTCCCCGCGACCGTACCGGCGTGGTGTGCGTGTAGGACATCCCTGGCAGGGTCTTAAGCGAGCGCGCGGCGGCCGGTTGCGTCGTACCAACCAGGCCACTCGCTACCCCGACGCCGACTAACACGCCAAACCACATGAGTTTCTTGAACATAACATCCCCTACTTTCCTGTATTTTGGAAGCAAATCGTTACCAATTCTGGGCTTCCTTATTAATTATACGAGCTAAATCCGCAAAATGGGGGCCGTTTAGGTAAAAACGAGGCGATTCTAGGAATAAGATCGCCTCGTTTACGTTTTATTCATTTATTTTTAACCGCGCCAACTCACTCGCCGTGTACCGATAGTCCACGTGCGCCATCTCCGGGACGTCATCCCAGTGCACAGGATACCCGGCCCCGTGCGCACAGAAGACCGATCCCGGCGTGTTATCCAGGTCACCCACGGGATCGTAATCCGCCGCCGCAATCACCTCATCGGCGTTGTGGCAAGGCCGGTAGCCATCGATTAAGCACTCCAGCTGGCCCTGCCCGTGCGTATAGGCGTTAACCTCCTGCACGTAGCCCTGCATCTCGCTAACTGGGGCCGTACCGGTCAGCACCGTCATTCCGGCCGTAGACGTCGCGGTGTCGGGCGTCTCAAAGCTACCGTGCATTCGCTGAATATCAGTCATCGCGCGCCCAACTTGGTCCCGACCAACCTCCAGCCGGAACCGATACCACGGCTCCAACAGCTCGGTCTGACCTTGCGTCCGGGCCATCATCAGCCCCTGCCGCACCGCACGCCAGGTTGCCTCTCGAAAGTCGCCGCCGACCGAGTGAACAATGCTGGCCCGGCCGGTGACCAGCGTCAGCTTGACGTCCGTCAACGGCGCCCCCGTCAAGACGCCCAGGTGTTCCTTGGCCCGCAAGCTAGTCAGGACTTGATGTTGCCAATTTTTGCCTAAAATTTCCAAATCGCAATCCGCCGCAAACGTGACGCCGCTGCCCCGCGGCGTTGGCTGCATGAGCAAGTGCACCTCGGCATAGTGCCGCAAGGGTTCAAAATGACCAACGCCTTCTACAGCCTGCGTCAACGTCTCCTTGTAAAGAATGCTGCCCGTGCCGAAGCCCACCTCAAGATTGAACCGTTCACGCAAAATCTGTTGGAGGATTTCCAGTTGAACAGCCCCCATGATCTGCACGCGAATTTCTTGTAAATGACTGGACCATGCCACGTGAAGTTGTGGATCCTCGTCTTCCAACTGCCGTAAAATCGTCAGGCATTTATGAATATCGTTGCCTTGTGGGTCTAGGGTGTAGTTCAAGACGGGCTGAATCTCCGGCGAGCGACCCGCGGCTTGGGCACCCAGGCCCTGTCCCGGATGAGTCCCCGTCAGATTAGGAATCGCACAGACCTCGCCGGCCACGACTTGGGGCCGAATGGTAAATTTCGCCCCATCGTAGATGCGTAGCTGATTGACCTTTTGCTCGTCTAGGATGACATCCTTATTCGCCAAGACGCCACCGGTTAACCGGAGCCACGTGAGGCGTTCACCCTTGTCATCGTGGGAAATCTTAAAGACCTTCGCGCCAAACTCATCGGGATAGGTGGCCGCTTTTGTCCACTGTTCCAGACCCGCCAACAGGCTATCGATCCCGTCCACCTTCAGGGCCGCCCCAAAGTAACAGGGGAAAACTTGGCGCCGCTGAATCAGCCGACGAACCGTTTCATCGTCAACCGTTCCGCTGTCCAGAAAGCTTTCCAGTACCGCATCGTCCTGCATGGCAATGTCTTCGTCGGCACCAGCCGGAAGCGCACCATCGGCCGTTTTTGCGTCGTTAAAGGCGATGCACCCCGGTGAAAAGACCTCTTGCAACTGACTCAAGACGCGTTCGCGGTCGGCCGTATCGGCATCCATTTTATTCACAAAAATAAAGGTGGGAACTTGATAATGCTGGAGCAAGCGCCACAGCGTCCGGGTATACCCCTGAATACCATCGGTGGCCGACACCACTAAGATGGCATAGTCAAGGACGCTTAACACTTGTTCCGTTTGGGAGGCAAAGTCCACGTGTCCCGGGGTGTCCAGTAGGGTTAAATCTAGAGCGCCATGCCGTAAGCTCGCCTGGTGAGAAAAGATAGTGATTCCCCGTTGTTTTTCCAAATCATCGGGATCGAGGAAAGCATCGCCGTTGTCCACGCGACCCAGTTGCCGCAGGGCGCCGGACCGGTACAGCAACGCCTCCGACAGCGTGGTCTTCCCGGCATCGACATGGGCAACAATTCCCGCTACGATGTGCTTCATGGTTGATTTTCTCCTTTGAATAGCTCATTTAATTCGTTAAATCCGATTCGCAACAATGGTCGTCGATTGCCGACAACCGTCATTCTTAATCATTATACTATCCTTACTGGGATTAACGAAATTCTGAGTTTCACTCGGATTAAATCAACTCGACACGCCTCTTCTGGTGACAACTTGTTTCACATGAAACAGCTCACGGCCCCGTAACAATACTCCAGATTAATTGGGTCGTATACGTCGTCCCCGCTTGGAAGTTGCCAGTATTCACCTTGATGGTTAACCCTTGCCCCTGCGCCACGCCGATTGAGGACAATGCATCGCCAGCTTTGGTCGTCACAAGGGTCTGATCCACATTCGACAAGGGCAACAGCGCCTGCTTACTTCCGGGATCAAAGCTCATCGTAGCGTCCAAATTCGCTTGGCCATTGTTCAGCGGTGCCGACTGGCGTAAATCGATGCGCGTGGCGGTCTTATCTTGCCGATTATCTGTAACATCCAGCAATTCCCCATCCCCAGCGGCTTTCCCGGGTAAATTTTGCCCGAGGTTTTGCATCGTTAGGTGGCCGAAGTCGACATCATTAGCAGCGGCCTTGAGTTTGCCATCGGTAAAGTTCAGCTGGACATCATTCCCCGTAAAGGTCCCCAATGACTGACTGCGACTCTTATCGGCATAGCCTTGAAAGGTAACGCCGGTGGCATATTTTAAATTTTGCTTCTGCTGGCTTACGAAAGATATGCTAAACGTATGTGTCTTTTCATCCTTGAAACTCTGACCCGTCGCCAAGTAATTTTTCTGCGCGCCATTGTCTGTCGTCTTATAGGCGGACCACTGCCCATCCACCTTAACAATGACGTCGCTCACATCCTTCGGTAGATTAATGGCGAAGTCGCCGTCATCCAGTTTAGACGCCGCATTGGCATCCGTCACCGTTCCCGTTATCTGACAGATATCATTATAAAATATGTTATCAAGCGTGGTTGCTGGCTGACTACCCGTGCTTAATTTTTCCACCGTGTTCGTAATAGTCACCTTGGGTGTTGGATCCGGAATTACGGTGAGCAGGGCCTGATTGGTCGTCATCGAATGGGGGGTGCCATTGGCATCCTTAATGGTCACCACGGCATAGTAGTGTTGTTGATTATCCGCCTGAGTGGTCGCCGGCGTGGTGTAACTCAAGCCGGACTGCCCGTTAATCTTTGTGCTGTGCCCTTGCTTATCCACGCGATACCACGTGACGTTCTCGGGTGCTTGATCAAACTTTCCCCGAACCTTAAACGTCGCCGTTTGACCCTCATCAACGGTTTGCGAATCCAAGCCCCCACCAATCGTAATCGGCACCTCAGCCGCAACCGTGCTCCCATCCGCATTGGTTATCGTCCCTGTAATTTTAACAATGCCCGCCATACCGCTAGTGTTCGCCGTCACCTCACCCGTATATTTAGAAACGGTTGCTAGACTCGCATCTGAACTCGACCAGATGACATCCCCAGTGGCATTAGCCGGCTCCGGTAAGGCATGCACATAAGTCTGTTGTGCGTTCGCTTGATTGTTGTAAAGATAGTCGTTATCAGTCGTTACGGCCAAACCTGTTGCAGGAATAGGATTAGGAAAGGTCGTTATAGCGGCGACACGTGAAAAATAAGTCGCGGGCGTCCACGGAACCGTAGCATGCGGCCAAGTAGACACGAGAAAATAGTACTGGAAACGTTGTTGGTAGTAGATCGTTCCCACCTTCTCAGGCGTCACCGTTAAGTTAGCATGATTTTCCCCCTGCATATCCGACCAATTGCCGCCCCCATTTACCGACTGCGCCCATTGAAAATGATCCGTGGCACCAATATTCAATAAGTCAATTATAGAATGAGCTGTCCCCGTACTCAGTGTCTTCTCATGCCCAACAGACGTATACACATTCGCTGGCTGTAAATTAAATCCCGTATTCAAATACAACCCAAACATTCCAATCGGAGCCCCACTAGGCGTTCCCTTTCCTGGAATCTCGGCCGCATACCCAACCCCATCACGCGGATGGGTAACTTGCTGACGAATCCCCATAATTGTTAAGACAGCCAGCACAGCCACAAACAGCCGGATCATCCTCCCCACTATCATGACAAATGCCTCCTCCACAATCTTTTCCGTGATCGCAACATTTTGTTCACTCTAGCCAGTCTTTAGCTGGATTAGATGTTAACCTGATTTATTAATTATTCCCGAACAACTGGGACCCCTTTCGCTACTAATCCCCGTGACTGTCCGACTGTCAACGCCCTAGTTCTCGTCAAATGGCCGGATTCGCCGCTATTCCTTCACGCAACCATTCTAACTGATCTTTAACTACCCCCAGTATACCAGATAATCGCGCCCAAATACCATTAGAAATGTAAATTATTTTTATTGTATTCTATTATAATTTTATTTATAAAAAAACCATCTCCACCGTGGGAAATGGTCTACCTTTTACGATACCCCTGGGGCCTGAACAATTCCTAAATCTAGCATGGATTGGGCCGTCGCCACGATGGCCGTCTGTGCCGACCGGGGATGCCAGTCCAGCAGCCGCACCGCCTTATCATTACGCGTTCCGGCATATTCTCCCACAAGCGAAGCGACCATCCGTAACTCCGGTTTCACCAACGCCGCCAGCTTAATCGCACTGTTAGGAATGGTCCGCGTGGGCAACTGGTCCGCAAATTGGGGAAAGGCCGTCCGCAAGACCTCGGCCACGTCCAACATGGACAGCGTTTCTCCCGTCGTCGCCAGAAAGCGCTCACCCGCGGCCTGAGGCGCCAGCATGGCTAAAATGTGTAGCGTGGCCACGTCACGGACGTCCACGTAACCCGAATCGACGCGGGGAACCGCCTTGAGCTGACCCTCTAACAGCTGACGAATTTGGCCATTCGAGTGCGAGTAGTCGTTGGCCAGTACCGGCCCCATCACCGCCACGGGATTGACCGCGGTTAGCGCCATGCCGCGGCCCGATTCCCGAATAAACTGCCAGGCTGCCCGTTCCGCTAGCGTTTTAGACTTCTGGTAGGCGTGAACCTTCTTCGCCGAAACATCCGACCAATCCGCCTCCGTGTAGGGCGTGGTTCGCCGCGGATGGCCGGCAAAGATCGCCCCATACGCCGACGTCAGAACCACGCGCTTGACCCCGGCGTCGCGAGCGGCCGTCAATACGCGTAATACCCCATTCACGGCCGGTTGAATCATCTCATTTTCATCCTTAAAGACCCGATTCGGGGTGGGCGAAGCCACGTGAATCGCGTAAGTGGCCCCCTGTAACGTCTCTGACCAGTGGGCATCGCTGGTTAAATCGGCCGCAACGACCTCCAAGTCATGGAAGTCCGTGACACCACCGTTAGTCAACATTTCTCGAATTAACGCCGTCTTCTTTAGGGAACGAACCGTAGTCCGCACCGCGAATCCGCGTTGCAACAACTGTAAAATAATGTGAATGGCAATGAAGCCACTCCCACCCGTGACGACCACTAACTGCTTCTTCATCATTTGTCACTCTCGCTTTCGTTTCACTTGTAACGTCTGTGGAAGTAGCATACAATGAGGCCACGTGGGATTCAAGCGAATTTCGCGCATCTCTGACAGAATGGAGCATGTGTTATGGCAGCGACTAATCACGCCCAAGAAATTAAGCAAGATTCCCAGAATTATCTGGCAACCGCCCTGTTACAACTACTCGAAACCAAGGACCTCAATGATTTGACCGTAACGGCCGTGGTCAAACGCGCCGGCGTCAGTCGCATGGCGTTTTACCGTCATTTCACGACGTTAGCCGATGTGTTGACGGCCCACTTTACCCCGATCATCACCCAGCAATTCGATGATATCTTGGCTCACGTCCCGCAAGACCAGAAGCTCGCCGCGTTGGGTACCTTCTTCACACAGCTAGGCCCCACGCTCAAACTCTCCGTGACGCGGGGATTTGAAAGCATCTTTCAACAGATTTTTGACCAGAACATGCAGCGCTTCTATGCAGTCACCATGACGTGGGACGGCGCCACTGCCACGCAGCAAAAATACTGGACGCAGTTCATGTCTGCCGGCGTCTATCGGATCTGGCGTGAATGGCTACTGGGCGGTCAACAAGAATCCTTAACCACGATTCACGACCTCATCGCCACCTTTCAAACGGCCACCATGACGGCATTACGCCAGCAGGCACGGCACTAGCCGACTATTAACAGTGGTCACAGCCCGCGGCCCATCGCCGCTGTGAGCGTCTTTAGGGGCCGTTTCACCTCAACAAAAAAGAGCAGCCTCCCGGCCAATTTCACCGGTCAAACTCCCCTTGCCCATCAATGGGACAGATTATTCATTTAGGCCAAACAAGTATCTTGTGGTAACTTCAACAATTGTGGTTTACTAAAGTAGTAGCCTTGCTTCAACCGAATCCCCAACTTCTTGCTGAGGCGGTTATCCGCTTGGTCTTCAATCCCCTCTAACACGAGGCGCAGGCCGTATTCGGCGCTAATCGCGTGCCAGAAGTGGAGCTTTTGTAAAATGTGGGGATCCTTGAAATCCCGGTTGAAGTTCTGCAAAGCAAATTTAATCTCTGAGGCTAACGGCAATAGTTCTTGAACATCCTTGAAGTAATTATCGCCCGTCCCGACGTCATCGAGGGACAGCTCCATACCCTGATCAATGAACCGCTTGAGTTGCGGCAACAGGTCGGCCATCGTGTACTTCTGCGGGCCATCGTCTTCGGTTAACTCCACCACTAGTTTCGTGGGGTAGAGTTGTTCTTGACTCTTGATAATGGCGTGGGTAATCGGCGTGGTCATCAACTGTTCACGGCTCACATTGACCGAACAATAGCGAACTTTGAGCGATAACACCTTGGTCGTCTCCACGAGCAGATCCGCGATAATCTGCGGATCGATTGCGGAAAAGGACTCCGGCAGTCGCCAGCCATCAGGGGTAAGTTGTTTCATCAACAGTTCGTAGCCAAAAATGGTCTTAGTGGCCGTATCAATCTGTGGTTGAACGAAATAACGATAAGTGGTTTCCAATAAAAATACCCCCTAAACGGATGGTTTGCATTAACTATAACATCAGTATACTATAAAATACCGAAATAAGTTAAAAAAGAAAGGGCTTGTCGAAATGAAAGTCGTTATCATTGGCTGCACGCACGCCGGTATCGCCGCGGTTAAACAAATCCTCAAAAATTATCCCCAAGCGGAAATTGCCGTCTACGAGCGCCAGGCCGACATTTCCTATCTATCTTGCGCCACCTATTTACATATTAAAGGCACCGTTCGGGCACTCTCGGACGCCCAGTACCAGGAACCCGCCGACTTTACGCGCCGCGGCGTGGACCTGGAATTAAATCACGATGTCATCCGCGTGGACGCCCGCGATCATTCCCTATTGGTCCAAGACCTGATCACCAAGGCCATGACGACCGTGACCTATGACAAGCTGATCATGGCGACTGGGTCGATTACGGCGATCCCCGCTATCCCGGGCATCGAGAATCCTCGCGTATTGCTGTGCAAGACCTACAGTCAGGCCAACAACATCTGCACCTATACCGCTCAACGCCAAAAGGTCGCCATCATTGGGGGTGGCTACGTCGGCGTTGAACTGGCCGAAGGGTACCGCGAATCCGGCCACGAGGTGATTTTAATCCAACAACCCGCCCAGCTCCTCGATGAATACATCGAGTCCGAATTGGCCGCTAAGATTACGCAATTGCTTACCGATAAGGGCGTTCACGTTCTCACTAACACCCGGGTGACTGGTTTTCAGGATGCACCGGACGGGCAACTCCTGCTGAACTCCGAGGCCGGTGACTTCGAGGTTGACATGGCCGCCATCAGCGCGGGCGTGATTCCGCAAACGGAGCTCCTGCAGGGACAGGTTGCTATGGCGCCAAACGGAGCAATCCTGACTGACGACTACATGCAATCCTCGGACCCCGACATTTTAGCCGCGGGAGATGCCGCGGTGAGCCACTACAATCCGATTAAGACGGTGACCTATGCGCCGCTGGTGTCTCACGCCATTCGGCAAGGCGCCCTGGCCGGAATCAACGTTTTCGAACGGCGACTCCGCACGATTGGCACCCAGATTACCACGGGTATGCAGGTCTTCAACCACACGCTTGCCTGTACCGGCCTGACGTTGCGCCGGACGCGGGAGGTTAAGATTAACGCGGCCAGCGTCACCTACACGGGCCCTTATCGTCCGAACTTCATGCCCAACGCCTACCCCATCACGGTGATTTTAATCTATGACCGCAATAATCGGAAGGTTCTCGGCGCACAGCTGCTGTGTGAACACGATGTCTCTCAGGCGGCCAATACTGTGTCGGGCATCATGCAAAACGGCGGGACTATCGACCAGCTAGCGATGCTAGACATGCTGTTCTCGCCTAATTTCAACGAGCCGTTCAACTACTTGAATCTCGCCGCGCAAAAGGCGGTGGACCAAGAGAACGGCTACTTGTGGACCTAAAGGCGGACTGGCGATGTTGACGACACAATTACTGACACCGCATCATTCGGCGTGGGGCCAAGCGGCCGAACAGATTGGCGCAATCACTTGGCCGGCGGGCGCGGCACTCGCCAAGCGCATGCGAACGGCCACCTGGCAGCCGTGGGAGCGAGTGGTCTACGCCACGGATGGCGGGGCCTTGGCCGGCTTCTGCGCACTGCTGGCCACGGACATCGTGCCCGACACCCCCTACTCGCCCTTCGTGAGCTCGGTCTACGTGAACCCGACCTATCGGGGACAGGGGCTCAGCCTAAAATTGGTCCAGCACGCGGAGAACACGGCCCGGGCGGCTAAAATCGATGGCCTGTACATTGTGACCCGCCACGTGGGGCTGTACGAGCACCTGGATTATGAGCTGGTCGATCGGCGTGCGGATCGCTTTGGCCGATTGAATCGAATCTTGTATAAATCATTGGCTTAATTAAAACGCGTCAGCCGGGAAGTCTTTCCTGACTGGCGCGTTTGTGGTTGTACGTGATGTTGGCCATGTTTCACATGAAACATTGGTGAAGCCATTTAATCGGTATTGGCGCAGCTGACGGCCAACATCGACATGACCTTTCTTCTTTAAGTTCCGTCAATACTGTCAGTAACTGCTATAATAACAATAGCTTTTTTAACGAACGGCTAATCAAATTTATAGTAGGAGCTATCACGCACACATGAATAAAATTTTACAAGAACAATTCTTTGTCGATGATCTCTCGGACGACCAAAAATCGGTGATCACCAACCTCAACGCTTACATCAGACAGGGTTTGACCGGCGACACGTCCGCCGTGGCCATTATTGAAGGCGCCGCGGGAACCGGTAAATCGGTCGTTTTGATGGAATTGGTTCGGCAATACATGACTGACCGACACTATAAGACCTCACTCGTGGTCAATCACCCGGAATTGTATAAGGCTTACCGCGACCTTGCCGCTTCCATTCCCAACATGAAGGCCAGCGAGATTCGACGACCAACCTCGCTGATCAATTATGCGCAAAAGAACCATAAGAAGTATGACATCATCTTCGTGGACGAGGCCCACTTGCTCTATTCCAAGTCGGAACCCTACGCGCACTACCGTGGACAAAATCAACTGACGGACTTGATGAATTTGGCTAAGGTGGTCGTGGTCGTTTATGACTTTGACCAGGTCTTCCAGTCAAAGATGTATTGGGACCGCGACTTACTTTATAAAACGATTGGTTCCCATCCACATAAATTATTCAGTATGAACTTCCAGTATCGGATGGTGGCTAACGATGACCAGGTTGCTTGGATGGACGATCTGACCGCCGAGAAGCCGATGAAGCCCTTCCCGGATGATAGCAACTTCGAATTTAAGCTATTTGACACGGCTGGGGCGATGTTTGAAAAGATTAAGCAACGGAATAAGGAAGTCGGCATGAGTCGGATGGTCGCGACCTCAGGATTCCCGCGGATTGACGGCCGGCACAACGTGGAGATGGATAGCTTTAATCTGCCATGGGACGAATGGGACCCCCAGCGAACCCACTGGGCCAAGCGAGAGGGTTCCATCACGCAGGTGGGCACCATCTACACCCTGCAAGGTTTCGATTTGAACTACGTGGGCATGATTATTGGCCCGTCCTTTGGCTACGACCCGCAGACGGATACGATGACTATTATTCCTGAAAAATATTCGCACAAGGAGATTTTCAAGAAGCGTAAGGACCGGCATTTCACCCAGGAAGAATACAAAACCTTCATCGCCAACGTATTAAACGTGCTGATGAAGCGTGGGAAATACGGCTTGTACCTGACGGCCTACGACGATGCGCTACGCCATCGGTTGTTGGAGTTGGGGACGACTGGAAAGTAAATTTTTTTGAAATGTATTAGTGCAAGGCTCCCTCTAGTTAGCTGGCTAGGGGGAGCTCTTTGTTTTGGGTGGTGCCTTTCAAGATTAAATAAACCCATCGGAGTGTATCCCATATTTTCTAAAACCCACTTGTTTGAGTTCCTTCCTGACTTGTTAGATAACAACATACGCCAAATTTAAACATCCCAATGATATCTCTTCTGTAGCTTTTAGAAGCATCACCACTCTTTATAATGATGCCTCGTCATATTCATTGTTAATCTATCCTCAATATTGTATGCTGTAAGAGCAAACTGACTAATCTGAGTGATTTTGTAAATACAGAGGTCCAGTATGACAAGGATTGTTTAGTGTATTCCCCACAGGTGTGGGGGTGATCCCTTACGTCGCATTACATATCACCACACCTCCTGGTATTCCCCACAGGTGTGGGGGTGATCCTAAAAAAAGGCCCAACCACACCGCTTTTCAGCGGTATTCCCCACAGGTGTGGGGGTGATCCTATTGTTGGCCCCAACGTAAACGTACACGATTGGTATTCCCCACAGATGTGGGGGCGCTCCCCTGCAGGTGCCTTTTTAAATCAGTATTCTCCCCACCTAAAACCTCCCTGTTTCACATGAAACAATTTCCACCTCTCCTCATCCCACCCAACCACCAAAAAAGCCGTTCTGACCTGGAATCAACTCCAGACCAGAATGGCTTTTTACGCTTTCTGTTTAATCCCTAGTCGCCACCCGCTTCACCGCCTGTAGCTCGCCGCGAACCACCAGCCGCTTCGGCTCACCGCGCCTGGCAGAGGCGCAGGTCACCAGGGTGACGAGGCGCTGGCCGGGGACATCATCAATAACCTCTATCCGGTGGCGATCGACCACCTGGACGCGGGTGACTTGGTAACGGTAGGTTCGCCGCTTATCCGTCAGGTAAATCTGATTTCCCCTGCGGACACCCTTGAGTGGCGAAAACAGCAGGCGCTTCGCCGTCATATAGTGCCCCGCCAGCGCGTAATTGCCCTGACCCATCTGCTGGTCCGCCTTGAGCGTTCCCGCTCCCCGAACCAGCACGGCATTGCTCACGCCAACGCCAATCGGCAGGTCTAACCCCACCGTCGGGACGCGGAGTTGCCCGACCGCCCCATCGTAGCCGCTGTTGCCCACTAGCTCACGGAGCCCATAGCCGCCGACCGTCAGTGGTGTCAGCTGGGCTGTCTTTTGATAGTTAAACGACGCCGTCTTGCCTTGCGCCGTTCGCTTAGCTTGCTGGACACTCTCCACCGTCATCCCCCGCAGCGCCGTTTCACCCATCCGCGTGATGGACGACCTCTGCGTCAGCCCGAGGAGCACCAGTCCACTGCCCACCAGAAACATCGCCAGCAACCAGAGGGAACTTTTTCTAAATCGTCGCTTGCGCTTAGCCATTTATTTTCCCTCCTTCGCCCGGCGATAGCGACGGTAAGCCGCCCATGCGCCGCCAATCAGCAATAATCCCGCCAACACCAGCAAACCAATCTTGTACCAGTCCCAGACAAACTTGCCCTTGGGAATCGTCTGGGTAGCGTTGGGAATTCTTTCCCCCGTCACCAACAGGCGATGGGTGTTAATCATATACGGCGTACAGGTCATCAGTGTCACCTGATTCTTGGCCGCCGAGCGGAGAACCGGCTGACGCGTAGTCGCCTTGACGGTCCGAATGGTCGTTACCTCGTAGGTCATCAGCCCGTAAGCATTCTTCAGGTAAAATCGGTCGCCACGTTTCAACCGCGGAAGATCCGTGAAGAGGATGGCATTGGGCGCCCCACGATGCGCGGTAATCAGGCTATGCTGATTGCGTTTGCCCTGGGGGACATCGGTTCCGTGGACCAGTCCCGCATACTTCTGGAGCACCGCATCGCTGGTCCCGACAAACACGGGAAGTTCCACATCGATTTTGGGAATCGCCACCAATGCTAGCGGCGTGGTTTCCATGAAACGGGTCGTCTCGGTCTTAAACAGGTCGATAACCGCCATCCCCGTAGCCGTGGTTTGCCGTTGTAAGGACCGCTGAAGGGCTCGTCGATGGTCCCGACTCGCCGTTTTCAGCTGATTCTTGTAGGCCACCAGGACCCCCTGCTGACGCCACCCGGTGACCAAGTTACTGGCAGCCGGATAGCCAATCACGCCCAGACCTAAACATCCCAGTAGGATCACCAGCCATTTGCGCATCGGGAGCCCTCCCTTCTCTAATTGTCCAAGTTAGCTTGACCGCCGTTGCCGGTAGTACAGATAACCCGCGCCACCCATCAGGAGTCCCCCGATGAGGAGAAATAGCCAAATGCCCATTCCCCCGGTAACCGGAAGCGCGTAGCTATGGTTCTTAATGGTCTCGAGGTGCACCCGACCATCGATTTCAAATTCAGTTGCTTCCTTCAACAGGGCATAACCGGCCGGCGCTTGCGTTTCAATCAGGTTATACGTCACCTTGCCATCATACACGTAGGGCACCCCATTGAACTGGAATCTTCCGTGCTGATCCGAGGTCAACGTCGTTCCGTTAGCTTTTTTGTCGACCCATTTCACAAAGGTCCCACGGTTAAAGACTGCCCAGAAGATGTTCCCATCTGAATCGACCTTTTGCACCTTAAACTTCGCGCCGACTAGTCCTTTTTCGGTCTTGGAATCAACCTTCTTGAACTTCGCCCCGCCCAGCGTCAGGTCGTTTAAGATGCTAATCTTTGACCCTCTAATGACAAAGTGCTTGGCGTCCGGCAACATTTCCTTCGCCTTAACGTTTCCTTCCTTGTCCACGGTAAACGTCAGCGCTGTCTTATGGTCCTTGGCACTTACCTGGTCGTAGTAAGGATACCGTGAGTTGTCAGCCTCCGTCAGGACATATTCGGTCCCGACCTCCAGGCTACCAAAGGCGATGTTACCGTCCTTATCCGTCACCAAGTCTCGCGACTCACCCTTGCCGTCCGCCCGTTGCAGCGTAAACTTCACGCCTTCCAGTCCTAGATACTTACCGCTAGTCGGCCTTTCCGGGTTACGCCCGACCTTGTGAATCTCCGGGTCCACGTCCCGGGCAACTAGGTTCTTGGGGTATAGGTGGATGGTCGCCCGGTTAGACAGGGGTAGCCCGATAATCATGGGCGCCGAGAGCCCCGTCAAATGATGGGTTGGCGCCTCAGTTTCCATAATCAGGTAGAAGCCCTTATTCGCCAGTCCAGTAAAGGTTAAGATGCCCGATGAGTCGGTTAGCTTTTTCGTTTGAATCGGCTGTAGTTTATGTTTCTTTACAAAATCTTTCTGTGCCCGTAGAACCTCGGCCGGGTCGGTCTTATCACCGACAATCTCCGCAATCACGTCGTCGCGAACCTTTTCAAACTCTTCGGCGGAGGTCTGACCACTCACGACCTGCTTATCTGCCAGAAATGCCGTCAGGTCATAGATCCCAAAGGTCACGGCCTCCAGTTTCTGGGCATCGTAGGGGGTCACGCTCACGCCATCCGAGAATTTCGTCAATTCCTCCCCAGTGTTTTCAATCACCCGGTTCGAATCCTCGTGCTGCGTCTCGGTTTCGTCCGATCGATTATCCAGCTTGTGAAGTTTAATCGTCACCGCATTCGGCGCCTCATTAGCCTGAGCCACGGCACAGCCACCAAGGGCCAGGCCACAAACGGCGAAGGTCGCGAGTAATAGTTGTCGTACTTTAATGAATTTCATGGGTTATCCTCTTCTAGGGTGTGTGCGCCAAATGACAATCGATGATAGGGTGAGCGTGAGCCCAATGATGATGAACCAGAAGATGCCTTGCCCCCCGGTTACGGGCAGGCTGTACGGATCGTTTTTAATCTGTTGTGGGGTGCTCTGGGCCTGATTCGACACGGTAAATTTCGTGGCTGGGCCAATGACGTAACCCTCCGGCGCCCGCGTTTCAATCAGCGTGTAGTTGCCCCGCGGAAGCCCCGTAACCTTCAGCTTACCGGTGTCGTCGCCCGTTAGCCGGGTCGCCGCCGCTCTGTCCGTCACCACTTTTTCAAACTTGCCGCTCCGATCAAACGTCAGGTACTCGCCGTTTGCGTTTTGAACGATGAATTCCGCACCCGTCAGTGGCTGGTTGGTGGTGCCATCAATCTTTTGGAATTCATGCGGGTAACCGCGGAAGAACCGTGTCACCACGCGATTCGTACGTTTACGCCAAGTGTGTTCGTCGCCGGAGTTAAACTCGATGCTGGCCCGGTTCTTGAGGCCGCCCACGAAGTCATCGGCCAGCGTCACTTTCAGTTGAATCGCAAAGGACTTTCCGTCGAACGTCAACGCCTCAATCTCCTGGTCAGACAGCCGATAAACGACCGTCCCATCCTCGGAAATGGTGATATCGCCTTTTTTGACGTCAATTAGATTACCATCGGTATTGAACAGCTGAATGTTTTCTTTCGTGGCGGTGACGCCCTGCGGCAGTCGGTCGCGGAAGATAATCTCATTCGGCTTGGCGATGGACTCGTTGGGGATGCTGTACGTTGGTTGATAAATCGTGTAGTAGAAACTGTTGAGGTCGTCGGCATCCCGGTCGATGGTTACGCCATCGAGGTTGTTGTTCTCAGACCCTAGTTCGCTAGTCCGATGAACCGTCTTCTGCGGCGCCGCGGGCTCTAGGGGCATGATGTAGCCACTAGAAAACGACTGCCACGTGAAGCCGAATTCGCTTCGGAGCTTAAAGAGCTGCGTGGTCCCAACCATCGGGAAGGACACCGCGCCTAGTTCGTAGTCGCTGGAACCGAGGTAGTCGCCCCAGTATTGATCACCACTGTGGTCTTCCTCCGGGGTTACGCCGATACCAATGCCTTCATACCAACCATTGCCATCGTCTTTAATTAGGGCATTGGGCGCCAATTTTCCTGGCAAGTCCGACCGGGTACCGGCCCATTCGTGTTGACCAGACGCATTACCATTCAACGACCCGAACGTGAAGTGCGTCCGATAGTCGTCTTGAGCATTCTTTTCGGGGAAGCGTAGGGCTTTCATCTCCTCGGCATCGGTAAACGTCATGTCGAGGTCAAACTCGTAAATGCCGTTGTACACCATGCCGGAGTAGAAATTGTTGGAGAAGTCAAAGTAGGCTCGTCCAGCATTTTCTTTCCCAATCTTTTCATGGTACTTAAGGTTTGAAATCTGAATGAGAACGCCCATCTGTTCCGTCGGCGTCTCCGCCGTGGTTGACGTGGTATACGCGCCAACATTGGGATAGTAGACTTCTATGGTGTCGGTTTCGTTTAAAGTTGGCTGCCCATTAATTGCAATGGCGTAGGCCTTTTCCCCACCATTTTTTTGCAGGTAAGACGAGTGGTAACGCGTCTCAAAGTTGTTGAAATTGGTACCACCGTAATAGCCACCTACTTTAATATTTTGGTCTTCTCCCAATTTCTTTTCGTAGAGCGTGACATCTTTATCCAAGATCGTGCCACCCATAATCAACTCATCCGACCAGCTTTCCATCTGGATCTGCGCCCGGTGAACGGGGATTTCTTCGCTGGCTAACGCCGACTTGATGGACGCCAGTCGTTGTAAATCCTTCGTTTGCGTAGCACTCGCTACCTTGGCTATCTCGTCACTCGCCGCTTGTTTGGTCGTTGACTCGCTAGTCTTCGTCGCCTGCTTGGATGATGAATTCCCATTGGTTTGCGAACTTGGCTGCTTACTTTCAGCAGTCTGGTTATCGCTTGAAGTGGTTGACTCTTTGGCATCGTCCTTAGTGGTCACCTCTTTAGCGACGGAATCCTTGGTCGTTGTGTCCTTTGCCGAATCGGCTGGTCGCTGCTGACTGGACGCCTTGTCGGACTTTCTTGAAGATTCCTTTGAAGCGTCTTTCGTCGACTCCTTAACCGCTTCCTCGGTGTCGGTCGCAATTACCGCGACCTCGGGGAGGGTGAAGGTTTCCACCGAATCGGCGACTTGGAGTTCGAGTTGTAAACTAGAAAGAAGTAGCGGGTCGGCGATGGTCAACGGGACGATGACCTCGACCTCACGCGACTCATTTTGAGCATTTTTTAACAATAATTGATGCTGTTGATCGACCCGCGCTGTAATGTCCTCTTCGGACTGAAGGTCAGTGATGTCGCCGACTTTAAACTTTACATTGTCCTGATCGGCTAACGTCAGTAACGTCTCCCCTGCCGGTAACTTAACGGTCAGCGCCATCTGTAAGGCTTGCGGCTGATGGCTCGTGACCTCTTTAACCGCCGTCCCCGTTCGGTCCTGGAGAACCGCCGTCTGAATCACATCTTCTCGCTGCTGCGCGTGAATCCGTAGCAATGACGCCAATCCCAAAAAACATCCCACTATCATAATCGCTCGTATTATCTTCTTCATGCGGTAATCCTCCGTCTCCTATGGGGTGCGAGCTGTCCTCTTTTTGAATGATTTTAGAATAGCAACGAAGTGTGAATAACTTATGAACTCCATATGTATTTTATAATAACATTAACCAAGTTGTTTAGTTATATATTAAAATAATCGTGCTGAGATCTAGTGGTAATTTTTCAATAGAAAACCGTAGCTAGGGGCTGGTCTCGCTACACTGCCGTAAGACATCACGCTGGCCAATATCTACGTGGTCGTGGACCGAGAAGGACAAGGTCAGATTCCAGGACATGTTTAAAAGTATTCTTGGGGACGTCGAATCCCAGACAGTCGCCTACCTTCAGGGAATTACGATTGAGCAGTTGATGGACAAGATTAAGATGATTTAGGATAGTAACGGCGCTCCGTAGTCGGGATGGACTGCGGAGCGCCGTTTTAGTTAATTTTGATTGGGTGGGTGAAGCTATTATTAGGACGAATCGGGCTAGAACTCATGAACAAACCAATTGCACTAATCCATCTGCTCTTGAAAACCAGCTGGAGAAGCTGTCTGACAATGCAAGGATACTCTCTACCCAACTATCGAGTAACACGTGGCAGCGCCTTATATGATTGTACTGTCGTTTCCAAACTTTTTTCCAATGGTCCAGCCACTGTATAAAATCTTTTATTATCCATGACATCATAGACTCTAAACAACTCGTAGGCGTTACCATACCTATTTGACGCTTCCATCTCATTTCTACTTAAATAAAAGGGCGTATTAATATCACCTTGAGTTGTCTTCACCTCAATAAATCTTGGTTCTTCGTCCTTCGTATATGATCGAATATCATAACCCAACCCATCTCCCTGTGTTCTTGACACTTGTTCAACAACCTTAGCTAAATCACCTCTACTTTCCCTTTTTAATCTTGCCTTTTCATATTCCACTACCAACAGTTCACCAATAAATCCTATTTTGGCGTCATACCGTTCCCTTGCACCGTAATCAATATCCCTCTGAAGTTTACCCACTACTTTGTGAGGTAGTCCATTTTGTGGTAACCCGGTTTTACACATTTCTTGTTCATTAGAAAAAATTTCTTTGTTTTGTTTTTGATGTTCCAAATTAGTTTTAGTATCAGAGTCTTCTAGTTCACCTTTCTTTAGAATATATAGGATTGAAGAACTCAATTCCTCTGGTAATAATAGTTTTCTCTCCAACTCTTTCAAAACATTTCTCATATCTAATAAATCACCGACTAACCGGTCATCCTCCGGCAGATTATCAAGATCATACTGAATGCTTAAAATATTTCCTTGTTCATACCCTAGTGGTAAAGTCGTTCCCTTATATTCAGACGCGTGTAGATCAATTCCACCATCAGACATTCTATCTGTCCGACTATTTAAGCATTTTTGCCAATAACTTGATACTTTCCTTACATTTTTTAAACCTTCTTTTTTTCCATATGTATCTTGGTAGAAACTCCACCCTTGGTTAAGCGATAAATAAACATATTTTAAATCCGCTGAAAATAAATAAACGATGTAAAATCCTTCTTTTGCACTACTAGTTATATTTATGTCAAACAATGCAATCCATGGAACAATTGCCCACCTACTTATTCCCGCCGATCCATTGGAAACAAATTTATCGTTCAGAAATAATCGTTTATTATCTACGGTATTAAGCCCAGCTGACAATATCGAAACGGTTTCATTGTCTTTGAATTTCTCATTTTCAAATTTATTTGAATTTTTACTTGGATAATTATTTTTAACATATTCAATCAAATGCTTAAGTTTCAAACTAACCAATCCTTTCTAGACACTTCTACCATAAAGATTCAATCTAATCCCCATCACTTATGATACGGACTCCCCTCATTAATCATAAACGCCCGGTAAACCTGCTCCGTCAACACCAGCCGCATCAGCTGGTGGGGGAGCGTGAAGCGGCCAAACGAAATCTGGGTGTCCGCGCGCTTCAGGACCGCCGGCGTTAAGCCCAGCGAGCCGCCGATGACGAAGGTGATATCCGAGTGGCCGTAGGTGGTCAGGTCCTTAATTTCCTGGGCGAACTCCTCCGACGAGCGCTCCTTGCCCAGGATGGCCAGTGCGTAGACGTACTCGCGGTCCTTGATCTTACTCAAGATGCGTTCGCCCTCCGCCGCCATGACCTGGTCCATCTCCGCCTGCGACAGATTTTCCGGCGCCTTTTCATCGGGGACCTCCACGATGGTAAATTTACAGAAACGAGAGAGCCGCTTGGCATACTCCGCGATTCCCTGTTTGAAATACTTTTCCTTCAACTTCCCAACCACGACAAATTTGATGTTCATAATTATCCTCCTGTACACAGGTTGTCCACAAAGTTATCCACAGGTGGACAACCTGATTTCCTAGATATTGGGGGTAAATCGGTAAGGACCTACGACATCTATTTTTTGCGAAAACGTCAATCCCTATTTAGTTATCCACCGGTCAGAAACGAAACGGACGTTCGCCAGCTCCGCTTACAATCCGCATGGCGCCAACGTTTTGAAGCCATCATCCGACCACCAAGTTTTTCTATCCACAGTTATCCCCAGCACCTGTGGATAACTTTTACACCGCTCTCATTGCCGTTCCAGACCTGTTCACAACTTTTCCACTACCCACACCCGGTGTTTATCCCCCAAGTTATCCACAGCTATAATTTCACTTATTTTTCGGCCTGAATTACGACTGGTCTTCACAGTTAGTTCGTTCGGCCAGCCAACCACCGGGTACGTTTTCATTTAACTTCAGCCGACCTTAAACTTCGGCTTTTCATTGAATAGTTTATCATACGAAAAAAGCGGCCGCTGGAAAAATCCAACGACCGCTTTCATTTTGCCTAACTTTCTGAGTTTTCGGTAGTACTGGTAGTGCTCTTCAGTTGCGAGCTGCTTTCGGTCAGCTTCACCTTCGTCGTCTGCTTCTTACCGTTGTGGTAATACGTCATCGACACGGTGTCGTTCAACTTGTACTTGTAGAGAATGTCCCGCAGCGTTGATTGGTCGGAAATCTTGTGACCGCCCAGCTCCGTGATGACGTCGTACTTGGACAAGCCCGCCTTCTTCGCCGGTGAACCGGACGAAGCGCTCATGACCACGACCCCAGCATCCACGCTAGATGGCAGCTTCAGCACCGACTTCTGTTGCGCACTGGAAACGTTGGCCAGATCCACGTAGGTAATGCCCAGTGCCGGCCGAACGACCTTACCCTTCTTGACCAGCTGATTGATGATGTTGACGACTTCGTTCGACGGAATGGCAAAGCCCATCCCCTCAACGCTAGTCCCCTCGGCATCACTGGCAATCTTCGACGAGGTAATCCCCACGACTTGACCGCCGACGTTAATCAGCGCCCCACCGGAGTTCCCAGGGTTAATCGCAGCATCGGTTTGAATAACCGTGGCGTTCCCGGTCTGCGTCCCAGCAGAGTTCGTGGTTTCAATCGTCCGTTTCTTGGCGGAAATAATCCCTTCCGTCAAGGACGTGGCGTACTGGCTACCCAGCGGTGACCCGATCGCCAAGGCCGTCTCGCCGACCTTAATCTTATCGGAATCCCCGAACGACGCCACCGTCTTCAGGTCCGCGCCGTTAACTTTCAAGACGGCCAAGTCGGTCACGGAATCCTTCCCGACTAACTTCGCTTGTAGCTGTTTACCCGAGCTGGTCACGACCCGCAGTGCCGAGGAACCGGAGACCACGTGGTTGTTGGTCACGATGTAGGCGGTATTACCATCCTTCTTGTAAACCACCCCGGAACCTTCCGAAGCCTCTTCCAATTCTGACTTAGACTTGCTGGAGTCCGAGGACGAACTTTCCCCGAACAATTGCCCCAGCGTACTGCTACTACTATTCTGCTTCTGCAGGTTGACCACGGAGACCATGGCCCCTTTGACCTTGTTGAAGGCCTTGGTCGATTGCGTGGAAACATTGACCGTCACGTTCGAGGTCTTGGTGTTGCCCGTGGAATTACTGCCACTAGGCACGGCCGTATCATTAATACCACTATTATTAATGTAATTAATCCCACCGTAAGCGACCCCGCCACCGAGTAAGCCGGCGACGGCCGCGGTCACGGCCACCTTGGTTAAGGTCAGTCCGCCCCGCCGCTTCCGTGGTTGGGGTTCCGGCGTGGGTGTTGGTGTTGCCTGGTTATTATCATTAGCTTGATTGTTTTGATTATTGTTGTTATCCATAGCATTGCGCAAAAACGCGCTAACCCTCCTCATTCGTCGGTCAGGGCATCAGGCCACCAACCGCCATTTTTTGATAACTCTTATAATAGCTGGATTGTGTGAATTTTTTTCGACAAATACTTGCCGAAGTCCTAAAGTTTACGTTTTCTTTATAAAGCGACCAACGGCGTGGCCTCTTCCGGGTTGGTATCGATTAACTGGAAGTCATGACCCACCCCGAAGTCGCGGTTCTCCATCATGGAGGCCACGGTCAGATGACACAGCGACTGCATATTATTGTGCAGACTGCGGTGGCCCAGGTAAATTTTCTTGGTCCGGTTGCCCAACACATCCATCAAGGCATCGGCACCTTCCTCGTTGGAGAGGTGACCCTTGTCGCCCAGGATGCGTTGCTTCAATGGCCACGAGTACTCGCCCATCCGTAGCATTTCCACATCATGATTGCATTCCAACAGGTAGGCGTCCGCGTCGGCAATCACGCCTTCCACGTGCTCCGACACGTAGCCGGTATCCGTCAGAATCACGAAGGTTTTCCCGTGATAGTGAATCGCATAGAATTGAGGTTCCGCAGCATCGTGGGACACCGAGAAACTTTCCACGTCAATGTCACCAAACGTCTGGACGGTATCCGGCGCGAACAGGTGCTTTTGCGCCAGATCCACCTTGCCAATCTTCGAGCTCATGGCATCCCACGTCCCCTGGTTGGCATAGACATCGAGTTGGGCATAGCGCCGCGCTAAAATCCCCACGGCCTGCCGATGGTCCGAATGCTCATGCGTGACCAACAGGGCGTTGACGTCCTGCATCTTCCGGTCGATGTCGCCCATTAATTTCTCAATCTTCTTGCCACTCAACCCGGCATCAATCATGATCCGTTCGTTGGGGCTCTCCACGTAGCAGACGTTACCCGTGCTTCCACTGGATAACACACTGATCCGCAAATCATCTGCTGTTGCTGTTTCCGTCCGCAAATCCATTCGACCTCTCCTTAAATTCAATACCGTTATGATACCGCATTTCAGCGGACTTGTAACTTATTATTATTTTACTGGCGCCCAATGAAAAAGACGGCCTAAGCCGCCTTCCTTAATCGCTAGTTGTTGCCGAACCACTGACGGTCTTGACGTTGCTGTCCGAGGTCAAGATGGCCCCCGTAAAGGCGTTGACGTGTTTCAGCTGTAAGACGCCGGCGTTGCTACCGCTATTGGCCTTGACCGCGATGACCCAAGTCGGAATATACACGCTACTGTTCTTTAAGTTAAAGTAGCGGGTGTATGCCAGCTTGGTCCACACAATCTTGGTATTATTAGCAATCTGATTGTACTGGTACAACCAGATTAACGCCTTTCGTTCGGAAATGGTTTCGGTCTTTTCCCGCAAGGTCGTGACGTCCGTCAGGTAGCCCTGCGTGTAGCCGGTGACGGTTCCCGTATTGGTTAGGCTGAAGCGAATCTCACCGTACTTGGAATAAATCTGACCATCCGTGACCCGTTGCGTATAGACCACCGTGTTGCGGCTGGACAATTGTTGATTGTATTTATACTGACTCCCATTGAGAATCAGCGCCGTATTCCCGACCACCGTATCCAACGCCTTGTCCGGATGCGCGGTATCCACGCCGGTAATCGCCGTCTTGAAGGTCGAGGTAATCGTCCCATCCGACTGGTAACGAACCGTCTGATCCGACAGCGACGTCAGGCTACTCTTGATACTATCATCATTACTGGTGGAAACGTAGTAGCCCTCGCCACTCTTCTTGGAGGGCGTTCCGAACTTGATATCGTCGGTGCGCATTTCCTTAATGATGGTGGTATCGCTATCCGCCGAGCGACTCGTGGTCGCATCCGTTTGTCCCGTTGTGTCGTGTTGAAACGCCGCGAATAAAAAGATATCAATTGCGATAAACGCGACTAAGAATAGCCACTCAATCCGTCGAAAATCCATGCCGGACCGCCCCTCCTTTCACCAGACTATTGCTGTTGCTTCAACAGTTGCGTATAGGTCCTCCAGCTCCCGTTATAGTGGACGTACCACGTTGGCGTCAGGTTAACCACCTTATCCGACGACGTGGACGTCAGCCACTGATAGCCGACCTGAAGACTACTGATTTTAGACTTATCGTACCCCGCCGCAACCAGTTGATCAATGACGGCTTGCGTCCCGGGCAACGAGACCGACTTCTTATCGGTTGGCACCGGGACCTGCAGGCTGTACAAGGAGAAATTATACCGGCGCACGCCCTGCGATAACATCTGAATCCGCGCGGCACCGTAGTTACTCTGATTAAAGATGGGGAAGCCTTCCACGAAGCTCCGGTAGGTCACCGTCGAATTCTTCGCGCTGTACCCGTAATACCGCAAGTTTTCCATGGGAATCCCAATGGTCTTCACAGCAGAATAACTGGCCTTGAGCGCCTGACTGAAGTTCAACGAGGATTGGAGCGCACTGTAGTCTTCATAAAGCGCCGTCCCCTGCTTATTGTACACGGTCAACTGTCGAGAAGCGCCGTCGCTATAGATGGTACTATCCTTGGTCTTCTTGGCCGACACATTCGTGGACTCCCCTTTATTTAAGAGGCGCGTAGTGAAGTAATCGGTCGACTGCTGGTTGACCAAATAACTGTAGGATGGCACCGTAATGTTCGACGTCACGTAGGCCGTGGCCGAATTACTCAGCCAGGCCATCTTAACGCTAATCCGGAAGAGGTTTTCCTTCATAATCTTCCGAATCGCCGCGGTATCCGAGGATTTAACCGTCACTTGATAGACATCCTGTCGTTTGTCGTCTAACAGATAGATGTGGTCCCGGTCGTTTAACGGCACCAAGATCCGCGAAAACTGCGTCGACTGGCTATTCAGTTGACTACCAAAGACGGTGTTGAACATCTTCACGTTGATGGGGCTGGCGTACGACAGGAGCAGGCTACTCTTGCGCGTCAAATACTGCATGTAGGCGTGCTTCGAGGATACCCGCACCCGGTTAACTCGACTAAACTGCCACTTGGTCAATGCCTCGCGCAACTCCGTGGTCAGGTTAACTTTCCGGTTGTTCAACAGCTCCTGCTTGCCCTGCGGATCGCTGTAAACGACCTGGGTTGGCAGGTATACGTCCTTTTGCGGCCGGGTACTCAGCTCCGTGGTGGGCGTATTCGAACTGCGTTGGCGGTTCCGCTCGTACTGCGCCGGGTTGGTCCAGATCATCGCGGACAACACCACGCTGACGGTCACCGCCACGGCTAATCCGAGTGGTAAGAGGGCTTTAGTTATCTTCATCCCAAAGATCCTCCTCTTCATACGGCTTGTAAGGTAGGGAAATGTAGAACGTTGACCCCCGTCCCTCACGACTGTCTACCCAGATTCGGCCACCGAGTAACTGGACCACTTCCCGGGAAATAGCTAATCCCAGGCCAGTCCCACCTTGTGCCCGTGAACGGGCCTTATCAACCCGGTAGAAGCGATCAAAGATCCGTGGAATATCCGCGCGAGGAATCCCTAAGCCTTGGTCAGACACGCTGAGAATGACGTTGTTGTGCGTCTCCAGCAGCCGGCAGGTCACGACCCCACCATCGGGCGAGTACTTGATGGCATTATTCATCAGGTTATCCAGAACTTGGGTAAACCGATCGGTATCGATTTCCACCCACAGGTCGCGCTTGGTAAAGTCCCGCTTGATCGTGTAGGTCTTTTCCGGCCGGTCATCCTGCTTGAGCATCATGTCAAAGCGGTCCAACACGTAGTTGAACAGCTCGTTTAAGTTCACCATTTCCAAGTCAACCTTTTGTGTCCCGGAATCCATCCGTGACAAGGTTAACAGGTCATTAATCATCCGAATCATCCGGTCCGTTTCCTCTTGGGTGACCTTCAAGAATTGCGGCGCAACCTCGGGATCTTTCCAAGCGCCTTCGGACAGGGACTCGATATACGCCCGCACGCTGGTCAGCGGCGTCCGTAGCTCATGGGACACGTTGGAAACGAATTGTTTCCGATCCTGGTCAATCTTCTGCTGTTCCGTGACATCGTGGAGCACACAGACCAGCCCGGAAATAAAGCCAGACTCCCGCTGAATCAAAGAGAAGTAGGCTTGAAGAATTAAGTCGTGTTCTTTCGTTGAAAAATCCAAAACTAAATCGTCCGGATCTTCCAGCAGTTCGCGCAACGTATAGTCATCGCGAATCGCCAGCAGGTCCAGAATGGATTTCCCCACGGCACTGTCGGTTTCCGTATCCAGGAAACTGGCGGCCGTTTCGTTAATAATCGTGACGTTCCCGCGCCGATCGGTGGCAATAACCCCATCGGTCATGTGGGACATCACGGAGTCTAGCCGCCGTCGCTCGGACTCGGTCGACTCCTGCGCCTCTTCCACGCGCACGGACAGGTTGTTGACGGCACTGGCCAATTGCCCCAGTTCATCGGTTCCATAGACCCGCACATGCCCAGAGTAGTCCCCTCTGGCAATGCGTAGCGTTTGTTTCTTCATTTCATCGATTGGTCGGGTAATTGCCCGGGAAATAATAATGGCCATCACCAGACCCAAGATAATCGCCACAAACGTTGCGGAGACGTAGATCAGCGTGATTTGATTAATATTTTGATAGACCGAGTCTAGGCTCGACCGCATGTAAATAACCCCGACTAATTCGCTGTTATTTCCTTGGGTGCGAATCAGGCGCGTAATGGTCGTGTAGTAGCGACTATTATTCTGCGAATTGTACGTGGTGCGGACCACGTCGCGGTTATTGTAGATTGAATTTTTAATGTTGTTATCGGTGGTCTTCTGACCAACGATCCCCTGGTTATCGGCTTCATTGGTCCCACGAATGGTTCCTTTGTTGTCAATCACCCTAATCTGGGCATTATTGGTGTTGTTAATCTCCGACAGCGTCGATTTAATCTGTTTATCGGCCTTGGTGGTATTCGTGGTCGACAGCTCGTCCGACAGGCGATTGACGATGTACGTCTGCACGACCTGTTGGGATTTAAACGTGTTTAAGTTTTGACGTTCCAGCTGCCGGACGAACACGGCACCCACGATCTCCAGCGTTAGCAATAGGAGTAGCGCGAAGACCAGCGCGATTTTAAAGTGAATCGACTGGAAAAATTTAATTTTACTATTCACGAAGTCACATACTCCTCCAATGCGAGATTTAGCGGTTCCCCGCTAGCTAAGCTTGATCAGAATCGGGGTTACGCAAATAGTAACCAACCCCACGCCGCGTCACTAACCAAGTAGGGTGGCTGGGACTGTCTTCGATCTTTTCTCTCAGGCGCCGCACCGTAACGTCCACGGTCCGAACATCGCCGAAGTAGTCATAGCCCCAGACCGTTTGCAACAAGTGTTCTCGGGTCATCACTTGACCGATGTGTTGCGCTAAGTAATGTAACAATTCAAATTCACGGTGGGTCAATTCAATGTTGGCTCCCCGCTTAGACACGGAGTACGCTTCGGGATGGATGGTTAAATCACCAATCTCGATGTCTTGGTTCTCGGGTTCTTCCGGTTGGGCGTGCGCGGCCGTGTTCTGCCGCCGCAAGTTGGCCTTCACCCGGGCTACCAGTTCCCGGTTAGAGAACGGCTTAGTAACGTAATCGTCGGCCCCTAATTCCAGACCCAGAACCTTGTCGAGCTCGGAGTCCTTGGCCGTGACCATAATGATTGGCATGTCATGCTTCTTACGAATCTCACGGGCGACTTCCAGGCCGTCTACTTTAGGCAACATTAAATCGAGGATGACGAGGTCGGGGTTCCCGTCTTCAACCTGTTGAATGGCGGCTTCACCATCGTAGGCGACGTCCACTTCGTAACCCTCTTTTTCCAAATTAAACTTCATAATATCTGTAATAGGCTTTTCATCATCGACAACTAGAATTTTTTTAGGCATAATTAAAAATTTCCTCCTTAAAGGGAAATACAGTCCGATCCGGTAATTGCAGGATTACCGGCAGGCCAGCCATTGGATGTCAAACTACCATCGTCAATGGGGCCACTACGATTTTGGTACGGTTTTATGTTGATCGTTTAAAGTCAAGGAATAGTGGGTCAGTCGTTGTCACTGACCCTAATTTTTCAGGTGCGTTGCCCGTCCTGAGAGACTTCCAGTGACGGGAAAACAACGCTACTTGAATTATAACACATCATGAAGTTTCTTTCAGTCCTAGTCTATCAAGGATTTAAGGTTGTTTTAACCGGATATTTCTCGGGAAATACCGCTGATTACTGAACAAAACTCATAATTATGGCTATTAGCATACGTTATTTTCATGAAAAAGCCGAGCGATTTACCTGGTGATTCGGGACTCTTACATTTTGATGACGATTACTTTTCAATTAAGTCAACGTTTGCCGACTACCACTGGCCACCTGAACGACCGAACCAATTAATTGACAGTACTACCTGGTAAGCCTACACTACGTTTAATTTGTGAACCGTCCCTTACTGAGAGGCGTCTTTCGATGTCGACCTGGTTTTATCGTTCACAGCAATTTGCCGTGAGTTTATCGCAACCTTTACAGCGTCGTTTCCAACCAACGACGATTTCCGGTGCCAACAGTGTGTTACGGATTCCCACCATTCTCCAACAGCACCACGTTGAACGCGTATTAGTCGTCACCACCCCCGGATTTATTCGGCGTAAATCTCTGGACCCACTCTTCAACGCCTTAACCGCAGCTGGTGTGAACTATGCTTACTTCGCAGACGTTAAACCAGATCCAGACATCGCTTGCATCGAAGCCTGTCTGCAAGCGGCGACTAACCAACGCGCACAAGCCCTAATTGCTGTCGGTGGTGGTTCCGTGATGGATTGTGCTAAAGTGACTGGTGCCCGGCTGGTTCGTCCACGTCAATCTATTCAGTCCATGACGGGAACGATGAAGATTCATCGTCCCCTTCCGTTACTCATTGCTGTTCCCACAACTGCGGGTTCTGGTTCTGAAGTTTCCGCCGGTGCCGTAATTACCGATACACAGACTCACCGGAAATATCCGATTGATGACCTATTCTTAATTCCGAAAGTCGCCATCCTTGATCCGCAACTTTTAACGGGGCTTCCCGCTAAAATGACCGCCTATTCTGGCATGGATGCCATTGAAGCTTACACCAATAAGTTTGGATCGCGGTCGGCCCGAGAACACGCCAGCCACGCCGTAAGCTTGGTCTTTGGCTATCTACGAGCCACCTACCAAGATCCCAGCAACCTCGTCGCACGTGAACGGATGCTCATCGCTAGTCACGATGCGGGCATTGCCTTTTCTAGTGCTTATGTCGGCTATGTACACGCCATTTCCCACGGTATTGGCGGTCGCTATCATGTGCCCCACGGTCTAGCCAACGCGGTCATTCTCCCCGTCGTCATGGCCGCGTTTGGTGATAGCGTGGTGCCAGCATTAGCGGCGCTGGGTCGAACCATTGGCCTGACCGCAACGGATGACGCCCAGTGTGCGCACCAATTTATGGCGGCCGTTGACCGCCTGCACGCTGACCTTGATTTACCGGACCATCTTTCTCAAATTCAAGAAGCCGATATCCCCGCCTTGGCCGCCGGAGCCGCAGCGGAGGGTAATCCGCAATATCCGGTTCCACAGATTTGGGATTCGACCAAATTTGCGACCGTTATTGACCGCGTTCGTTTGGGAAAACGGTGATTTTAGCGGAATTTCAAAAAAAGTTCTGTTTTTTTTGCCGGTCTTACTGCTAGCTGTCCGCCGAAATAGCGATTAATTTGAATCTTTTCGAAAAAAAGTTGAAAAAATTTTACGCGCTACAAAAATAATGATAATCCGCGTGAAACCGGGATTCCCGATTCCTTATTTCTGACAAAATACCCAGTTATTTTGAATAAAAATCAACTTTTTTTCGAAAAGGGGTTGCGCACCCCCTATCCTCATGATATGATAGTTCTCGTTGATATGGAAGACATACAACAGCAACAACTTAATCACATGGGCAGTTAGCTCAGCTGGCAGAGCAACGGACTCTTAATCCGTGGGTCCAGGGTTCGATCCCCTGACTGCCCATAACTACTAATCAGCTTTCACGAAGACATCTTCGTGGTTGCTGATTTTTTTGTGTCTTCAAGTTATAAATATCCGTTTTACTCATGTTTATTCATATCGAATGCCCGGAACCCAAGAGGCCTCACACCACCTTAATCGCGCAAAGCTAAAATGGCGAAAAAAAAGCTAGACAGTCCGCCCAGTTGGGACTACGCTTAAATGGTACGTTGATTGGACTATTTAGTGACTGTTTTTTCGTCAAAATGGTTACCTGCACGTTTAGCTGGAGAGGATTGGTGTTTAATGAAGAAAGTTTTGTTGGGGTTGCTGGGCTGTCTCGCCCTGCTAGGGCCCGTTTCCGCGGCCGCGGCGACCAAGAGTCCCACGCCCATCAGCAAGTACCGCTACGCCACCAAACGGGCCAGCTACTATACCAAATCAACCAGTAGCTACTACCGGTCAATCTGGCGTACGGCCCAACAAGCCTGGAACAAGACCAAGGTCTTCACGTGGTCCTCGACCAAGAATAAGCGTTCCCGGTCCTACGTCACCACCGTCAGCAAGAAGACCGGGATCTGGACCAATGCAACCGGGATGGCCTACAATGGCAAGTCCTTCGATTCTAAGGGCCATCAGACCGGCGCCGGCATGTACCTCAACCGTAGTGTCCTAAAGAAATACAAATACACGAAGGCCCAGCGCGCCAACGTGGCCATTCATGAACTCGGTCACGGCCTCGGCCTGGCCCATAACAGTGCCGGGGCGCTCAGCGTCATGGGGCCCACCAATCGTAAATACATGATTCGAAACTGCGACATCCGCGGTGCCCGCAAAGCTTACAGTACCCCCGCTAAGACGCGTGCCGCGCTGACGACTGCCGCTAAGCCGGAGCTGGAGGTCGACCACGTCAAGGACTACAGCAACGGCCTGACGGGCATTCAGAATTTGAAGAAGGCCGCCAGCGTCATCGTCGAGGGCGAGATTACCAAGAGCGTGAGCCACCACAAGGCGCCGAAGAATTATTACACCACCCAAACGCTACGCATTGACCACCACTTTAAAGGAAAAACTGGAAAGACCATCGTCTTCACGCAAGGGGGCACCACGGCCATGGCAGTGGCCGACAGTGAGATCTTGCCGAAACACGAGCCCCTCGTGGTGATGCTGGCGAAGAATGCCAACGGCAACTACTACGTCATCAATGACGGGCAGGGCATGTTCGTCGATACGCACGACAACAATGGCCATGAACTATTTGAACACGTGTCGGATCACGCTATTTATACAGAAGATATGCTTCACTAACTTTGCAACGGCTACTCAATCATACAGCGATGGGTAGCCATTTTTTAGCGCCTTTAGCCGCCAGTATAAGGGGAATTGTATCCAATTTGATGTATAAAGTGGCTAAACGTTGACTTAGGCGCTTAATTTCCGTAATCTGGGAACTAAATTACGGGAGGTTCGTTTATGAATAAACTGACGCTGGGTGTCCTCGCTGCCTTAGTCATTGCCGGTCTGGCCGCCGGTTTCACGTTGAAAGCCAGCACTGCTAGTCCCACATTTACCGTCACTCAGGCCCGCTATAATGGCCATACGCACCGCCTACACCTTAAGGTTAAGTCCGCCCGCGCCCAGACCCTCAAGGTCACCTACAAGGGCCAAACGCTGGCCAAGACCACGAATCCTACCAAGCATCAGCAATTTAACGTTAAATTTCGCGGTTACGGGACGTTTAAGGTCACCAATGGTCATCTGACTAAGAAAATCTCCGCCAAGCGCTACGCCACGAAGAAGCCCCTTCTCGCGGCTGCTAAAACGCCGGCTCACCAAAAGGGCTGGCACCCCACCGTAAAGGTCCCCCAACACAGTCGCGTCACGCTTAAGTTCCGGGGGAAGATCTATCATCGCATGAGCCGCCAACACACCCAGGTGACGTTCACGGTGCCCGTGCGAACCCGCGTTTCCGATCAGGCCTTTCGTCAGGAAGCTGTGACTATTACGGCCAAACAACCGCACAGGAAGACGAGTAAGCCCCTCCAACGCAAGATTGGTTTAGACTTTCCGGCTTAAAAAACGGCGGGATCTCAGAGACCCCACCGTTAACCATTCAGCGTGATCGGTAGCGACGAGCCACTTCGAAGAGGTCGCACAGGATAGATAGCCCAATGAACCCCACCACACTCTTTGCCAATAAGATAATGTAGTCCAGCCAAAATAATTGCCCCTGGGCGAGGTAATCTAATACCCCTTTCACCACGATGACTGGAACCATCAAACACAGAAAGATTTCCAATAGATCAACTGTTTGCACAACTTGGTCTCGCAAGATTCTTCGAAAACGCACTGCGCAGCCTCCTTCCGGCTGGACCTACCCCATTCAGTAGCCGATTTGCCGTTGGCGATGACCAACGTTCCCCCAAATCAGCCGCCGAAACGGTTCCCCGAGATCCACCTTAATTTCATAGTAACATAAACCATCGGCTAGCTGATTAGTTTTCTGGTACAACTATTTCGCTATCGATAACCACTAAAAAAAGCCGCCCTGCAGGTCTACAGGACGACTTTCTAGATAGGGGTTGGTAATGGTGAGTGGGGTCTCTCGGGGCGAACACTCACGGGATAGGCTGAATCTTTGTGACTACTTCCAATAAGCGTACTTGTACTGCGCATCCGTCATCATGGTGTACTTTAAGCCACCGACTTGATCGGAGACCAGGTGCGCCTTGGCTTGTTGATACAGAGGAACCAGACCCGCTTGTTGGGTCACGTACTTGTCGGCCTGCTTCATCAGATCCCACCGTTGCTGGGTCGTGTAGGCGGACGTGTCATCAATCTTCTTCATTAGATTGGTGAAGTGGGCGTTGTCCCACTTCGTGAAGTTAACGGAGCTGGTTCCATCGGCCATCTGTAAGAAGTCGGATGGATCCCGCCAGTCGGTGGTCCAGCCATCCAAATCGATGTCAAAGTTGCCGGCCGAACCCTTGGCAATCTGTTGGGCCAACGGCATGGACTTAATCGTCAGCGTCAGGCCAGGCATGTATTTCTGAGCTTGTTGTTGCAGGTACTGTGCGGCATGTTTCTGTTCATCCGTATCGGCCGTTAGGAGTTCTAGATTGGCCTTCTTGATGCCCAGTTCCTTCTTGGCTTCGTTCCACAGTTGCGTGGCCTTTTGCGGGTTGTAACTCAACAGATTGCCGACGTCTTCAGAGAAGTCCTTGCCGGTAGTCGGGTCATTCCCATCGCCATAAGGGATCAGGCTCTTGGCCGCCGCGGACCCATCCTGAAGGACGTTCTTGGTCAATGCCGTTCTGTTCACGACATAGGAGAAGGCTTGCCGAACCTTGGTATTGTGGGTCACCGTCTTCTTGTCGTTAAATTCCAGGAACCGCATCGAACTGTTTAGCGTGGTCTTCAGTTCCTTATTATTCGCATTTTGCTTGATGTACTGACCGGATAAGACGGTCTCTTGGACCTTCCCGGACTTGAACAGACTAGCCGAGGTGCCAGGTTCCTTGACGACTTGAACGTTCACCTTAGCGATTTTGACGTTCTTGGCGTTCCAGTAGTGGGTGTTCTTGACGTAGGACCAACTGTCCGTGGTGCCACTCCAGCCGACCAACTTGTAGGCTCCTTCGGACATGGTCTTCGCGGAAGACGTTCCATACTTACTGCCATACTTCTTAAATAAATCCGTCTTCATGGGATACTCGGCCGTAGCCAAGATATCCGCCAACCACGGTTGGGGCTTGGAGAGCGTCAACTGTAACGTGGACTTGTCGAGGGCCTTAACGCCCAATGCGGAAACGGATTTCTTCCCGGACTGAACGGCATCGTAGTTCTTCAGAAACTTCAGCTTGTTCGCCACCTGAGATTTAGATTGCGGATTGACCTGCCACTGAAAGGAGGTGACGAAGTCTTGCGCCGTCACGGGATCGCCGTTAGCCCACTTGGCGGCCTTCTTAATCTTAAACGTATACACCGTGCCGTTCTGCGTAGGTTTAACCACCTTTTCGGCAACGCCGGCAACGACCTTCCCATTCTTATTTAACGTATACAGCCCTTCTTGCGTCTGAGCAATCATGCTAGAACTGTTCGAATCCCCCGAGATGGCGGGATCGGCCGTGGCGGGATTCCCCACCATCGTCACGTTCAACGCCTTATCCGCACTACTCTTAGCTTGCGTGGTCCCACAACCGGCCAGGGCCGCAATGGCCAATAGCCCAAAACTCAATCCTACTAATTTTTTCATAATCCAATTCCTCATTTCGTTGAACTCAAAAAGCCACTCGTCTCTGTTGGTTTCCTCAAACCAACAAGGGCGAATGGCTCGCGGTACCACCTTGTTTTATCTCTCATGGCGCCACGTGATGGTGACGCACCGTGCGATAATGGGCACGACCCAGAGGCAACTACAGTCTTCACTGCCTCGACGCTCCGATGCGCTTCACCCCAACCGGTTGATTCGGCTTCCATCATCCCGAACTCGCTGGTCAACTTAGTTGCGGCTACTCTTCTTTGCTTGGTCTCATTTATTGATATTAAATTTATCATTATTCATTATCACTGTCAACTCTTTTATAAACATTCATTTTTATGTATATTTTCTGGATATTTGGGTAAAAAAAGAGCTAACCCTTATCCCTGTAGGTTAGCTCTTCTGTATATTCTCACTTAAACCCGTCAAAATTCGTGAAAAAAACTTTTCCGACTAATGATGGGGCCGATTCTGTTGTTGCCGAACGGGTGTTGTGGTGGTCGTTTGTCGACTCACCGTCTTACCTTCTTGGCTGGTCGTCGTTTGCGTCTTAATTTCAACGTGTCCGCTACCCGTGGTATTCGTCACCTGCACAGCCGTTTGTCCCGAAGTGGGTTTAACGACCGAGTCCGTGACGGTCGATTGATTCCGCGGTGGTTGCGCAAAGAGCAGCAAGCCCACCACGATCCCAATCAACAGGCCGCAGACTCCCCTAACTTTCTTTTTCATGTGCTTTCCCCTGATTTCCCTAATGTTTCAGATAGTTACCTGAGTTTATTATACACCATTCTCCCCAGAACTCATTTAAAAGTTTCCACACGGCGTTGGTTGCCGGTAATGATCACACCATTCAGCGCCAGAATCGCCAGGTTGGCGACCGCGGCAATAATAAACAGTAACGTATAGGACGAATGGTCAATCACCAGACCGCCAAATAGGGGTCCCACCGCCTTACCGACCGAGGCCCAGGCATTGGCCATACCTTGATATTTCCCCTTAACGGCAGTCGGTGTCAGGTTATTCACAATCGCGGGAATCGCCGGAAAGGCCGTGGCCTCACCCATCGTCAGGATGACCATTGCGATGACAAAGTGCAAGTAGTCCTTAGCGAAGATTAGCGTCACAAAGGACACCGCCACGAAGAAGATTCCGGCATAGACTTGCAGGTAGAGGTTGCTAAAGTAATGCGAGAACCAGTTGATCAAGGCCTGGAAGACCACGATCAGCCCCGCATTTAACGTCCACAGCAGGCTGTAATCCTTCATCGGAATGCCCATGCCGGTCATGTAGACGGACAGGTTCGAGACCCATTGCTCGTACATAATCCAGATAATGACCAGTGAAATGAAGAAGCCCGACATGATGCGGCGGTTGGGGAGCGCGATATGGACGTGTTGATTCTCCTGCTTAACGACCTGGCGTTGCATGACGGCCGGGGCGTGATAGCACAGGATCGCCACGGCCAGGAAGAGAACAAACAGGCTCGTCGCAATTCCAAAGAGGAGCGTCACACTGGTATTATAGACGTACCCCACCATGGCCGTCCCTAAGACGACCCCCAAGTTCTGCGCAAAATATAACATGTTAAATATGTACCGACCATCCCGACTGTGAATCGTGGTTCCCAGGGAGTTGACCATCGTTAGCGTCCAGCCCGACGCCAACCCCAGAAAGATTAGCGAGATGGGAAACGCGGGCCACCCGTGATTAAAGATCAGACTTCCCAGCGTCAGCAACGAAACACTCACCCCACCAATCGTCAGGTAATAGGGGTTCAACCGGTCAAACAACCGGCCGCCCAATACGCTACCGACCACGTTGGCTAGCGAGTAAAATAGCAAGATAATCCCCACTTCCGTCAGCGAGGTGCCCAGCCGATTGTGCATATAGATCGTGGTTAGCGGCCAGATAAAGCTCATGCCGATGCTACTGAACAGCGCTCCCAGTAACAACCAGCGGAGCCGAATTTCCTGTTTCATATGATGCCTCCTTTCCCAAAAAGATCGTTAAGCTACATTCTAGCACTAGCTTTCGGGAAATAACCACCCCTCCGTTTCAAGAAACCGTTACCAATTATGATTCACCGCACTTGGCAAAATATAGTCAACTAAAAAGGAGTTTCTTCTCATGACCATTCTCTTCATTAACGGTAGCCCCCGCCGCCATGGCAACACCGCAACACTAGGCGAACGCCTGCTCCGCGATTGTCCCCATATCACCCGCCACCTCGCCGATTATCGTCTCAACTTTGTTCGCGATGACCGGGAGACTAGCGGCGACCAACGGGACCCTAGCGACGACTACGAAACGCTGATGCACCAGGATTTCGCGCCCGCCAGCGACATTGTCTTGGGTACGCCCGTTTACTGGTACGACATGACCGGTCAACTCAAGGTCTTCATGGACCGGTGGTTCGACAGCTTTACTCACGACTTTCCCTTTGCCGACAAGCGACTTTACCTCCTAATCGTCGGCGCCGACCAGCCCGCACAAAAGGCCACCGGCATCACCACGGCCGTTCGCGAGTCCTGTGCGTGGTTGAAGATGGACTTTCGGGGCGTCGCCATCGTTACCGCCGATGGCGCGCATGACGTAGCCGATCGCCCCACTCTACCCACCGACTGCCTGGCCCTACGACACCAATTTTTATCAGTCGGTAAATAATGTTTCATGTGAAACAAAAGTCTCAGCGCCGTTGTGTCTTCGACTATCCGGCGTTGCCGCCTGCAACAAAAAAGGCAGCCTGTTTCGCTTAAATCTGATAACCAAACCATCCAATTTCAGGATAATTTGATTATCAGCCTTCAGGCTCGCCAGCTAACCGCCTCTTATCTCACCCTCATGGAAGCACAAAAAAACCACCGCTCGGGGAAAGCGATGGTCATCGGAGTAGGGGTAACGTCATTATAAGAATGACGTTAACTATTTTTTTCATTATTCCAGGGGAGGAGGAGTACATGAAAAAAGATTGTTAATCTTTGGTAGAAGCAACCGATTGGTTAACTTCTATGCTTCATATAGTAAGCTGTAAATATGACGAAAATGTGAACTTTCTAGCACAACCCTATGAATTTTGGGGATATCCACCATTTATTCGCTTATTTTTGTAAACTCAACAACCATTCATGGTCAAAATTTGATTTCGGTCAATTTATGCGGATGAATTTCAAACCATCGATCTAGACCAGTTCCGCCGTGATCCCCATAAAATAAAGCCACCCATCGGTCACCCAATCGGTAGCTTCATTTTTTATTCCGGCGTATACGCCACGGATGAAAATTTATTGAATGATTTGACGAACAATAATTTGACCGTTCCCCGCGGGCCCGACCGGTTCTTTTCAATAATGACTTCGACTTCGCCGACATCCTGATCGCCCTCATCACGGGGATCACTGTCGTTGTCGCCGCCACCATCTTCATCGCCGTCACGCTCGTAGTAATCGTCCCGATACAGGAAGGAGACGATATCGGCATCTTGTTCGATTGACCCGGATTCCCGGATATCGGACAGCACGGGCCGTTTATCCTGCCGCTGTTCCACACCCCGTGAGAGCTGTGATAACGCAATGACCGGCACGTGTAATTCCTTGGCTAACTTCTTCAATTGCCGCGAAATATCGGAGACTTCTTGTTGGCGACTTTCGTGGTTGGTTCCTTCAATCAGCTGTAAGTAATCGATCACGATGAGTCCCAGGTTGCCCTTTTCCTTTGCCAGTCGGCGACACTTAGCCCGAATCTCGGTAATCTTATTTCCGGCCGTATCGTCGATATAGATGCTGGCCTTGGCCAGACTGCCCATTGCTACAATCAGGTTCTGCCATTCGTCTTCGGACAATTGTCCCGTCCGCAAGTGGTTGGCATCAATGGACCCTTCCGCACACAGCATCCGGTTGACCAACGACTCCGCACTCATTTCCAGACTGAAGATAGCCACCGTCTTATCCGTCTTGGTGCCCACGTTTTGCGCGATATTCAGCGCAAAGGCGGTCTTCCCCACGGCCGGACGCGCGGCTAGAATCATCAATTCATCGTCGTGCAGGCCCGTGGTCATCTTGTCCAGCTCGGCATAGCCCGTGGACAATCCGGTGATGATGTCACCCTGTTCGGACAACTTATTGATTTCCTCAAAGGAGGTATTCAACACGTCGCGAATCGGCTTAAAGCCCGACTGGTTCCGGGTTTCCGCCACACTCATGATGTCCCGCTCGGCGTTGTCCAACAGATCCGAGACATCCTCGTCTTGTTGGTAGCCCTGCGTGGCAATGTTGGTGGCCGTCTGAATCAACCGCCGCAAGATGGCCTTTTCCTGAACAATCTTGGCGTAGTACGTGGCGTTCGCGGCCGTTGGCACGGCGCCGGCCAGATCGGCGATGTAGGTAATCCCGCCCACATCGTCCAATTCGTTCTTCGCCGTCAACCGGTCCGTAATCGTGACGACATCGATGGCCTCGTCCCGATTGTTTAAGTCGATCATCGCTTGAAAGATAATCTGATGTTCCCGGCGGTAAAAGTCCTCCGGCGCTAGGTATTCCAACGCATCCACCAGCGCATCGGTACTCAAAAAGATCGCCCCGAGGACGGCCTTTTCGGCATCGAGGTTCTGTGGTGGGGTATGGTCTGTGAGTACGTTATTATCCATGCTTAACTAATTACCTCTTCACTGGTGCCTAGACAACATTCCAATTTAGCGCGCTTGCCAAACACACAAGCATTAAGATATCCATTCTACCATGTAACGGGTGGCCAGGTAAATATTCACGCTCACCGGCCGCAACCGTTCACCTTGAATCATACACTATTTTGGCCAGCCCAACCGTATTAAACGCCTACCCGTGAAAATTTCAACGAAAAAGGCCGCCACGCCAGCGCGCAACGGTCTCCATTAATTTCATTATTTTTGCTTAGCAGCCACGTGAACACGAATCTTAGCCGTGACATCGGAATGGAGCTTGACTGGCACGTTGGTGTAGCCCAGCGACCGAATCGGTTCTGGCAATTCCACCTTGCGCTTATCAATCTTTAAGTCAAACTGCTTTTGCAAAGCCTGAACGATCTGCTTGCTTGGGATGGACCCGAACAGCCGGCCATCTTCACCGGCCTTGGCCACAATTTCCACGACCGTCTTGTCGTTTTCCAAGTGTTTTTGCAGTTCCTGGGCTTCGGCTAAGTTCTCCGCCTCACGCCGTTCTTCCGCCTTGCGTTCACCCTTCAACTGGCTCATCGCAGCTTGGTTGGCTTCCTTAGCCAATCCCCGCTTGATCAGGAAGTTTTGGGCGTAGCCATCGGGAACGTTCTTGATTTCCCCGCGCTTCCCTTTGCCGCGGACATCCTTCATAAAAATGACTTTCACGTCGGTCACTCCTCACTTATAATTCATGCTTACTTTTAATCCTACGCCGAAACCCAGTTAGAAGCAATTAACTATTTAGCCGCGCCCACGGGTTCCTCGGTCGGGTTCAAGATATCCAGCAACTGCTGTTTCACCTCGGCCACCGACTTATCGCTAATCTGCGTGGCGGCATTGGACAGGTGACCGCCGCCACCCATGTCTTCCATGACCAGCTGGACGTTAATCTCACCCAGTGACCGCGCGGAAATTCCCACGCGACCATCGGCCCGGCGCGTAATGACAAACGACGCGTCCACGCCGGACATGTTCAGGAGGTCATCGGCCGCCTGAGCCGCCGTAACGGGATCGTAGGTTTGATCCTCTTCGCCAGCAATTAAGGCCATGTCCTCGTTAACGAACTCAACCATTTCAATTAAATGATTGCGTTGCAGGTAACTGTCGACGTTTTCTTTCATATACTGCTGCATCTCAATCGAATCCGCCCCCGCCGACCGCAAGTAGCTGGCCGCGTCGAACGTCCGGGTCCCGGTCCGTAGCGAGAAGTGCTTGGTATCCACGAAGATCCCCGTCAACATCGCCGTGGCTTCCAGCTTGTTGATCGGTTCGCCCTCTTGGGACTGGTACTCAAACATTTCGGTGATTAACTCACACGTCGAGCTGGCGTACGGTTCAATGTAGACCAGCAGTGGGTTCTCGGGGAACTCCTCGCCCCGCCGGTGATGGTCAATGATCATCACGCGATTTTCCAGGCGGTGATAGAGGTCCGCCGAGATGGAAATTGACGGCTTCGAGTGGTCCACCATCAGTAGCATGCTCTGCGCGGTCGCCTTTTCCAGCGCCTCTTGCGGTGAAATAATCGCCGCGTCGATGTCGGGATAGGCCTTAAGGTTATCCAGCAACCGTTGCACGTCGGAATGGACCGTTTCCTTATCCAACACAATCCAACAGGTCTTATGGTTCATCTTGGCAATCCGCCGAATCCCCAGGCAGGCCCCCAGCGAATCCATATCCGGCTGGGTGTGTCCCTGAACGAAGATTTGGTCGGATTCGTTCATCAACTCTTGTAAGGCTTGCGAAATCATCCGGGCTCTGACCCGCGTTCGTTTCTCCATCGGGTTGGTCTTACCGCCATAGTACCGGGCTTCTTGGTCAGCAGCCTTGACGACGACCTGGTCCCCGCCCCGGCCCAGCGCCAGGTCCAGATTACTCTGGGCTTGGTCGGCCAGCTTGTTTAAATTGGGGTCGCCGTACGCAATCCCAATACTCAACGTCAGCGGGAAGTTTTGCTTGGACGTGGTCTCCCGAATCGTATCCAAAATCTTGAATTTGTCAGCTTCGATCGCCGCCAACGACTTGGCGTAGGCCAAGACGAAGTAGTGGTCATCGTCCAACTGCTTCAAGTACATATCAAACTGTTGGACCCAGGCCGACAGCTCATTGGTCACATAATTGCGGAGGTTGGAAATATCCTGGTCAGTCATCGACTGGGTCACTTCATCATAGTTATCCAAGAAGACCTGGCCGATGGCAATCTTTTCATTATCGTACTGTTCCTGAATCAACTGGTAGTGCGTGATGTCGTAGAGGTAGACGGCATGAAAATCCGGCTCGACAAACAGCGTAAACCGCTTATCCCGCCATTTCACCGTCGTCATCGTCTCGGGCTCGGCGTCATTAATCAGCTTGGCCAAGTCCGCATCGACATCGTTGATTGACCGACTCAAAACATCGGTATCGCCGAAGTAGTTCTGCAGGTAGGGATTGACCCACTCGACCTGGTCGCTGTCGCCAAGAATCATGACACCGGGTGGCATCCGCAACAGGGCCTCTTGTTCCCCCTGCTGAATCCGAAAGGACAGGTCCGAGATGTACTGCGTCGTATCGTCGCCAATCTCGGCCATGGTGTTGAAGACCATCAGCGTGGCGATACCGACCAGTACCAGGACGACGATCCCGAAGATCCAGTTCAGTAGAAACGAGAGGACAATTCCAAGAATGGCCAGAGCAGCCGTCATGATAGCGATCCCTCGCAAACGCCGGTTCTGCAAGAACTCGGGTATGTTGGCTCGCGAAAATAATTTTTTCATTTTGCTCCTCATCTGATTCATCTAGGAAAATTCGTTTTACTGACCCATGACAAGCGCATCGTGGGCCCAGCAAAAAGTTACAAATAATACCTATATTTTATCACACTAGCCCCTAATCACAAAATCAACGTTCCGCAATAAACCGCGGCGTGGCGGGCTTGCCCCTGATTTTTGGGGATCACAACTTTAATTGTGCCGCGGAACCGTTAACCCACTGATTTTTCATCAAAAAGCCTTGACCTTGACGCAACGTCAGCCCTTATCATAAGCTCTAAGCAAGAAGGAGGTGGTCGCCATGACCTACAGCATTCAACAGTTGGCCCAGCTCGCCAACGTCAGTCCCCGCACGCTGCGTTACTATGACCAGATTGGTCTCTTACCGGCGCAGCGCAACCCCACCAATGGTTACCGGGAATATTCAGCGGCCGCCGTGGATCGCCTGCAACTGATTCGCTATTTTCAGGCATTCGACTTTAGCTTAGCCCAGATTCAGGCGCTCATGGGCCAATCCCCCGCCGAGCAGACGGCCGTCCTAGCCGCCCAACGGACCAAGCTCCAGGCCAAACGCGACCACCTGACGACCTTGCTGAATACCCTGGACCGCACCCTAGCGGCCCGCAATGGAGGTCCCCAAATGACAGATTCGGAAAAGTTTGCCGCGTTTAAACACCAGGCCCTCGCCGATAACGAGCAACAGTTCGGTGACGAGGCCCGCCAGCGCTACGGTCAAGACGCCGTGACGGCTAGTCAGCAAAAATTTGCCGCGCTAAGTGCCACCGACTACCAGGCCATGCAGGAAACGGAAGCGGCCTTAATCACTCAGCTAAAGGCGGTAACCGTTAGTCAAGATTTAAGCAGTCCTGCCGCTCAGGAAGTCTATCGGTTACATCGTCAGTGGTTATGTTTCACGTGGAACAATTACACACCGGAGCGGCACCGCGGCCTGGCGCAGCTGTATTTGGCCGATGAACGCTTCGCCTGGTACTACAATCAACGGGTAGGCTTGCCTAACGCTACCGAAACGTTGGCGGCCATCATTCAACGCTATGCTCGCTAAGAAGGCGAGTGGGACAAAGGGCGAAGTATTAAGCTGCCTTTTGCCGCCCATTTCAGCTATGTAACGGTGACACAAACAAGCCTGGGAAGTTTTGTCCCAGGCTTGTTGACGGCAATTTTAGGTGGTCCGCTGACTGGTTAATTCAAGCCCCATTCGGCATCCCCCACAAAGTAGGCGCGACCGTTAACCTTGAAATTCGTCCAACTAGCGGCCGTATCGTAAGTGTCATCGACCGGCGTGTAGCCCTTCGATTGATGACGCCCCTGCTTAATCGTCAGCCGATAGTGGTGCGGGCCAATCTTGTGGTCGGCAAAGCCCTTCAGCGGCGTTCGGTAGTCAATCTGGTAGCTGGTTCCCTTCTTCACCAGCTTGGTAATCTTCACGCTATCCGTGGGCTTTTGCTCGGCAAGTCATTGTACACGTTCCGAGTCAGCCAATTGTCATTAATCTTAGTCATCCGGGCCTTGGTGTAGGTCTGAATGTAATTGTCTAGCGTGATGTAGAACGCTGATGAGTAGGTCGGCTGGTTAATCTGGGTCTTGGACATCACGAAGCCCTTACCCTGTCGTAGCAGTTGCGTCCGGATTGGCGCCCGCAACGTCTTCACGTAAGTAAAGTTGGTCGTGTTGAAACGAATCATTTTGTTGCTGTATTTAATCTGATGGTACCGCGCGTAACGAATCGGACCAAGCGTAAAGTTCGCCTTGGTATAGGCATTCGGATACTTACCGTAAAAGACAATTCCGTCGACCCGTAGCAACTTGTTTTTCTTCACGTGAATCGCCTTGTAACCCGTCTTGGTCTTTTCCTTGGCGCCGATGTCCATGGCGTGCTTGGTCCGGACGTAGGTGGTGTAGAGTGGCAAATCCTTGGCCTTGGTTTTAGTGGCCGCCTGCGCCGTCACACTGCCGCCTAGGGCGAACAAGGCGAGCGCAAAGGCCACCCCCCATTTATGTAATTTTTTCATGTAATCCCCTCCTGAGGCCAGTGTACGTGGATTCTGGCTAAAAGGAAAGCGTTAAATTTATTATGTCCAGTCTTTCTAGCTATCGGCTTCACGTATATTAAATATTTTACAACGGCAACTATATTGGCCGTCACCATTCTTTGTGCCATAATCCTGAGTAAGCGGCTACTAGAAACTTTGAGTCATCAAAAAAGTCGAATCTGAAGTCGATTTGTGGTCTAAAGATGTGCCGTATTGTCTTCACCGTTCCAATGCTAGAAGCAAAATTGACAGGGATACCCCTGTCGTTTTAACCAGCTTTGGTATCTGGCACGACTATTCCTTCGAAAAGAGACGATTGCTGTGCGAGAGCTAACAACGCTCCCCCCTCCTAATCTTACTAATCGCTTGGTTATACAAGGCACAAATAAATAACTTTTACCTGAAGCACCAAGTATTTTTCAATAATATTTGGGTCAACGTTATTACCCTTGGAACCGGTACATTTATCCTAATGATTGTGCCGCTCAAAATCTCGTTTCTAAGTATCGCGATTTTTCTTATGATAAATGTTCTGGGTGATGCTTGGCTTATTTTCAAACAACGAGCGGGAAATTAATTCAATTCTGACGCTCGATAACTTTTATACCCGGATTTAAAAATGTTTCATGTGAAACACTACCATAAAGTGTCCCGCCAAAACGGTTGGCCGTGATCAACTTAATTTCAAAATTCCGGTTGACTTTCTCATTTCTCGTGCTAAACTAGCAATTATTAACAATTGATTAGAAAATTAAAAAGTGATGATGAAGTCCAGTAACGCCGCCAATTCCTTGTTAGCGAACCCGGTTTAGTGCAAGCGGGTCAAGGGTCGCGGCGCGAACATCCCTTCGGAGCTGTTTGCTGAAATAAAAGTAAGTCTATACCGGTAGCAACCGTTATCAATGCAGTGAATCGCGAGTATGGGGCGGTTTTCCAGTGGATCCTAGACGCTGGAACCGTCTCCTCTAGGAAGCTCGCCGTTCATGGATAGTGCTACTTTTTGAGTAGCAAAAAATAAGGTGGTACCGTGCAGACTGCGCCCTTACGGAGAAATTTTTTCCGTAGGGGCGCTTTTTTATTTCAACGCCATTCTAATCAATTGATAGTCTAGGAGGTTTTTTGATGAAACATCTCGTTTTAACCGCGCCGTTAGCGCTACTCTTACTATTCACCCTGAGTGGCTGCGGCAATGCTGCCGGTAACACCACCAAGAATCGGACGCTAAATGTCACCCTCCCCAGCGAGCCAGCCACGGCTGACCCTAACAAGTCGACCGATACCAACAGTGGTAGCGTCATCTCGCAGACCATGGAGGGCCTCTACACCTACAATCAAAACGGTAAAATCGTGGCCGGCGTCGCGACTAAACTGGTGACGCCGACTAACCACGGTAAGACCTACACCTTTAACCTTCGCAAGACGGCCAAATGGGCTAACGGCCAGCCGGTTACCGCCCAGGACTTCGTGACCTCGCTACGTCGCTGGGTCGACCCGAAGACCAAGGCCCAATACGCCAATAAGCTGTCGGCCATCACGGGTTACACCGCCATCCAAAATGGTAAGGCCGACCCGTCAACGTTAGGCGTCAAGGCGCTTAGTAAGACCAAGCTTCAAATCACCCTCAGCAAGGCGGTTCCCTACTTTAACGACCTCGTTTCCGACTACTACCCGTTGAACACCGCCACCGTGAAGAAATACGGCCAGAAGTACGGCACCAATGCCACCAAGACCATGAGTAACGGCGCCTACAAGCTGGTTGGCTGGACCGGGAGCAATTCTTCGTGGACCTACGTGAAGAACACCCATTACTGGGACGCCAAGAACGTCAAGATCAAGAAGGTCAAGGTTACCGTAACCAAGGACGAAAGCACTGCGGCCACACTATTTAAGAGCGGTAAGATCCAGGAGACCACCGTCAGTGGGCAATACGTTCGGGCTAACGCCAACAATAGTGAGCTCCACAAAACGCTACAGGGGCGGCTCCAATACCTCTACGTCAACAGTCGTAAGACCGCCACGAATTCGGAGGACCTCCGGCAGGCCATCTCCTACGTCACCAACCGCCAGACACTAACCGGCAAGGTCCTTCAGGACGGCTCCAAGCCCGCCCTCAACGCCGTTCCTCGCGGCGATCAGGCCAACCCGAAGACCGGCGAAGACATGGCCACCCAGCTGGGCAACCTTTTGCCGACCGATGTCGCCAAGGCCAAGGCCTACTGGGCCAAATATTTAAAGGCCACCGGCAAGACCAAGGTTACCTTGAACCTGTTAACCGACGATACCGATGACGACAAGCACGTGGGCGCCTACCTGCAATCCGTCATGGAAAAGAACTTCAAGGGCCTCACGGTCACCACGACCTCGATTCCTCACGCCCAACACGTGGCCAGAGACTTCGCCGGCACCTTCGAGTTGAATCTGACGGGTTGGTCCACCAACCTGCTCGACGCCTCCGACTTCTTGAATCTCGCTGCCAAGGGCAACACGGTTAACTTCACCGGCTGGAACGACCCAACCTTCAATCAACTGCTGGCTAAGGCGGAAAACGAAACGGGCCTTACCCGCTACAACACGCTGATGGACGCCAACCAACGCCTCATGGCCGTTAAGGGCTACATCCCACTGTATCAGCCATCGCAGGCCAAGCTCGTCAGCAAGGACGTTGGCGGCTTGAAGGATACGCTGCTCCACTCAGCCCAGTACAAGTACGCCTACTGGAAATAGCGGCTAGCGTCAGACCTCACCAGTCGTTTCAAGGCCGGGCAAGCCCCGGAACCTTTCTCAGCTCATTTCACCTTTTCAGCCACCAAACGATTTTATGGCGCTTAAACGCCGCCCGTGCCCGTTCATCCGTTGTGGCCATCACCAGCCGACATCCTCAAATGTTTCCCGTGATGGCAGCGATACGAAGACCCAGCCTGTGCGGCGCTTCACCAGACACAATTAATTTCTAAGACACACTTTTCAGGAGGTAAGCTTATGACCAAAACCACTTTCTTTAATTTCACCTTATTCGATGGGACCAACGACCAGAACCAAGCCAACGCCTGGTTTACCGTGGATAATGATTCCGGTAAACTCGTCGACCGCGGGCAGGGCACGCCCGCAGACGCCGACACCAGCGTTGACCTAAATGGCCAGTACGTCATGCCGGGCTTCATGAACGTTCACGTCCACGTCACCGCCGATACCCAGGCCCTTCAGGGGAAGGACCATTCCGAGGCGGAAGCCGGCGTGCTGGCCTTTACCAATCTTCAGACGCTACTCAAGTCCGGCGTCACCTACGTGCGGGGCTGCGGAACCGAATTCGATGCCGATGTCAAACTCAAGCGACTCCAACAGTCCGGCCAGCTCCCCCATACGCCGCACATGTTGACTTCTGGCAAGGCCTTCTCGATGACCGGGGGCCACGGCGATTCACCCCACGGCGGCCATGCGGTCGATTCACCCGATGAAATGCGTAAGGCCGTGCGGACCGCATTTAAAAACGGTGCCGAAAGCATCAAGGTCATGGCGACCGGCGGGGTGATGACGCCCAATGATTTCATGGAGGACGCGCAGCTCTCCGTGGCCGAAATGCACACGGCCGTTGAGGAAGCTCACCATAAGCGCCGCGTCGTTGCCGCCCATGCCGAGGGGAATCCCGGGATTCAAAATGCCCTGGACGCCGGCGTGGACTCCGTGGAACACGGTTTCTACGTCACCGAAGACGAGGCTAAGCAGATGGTCAAGCAGGGCACCTACCTTACGCCCACGCTCATCGCCGAATGGGTCATCCCCGAACAGGGCCCCGGTGTCCTGCCCGATTGGGAGGTCAAGAAGGCCGCCGATGCGCTGGACGACACCTACGTCAATATGCGTAAGGCCTTCCAATTAGGGGTGAAATTCACCTGCGGCACCGACGCCGGAACACCCTTCAACGGCTTCGACCTCACGCCTAAGGAGTTCGGCCTGCTGACCAAGTTAGGCATGACGCCGGCTCAGGCCTACCAATGCTCAACCCGCAATTCCGCCGCGCTGATGGGCGTTGATCAGGAATACGGAACCCTTGAGGTGGGCAAATTCGCCGATTTCCAGGTGCTTAAGGCCGATCCACTGGCCGACACTGCCGCCGTTGTCCAGGCAGACAAGCAAGTCTACCTCGGTGGCCACCGGGAATTCTAAACCACGTTAAAATGCAGTACCCGTCCATGGGATCCGACCCCTGGTGGACGAGCACTGCATTTTTCTTGTGCGTAGAGTTGTCGATATTTATTTCGTTATATTAACGATTTACCATTTGACTTTTATTTTATTTCCGGTAAACTGAGGAAACCTTCCTCAGTTTCAAGGGTCTTCGCGGTCTTAGTTTCGGATTAAGCCACTTCATCGAGATGACTAATTCAGCAAAGCCCTGGGTTAATCGTTAAAATTGCCGTTGAAGCTGACGAGAGAGTTCATCCGTGGCTTTAATCGCGTCGAATACGTCCTTCGCGGTCACCGCAAAACCCATGTTGTGAATCGTTTCGCCGGGCTGTACGGTTAACTTGGCGACCTTCATCAGGTCATCATCGGTCGCCTCGTCCAGGTGTAAATCGGCCAGCGTGGTGGGTAACCCCAGATCGGACTCGAAGTCCAGGTAACGCTGGAAGCGCTCATCGCTGGCGCCTTCCAGCACCAGGTTCACCAGCGTACCGAACGAGACCTTTTGGCCGTGTGAGAGCCGGTGAACGTCTCCCGACAGCGCCGTCAGGCCATTTTGAAAGCTGTGGGCCGCCGCCAAGCCGGAGCTTTCGGCGCCCACGCCACTCAGGAGAATGTTCGCCTCAATGATGTGACCCAACGCCGGCGTCACCACGTGGTTGGCCGCTGCGGAAACGGCCTGCCGGGTATAGGCGAAGAGTAGGGCCTCACATTTCTCGGCTAAGGCCAGGCCCGCCGCCGTTTGATGCGTCTGGAGAGGTAACAACGTCGTGGCTCGGGCGCGAGCGACCGTCTGCGCTTCGACGTTGGTCGAGAGGGCGTCGGCGATTCCATCCACGAGGAAACGGACCGGAGCACCGGCAATCACGGTCGAGTCGACCAACACCAGGTCCGGATTTTTATCGTAGAACTGATACTTCAGAAACTCGCCGTTGGCCGAATAGAGGACGCTGAGCCGGGTACACGGTGAATCGTTGGACGCCAGGGTCGGCACAATAACGACCGGAATACCCAGCTGATCGCCGACCGCCTTGGTGGTGTCGTTGGTCTTCCCCCCACCGAGGGCGATCACGAATTTAGCATCTTGGGCCTGACCAATGGCCCCAATCCGCACGATTTCTTCCGGTGAACTTTCACCGTTGAAGTGCACGTGCTCAATCTTCAAACCGGCCGCCGTCAAATACTGATAGAACTGACCCCCTACTAATTCCCACACGATGTCATCGGCAATGATGAGACCGTGATCGCCAAACGGCGCAATGTAGCGGGCTGCCTGGGGTAGCAGTCGATCGCCTTGAACGTACGTTGCGGGACTCGCAAATGCAGTTATCATTTTTTAGACCTCCTAGGTTAAACTGCCCTCAGTCTACTGAAATTCCCGCCCAACTTAAGCGAAACATACGACTAATTTGGCGTTGGGAAAGGGTTGGGGAGTAACTAAAAAAGGCAGGTTGCGTGGATTTCACGTCAACCTACCTCATATGTTCATATGTCGAAACACTTGCTACTCTTTAACGGGAGTAGCAGTTCCTTCACTCTTTTGTCGCCAATACAATTCGATTTCTTCCAATGATTTTCCTTTCGTTTCCGGAACCTTTCGCCAGATGAAGATAGCCGCAATCATCGTCACTGCCACATATAACATAAAGGTCCATCCTTCACCGATATTCTTGGTTAAAATCGGGAAGGTATAACTCAAGGTGAAATCACTGAGCCACAGAATCAGCGTACAGATAGACATGGCTCGTCCCCGAATCTTCGATGGGAAGATTTCGGATAACATAATCCAGGTCACCGGCGCTAAGGAGATGGCATAGGATGCAATCGCCAATAAGATAAAGGTCAAGGTCAAGGCAACCGGTGCCTGTAAGAAGAAGCAGAGTGCAACTACCAAGAGGCACAGTGACATTGAGAATGATCCCCAGCCGAGCAAGGCCTTCCGCCCCACTTTATCGACTAATCCTAATGAAACGACCGTAATGGCCATGTTAATGACTCCAATCGAAACGGTCGCCATGAAGGCCCCATTTTGACCGAATCCAGCACCCTTAAAGATCTCCGGAGCATAGTACATGATGGCGTTACTTCCAGAAAATTGCTGGAAGACTGCCAGCAGAACCCCAATCATCAAAACCGGTAACCAAGTCTTGCTAAACAAATCACGGAAGGTGGTGTCATCAACAATCTTTTCCGAAGCAACAATATCATCTAATTGCTTTTGAGCTACAGTCTCATCGCCCTCCACGCGTTTCAAAACGCGAAGTGCTGCGGCTTCATGACCGTGTTGTTGAAGCCAACGAGGACTCTCTCCTGCTGGAATCAAGGCCAACAAGAAGAGTACGGATGGTAAGACCCCGACCCCCATCATCCAGCGCCAACCAGTCGACACATTCCACGCCTGCGTCGAGCCGGAAACAATGGCCGCATTAACGAAGTAAACCACAAAAATCCCAATGGTAATTGCTAATTGATTGACCGTCACTAACTTTCCGCGAACATCCGCCGGTGCCATTTCGGCAATGTAAAGTGGTGTAATCAGTGAAGTTAAACCAATCCCAATACCGGCAAGAATCCGCCAAATGACCAAGGTGATGTAGCTACCGGCCAGGCCGGCTCCTAACGAGGAACCAGCGAAGATAATGGCCGACAAGACTAGAATCTTTTTTCGTCCAAATAAGTCACTCAAGACCCCTGCAATAGTCACCCCAATGGCACAGCCGATCAGAATACACGAAGTTACCCAACCAACGGCAGCACTACTCAGCGCAAACTTGATCTGTAGAAAGCCAACAGCTCCAGAAATAACGGCGGTATCGTAACCAAATAGCAAACCGCCCAAAGCCGCTGCACAAGAAATTAAGATCACGTAGGAACTTAGTTTTTTCTTTTTCATTTTTGATTTCTCCAATCCATAGTCTCGTACCGACTCAAAAATCAAAGTGCCAACTGGTCTGGCGAACAAAGGGTTCCTGAGGCATTAGAATCAAAGGCGTCAAATCTGGACTCTCTTGGGGAGCGACCTGTGCTTCAAACGCTATCCCACCGTACTGACCTATCTGCGCCGTTACCCCTGGTGTGTGTGCAAAATGATTGGCCGTATAGACCACCACTGCTGGTGCCGTGGTTCGTAGTTGCATCACGCGATTTTTCAGCGGTGAAGTTAGCGTCACGGCTGGGTCTCTGCCAGTTAACATGAAGGGATGGTTCAGCCCCCGCTCAGCAATAATTTCAGGATCATGACTCCTTAGGACCCGGCCTAAGCTTTTCCCCCGCCGAAAATCAAATACGGTTCCGGCGACCGACACGCGTCCTCGATAAGGAAGACTCTCCGCATCCAGAGGAAGGTAATAATCGCTAGACAACTTGAGGTGTTGTGCCTCAACGGTCGTGTTAGGTCCATCGAGGTTAAAGTACACGTGGTTGGTTGGATTAAAGATAGTCATCCGATCAGTCAACGCCCATATCTGGTAAGTCAACTGATTCTGATTATCCAAGGTGTAGGTCACTTGAAGTTTGAGATTACCCGGATAACCATTCGCTCCATCCGGATCAACCAACGTAAAGGTCGCTTGAACCGTGCGTTCCGTGATTGCTGGTTGAAAGCTAAAGACTTGCGTATCGGTTCCCTTACCACCGTGGGCGTGATTACGACCATCGTTCAGCGGAAGCTGCACTAGATGATCGCCTAACTGCCAGTGACCACCGCGCACGCGACCCACGATTCGACCAACCGTCCCACCTAAGAAGTTTCGTTCCTTGGCATAATCAGCCGGCGTAGGCAACGACAAGATAACGTTTTCTAAACCGGACTCACTCGGCAAGAGGACCTTCTCTAAGGTTGCCCCATAATTCAATAGTTTGACCTGCATGCCACAATCATTCGTTAATGTCAGTTCACAATAGTCTTTGCCCGCTTGATGATCATACTTTGTCACCATAATATCCATGAGCTAGACCTCTGGCTTGACGAAGGTGGCGTGTCGTAAGACGCCTTGATGGTGGTTGTTAAGGACTAACGCGCGATCAAAGAACGTCTGTGCCTTAGTGGCCTGATTTAAGCCCAAGTAACCCAACGCCATCAGATAATCACAATGTACCGTATTCTTAGACTGATAGTCATCGTCAAACAACAAGGCATCCGGCAGCGAGACCGCAAAGTAATCCAACTTAAAGTGGTTGAAGAGATGCTGCTCGCCGAAATTAATCAACTTGTAGTAACGAGCCGCGGCCGCATCTTTATGTCCCAACTGTTCTTCGGCCAAAGCTTGATAAAAGATGGTGTCCGCTGGCTGATCGTTGTAATACATCATATCGGTCGGTTCACTCAAACCCTGTGTTGCCGCCTCAAAGTGCGATTGAGCTTGCGTCTCATCCCCCTGAACCCGGTAGGCCAAACCCAAATAGAAATCAATCACGTTATTGACAGCGATTGGTAATTTGCCTTCACCTAGGCTCCGCGGATAAACCAAAGCCCGTTTAAGCTTGGCAATCGCCGCATTAGCATCCTGCTTCTGTAAGTCTTGTTTAGCTAGTTCAACCAGTGCATATTCATACTGCGTGCTGACTTTACCTTCGCCACCTTCCCACGGATGGAAGATATGGGCCATAACGGCATCGTAAGCCTCTTGGTACCGTCCGGTTTCATTGAGTAAGGTTACGAGTAAAACATAGCTATCATCCCGCTGTTGAACCAAATCACGATGATCTTGCAAAAATTTCAATCGTTCGGCTAGCGGCGCATTCAATTTTTCCTGTAACGTCGCCAATTCAAAGACTAGACGGCTGTTGTGGGGATCCAGCTTAAAGGCCGTCGTCAATTCATTCAGTGCCTTCGTCGCATCATTCTGCTGATTAAAGTAAGCAATCGACAAATTTCGATGCGCCATCGCATAATCCGGATTCATCTGCGTACAGTGTTCCCACAGCCGAGTAGCCGTCGTGTAGACTTGACGGTCGTAGTAGAAGTTTCCTAAGTAATAGGCCGCTAAACCATCGTTGGGATAAGTTGCGCAAATGTATTTGAGCACTAATACATCGCCCAACCGGTTAGGGAAAACGTAGTCCGGTGAAGCTTGTGCCCCTGTTGCGGCATAAGCCTGAGCATCCGTCTGACGGTCTAATTTATCTGCTAGGTACGCCTGATAATAACTCTTCAGGGGATGTTCCTCTGGATAGTGACTGATAATATCTAGTGCCTCAGCGTAATCGCCTCTCCGTAAATAGGATTCGGCTAAAACCAAGTAATTGTTGAGCTTGCCGTTGAGAGCCGCCGTTAACTGTGCTTCGGTCGTTTCATTGGTATCCAGTCGATAGGCCTCATACCGGTTTGCCAAATCAATACGATCGAGTCGAGTATTTTCGGCGATTAACTTCCGAGCATCTGCTGTTCGATCAAGTCGTCGTAAGAGGCTAACCTTTAGCGTCCGTGCTGCCATATCGTGAGCCCCGGTAACCAACGCCTGATCGACAAACTTCAAGGCCGCTAGTAGATCGCCCTGACTCGTCTTAATCTGTGCCAAAGCCAGGAACGCCACGCTCTGGGTTGCATGTGACCAAGTAGCCTTGAAGAAGTGATCATAGGCCGCGTCTAGCTTCCCTTGCATTCTCAGACTCAATCCCAGGTGGTAGTGAGCCGAACCACTGACTGGATTGGTGTTATGGGCTGTCTGCCGCTTAATTGCGGTTTCAAAATAGGTTTGACTTTCTGCGAATTCGCCACGCCGATACAGTAATAAACCGTAGGCATCATTAATCCGGTAGTCACCGGGATCGCGTTTCAATCCCTCTAAATAGTAATCAATTGGTCGATAAGTCGCATGCCGATACTGTTCAAGATGCTGGCCAGCAAAGTAGAGTTCATCAATTGTCTGGAGTTTCTCGGGAGCCGCAATTTCTTTGGCTGCGTCTGGAATCTGTTGAACTTCGTCTTTAGCCGGTCGATAACTGACTAGGACGCGACCTTGGTCATCAGTGACGGTCAGGCAAAATTCGTGATCGGCACCAGTTGGATTATCGTACGTCTTGGTAAAAGTTGCGGTTGGACTCAACGTCTGAACCTCATCGGCAAGGAGCTGGTCATTGTGGGTCAACTTAATATGCGCTTGCTGGAAAGTTGATGTTGCGTAGACTTTTACGGTCAATTCATCACCATGACGTTCGAGATTAATTGCCGCATTGATAGTGGCATTTTTAACCGCCCCCACGTCTTTATACGGCATAAAGTATTCCGTGGAAGACTTCTCTTCGTGTGGTTGTAACCAGGTGAAATCTGGCTGATTATCCGTGAAGGTCCCCACCATTAATTCAATATACGGGCCGTCATTATCGGTGAGCTGATGATCCCAAGACTTCCCAAAATCACCGTTCCCCCAAGTCCACTGTTTCTTACCAGGTGAGGTGTGGTGATCGGCAACGTGTAAGAGTCCCGCTTGCTTTTGATGATCATAGTTACCCAAGAAATCATACTCCGAGTGTGCCGCCATGTAAGAGGTCGGTACCGGGACATTCTTATACCGCGAAATATCAACGCCGGCCGAATAGTCCACTTTGTAGTATTCACCCGTCGCAATAGGAAAGGTCGACACGGCCCGTTTTCCGTGGTCGAAGACGGCATTAACATCTGGCGGAAAGATTGACTGAGTATGATCGTTCACCGGAACCGCCGGATTGGCCCACCACAGAAAAGTTTGTGGTAAATCAGTTGGATTCTTAAAGTGTTCATTGAGTTCAAGATAAGATTTATCGGCATACATTGTAAATCCAACTGAAATTTTGGTCCCATACATCCGATCAATGTCGCTCATCCACAACGTTTTAGACCCGTCGTCATGATTTTCTAATTGATACTCGATTGGCAAGAAAGTGTCAGGGCGGTGATGTTGTGGCCAGTTAAATTCAATGCCTCCAGAAATCCACGACCCCGTCAACCCTACTAAAGCTGGCTTAATCACGTGATTGTAGTAAACAAAATCATAATTATTGGTTTTATCGAGTGCCCGATAAATCCGGCCACCCAATTCTGGTAGAAAGGTTACCTGTAAGTATTGATTCTCTAGAATAATGGCTTGATAGGTGTGGTCATGTTTTTCGTTAAAAATGCGTTCAGTCACTGGAAAAGGATAAACTTTCCCGCTACTACCCTGATAGACCCGTTTTTCCAGAAACATTGGATTCTTCTCCGGTTGTCCCGTTTTATAAGTTGGAATCGTCAGCGTTGTTTCCGTTAACGAAACACCCGTAATTGTATTCAACATCCACAATCATTCCTTTCTTTAAGCTGTCTTAACCATAATATGGAAAGCGCTTTCTTTGAATGCACTAAAAGAACGAAAAGATGGATTATCCGCGCCGCAACTCGTATACTTTAAGGTAGTTGATGGTCTTAATTTAATCTACAATTAACGAAAGGAGATGGTGGTAGTGCGGCGATTACAGGACTTTGATAACGAATATTTATTTGTTCTACCCAAGGACGTTCTACAAGACTATATCTATTCCCCAATTATTGCGAACCTCTATGTCACTGATCTGGGATTCTTTCCGAACGCTCAATATCACTACGTCAACCGTGAGCAGGGCTCTGCGGGCTGGATCATTATTTTTTGCACTGGCGGCACAGGCACCGTTCAAGTCAACGACACCACTTACCATTTACATCAATACTCACTCATCATCATGCCCCCGGGTATTAAGCACACTTACTTTGCCTCACAAGACGATCCGTGGGATATTTACTGGCTTCACTTTCGCGGTAAATTAGCGGAGGAATACGTGAATGTTTCGCCCAACACGGCCCACTTCATTAATCGCCTGTCGAACGACCAAGTGAATTCAACCATGCGCCAATTCTGGCAAATGATAAAATCCTTCCTGCCGGGGTTCAGCTACGATAGTGTTTTCTACGTGTCACAGGTGTTGGGTGTCATGTTGGCCACTCTAGCGATGGACGATACCGACCAGCAGGTGAGCACTCACGGCGGTAGCTACGTGGACGCGGCCATTCACTATATCTATCAACATATCGACGAACCGATTAAGCTGGCCGATGTCGCCAACCATCTAGGAATTTCTACAAGCTATCTCAGTCGCAAATTCCGAATGGTCGTAGATGCCAGCGTCATCGAATTTATCACCACCATTAAAATGAAACGAGCCAGTCATTACCTGCAGTACACCAACGTTCCCATTCAGCAGGTGGCACAACGCCTCGGTTACACGGATAGCTACTATTTTTCACGCGTGTTTAAGAAAGAATTCGGCGTGTCCCCTCGGCACTTTCGCAATAAACTTTGAAATAAAACCACTTACATATTGGCAAAAAAACAGAGGCCGGAACGCTTGTCCGACCTCTGCTAATAATATTTAGCACAAAAAAAAGAACCAACACCAAAGTGTCAGTCCTCAATCGACTACTCTTCGCTAACGAATGGCATTAAGCCCATGATCCGTGAACGCTTGATAGCGATAGTTAACTTCCGTTGGTTCTTGGCACTAGTACCAGTTACCCGGCGTGGTAAAATCTTACCCCGTTCGGAGATGAACCGACGTAATAAGTCAGTATCCTTGTAATCAATGTATTCGATGTGGTTGGCTGCAATAAAGTCAACCTTACGATGGCGACGGCCGCCACGACGTTGTCCTGCCATGAGAAATTCCCTCCTCGTATTTTAGTGTGTTAGAACGGTAAATCATCATCGGAAATGTCAATCGAATCGCCAGTATTCGCGAACGGATCAGCCGAGTTATTCCCAGCATTGTTGCCGTTGTTGTTTGCCGTTGGATTCGTATTCTGCGCTGGGGCCGTCGAGGACGGGTTCCCACTCGTAAATGGATTGGCATTTTGATTCTGATTCTGTTGAGGAGCATTATTCGCTGGGTTACCGCCGTAGTTATTGTTCCCGGCATTGTTGTTCGCGTTACGAGAACGCGGTTCGAGGAACGAAAAGTCCTCGACAACAACTTCGGTGACATAAACCCGTTGGCCCTGTTGATTTTCATAGTTCCGGGTCTGAATCCGACCTTCAATTCCGACAAGAGAACCCTTGTGGAAGAAGTTCGCAAAGTTTTCCGCGGACTTGCGCCAGATGACGCAACTAATGAAATCAGCTTCCCGTTCACCGGATTTGTTGGTGAACCGCCGATCAACGGCCAAGGTAAACGTGGCAACAGCAGCACCGCCTTGGGTGTATCGTAAGTCAACATCCCGTGTCAGTCGGCCAGTTAGTACTACTCGGTTGATCATTGCTGAATAACTCCTCTCAAAATTAAAAGTTTAAAGTCAAATTAGTCTTCACGCTTAACGATCATGTGACGTAAAATGTTGTCATTGATCTTGGATAAACGGTCAAATTCGTTCAATGCTGTATCGTCATTAGCGTTTAAAGTAATAACGTGGTAGATACCTTCGTTAAAACCGCCAATTTCGTAGGCAAAACGACGCTTGGACCAATCCTTTGAGTCAAGGATGTCGGCACCGTTGTCCTTCAGCAAGTTGTCGAAGCGTTCAACCAAAGCGGTCTTTGCGGCATCGTCAAGATCTGGACGAATGATGTAGGTAATTTCGTATTTAGTAGTTTCCATGAATGTTACACCTCCTTATGGACTTCAGGCCCCCGCTGCGATGCGGGAGCAAGGAGAGACTCTAGCGAAAGCCAGATACTCACAAGCTAGTAGTATAGCATAAATTATTTGGTTAGGCAAATCGGGGCCGACCGACAAGCGCTGCCTGATGTTACACCCCTTAACTCCGCAAAAACGGCTTAGAACTTTTTATTTTTTCAAAATTAATTGAAATTTTGCCATATGCAGAGGCCGATCCGCGACATATTAGGTTTATTGAACCGATTAATCGCGTTTCTTTTCAGCTTCCGTTAATTGTGTTGTCGTATCTTCCGCCTTCAGCGTATTCATCAATAAACTATCATTCATTAAAAATAAAGTTTCCTGGATGGCTGCCCATTCACTCATCATTATGATTCCCCCTGATTGACGGCTGGCTTAAACGTCATCGCCACGCCTTCTTCCGCTGGCGATACCCGTCGGCTCCCCGCGTAAGCCTGAACCAGTAAATAGTAGTCATCTAGCAACAAATACTGCGAGTCTTGGCCGATTGTCCACTGAATGCCTTCAATGAGTACCGGAATTGCTCGCTCAGGCTGATTTAAGGCCAAACAAGTTCGCGCATACTGATTATAAATAATCCCGATATTTTCATTAACCTCCAGCAAACGATTCTCCCGAATGATTCGCAAAAGGTCGTCAAAAGCGACAAAATCGGGCTCATTCGTGATTAGTGCCTGTAGGCTATCTTCCATTGCCATGATTAAAAGTTCCAGTGTTCGATAACGACTGGGCCGTTGGGGCATCATCATGGTTCGCGCTGTATGTAAGTTGCGCAACGTTTTCGACGTGTCCTGAGTTGCCTGATAAACCGCACAACTGTAGTAGTAATAGTACGCTTTCAAGTCCTCGTCCGTTTTCAAAGCCCTCAGCTTCTCCGGCTTCTCCATGTAGGCCAGCAGTTCCGCATATTTGCGTTGCGCATAGAGTCGGTGGACCTTGCGACTAAATATAGGCAGGCGCCGAATCGGATAATCCTGCTTAAGCCCCTGTGCCAACGGCAACCCTAGCCGATCACATAACCGGGCCAACAGAACGGCATTGGGAATTTCCGCCCCCTGCTCGATAGGCGTAATCATGGATTGCGCACAAATACCCGCGGCTAACACGGCGGGCGTCATCCCCACCGCCTGACGCCGAACTTGCAAAAGGTGTCCTAGAAGTTTCACAGTCGTGGTGAAATCCGAGATAGTCGTCATGGCCTACAAATCCTCCCCATAAAAACCGCCCAGCAACTCGTCAAATTCGATGTTGAGTTGAGCTTACCAGACTCGTCAAGAAAAGCAAACACTTTTAACTATATACAATTATTTAAATATTTCGAATCATACTATTTATATTTAGGCGTTTAAAGCCCCTATCATAACGTTTTACCGTATCGTCTCTGCATTCACCTTACGGCTATTCTCTTAAAATTAAGGGTTGTACACCACCGCAAAATATGGGTTAATAGACTAACAGACTCATCGCAATTAAAAAGGACCGCCCAACGCAAGTTGAACGATCCTTTGTTCCTGATTACCAAAATTAATTTTGCCGTTTGAACCAATTCAATCCCAAAAGGCTCAAGCCCAGTACACCGGCAATGGTTGTCAACCACCCCGTTGATTGTTCGTTAGTTTGCGGCAACGTGGCGCTTTGACTCTGTTGCCGAGTAGCTGGTTCCGCGAGTTTCGTCGCTGAGGATTGCTGATGCGTCTTCGCCAAGTTGACGGTCGGTGCGCCCTTCGTTGCTTTCCGTGTCGTGACCTGCTTAGTGGCTCTTGGCGTCGTCTTCGTAGTCTTCTTCGCTGGGTTTACCGTATCGGCGTCCCCACCATCAATCGTGGCCCCGTCGCCACCGGTAACGACATCGGCATCGCCATCATCAACGTTGGTATCCGTGTCTGGCGTTGTCGTGTCGGGGTTAGTCGGATCTGGATTGGTTGGATCCGTCGTATTTCCCGTATCCGTATCGGGATCCGGCGTCTTTTCAGCCTTCTGCCAAACGTAAGTCCCGGCCATCGTGGCGCCATCGTAGGTTGCCATCAATTCAGCGGCCGTGTAAGTCGGGCCATTGGGTTGATCGACCGTTCCGGTGCCCACAAACTGCCAGAGACCGGTGTAATCAGCGGAAGGGGTGATTTCGGGAAGGTTAACGTCGTACTCAAATTCAGGGAAGCCAACGTTAATCAGGTTCGTCTTCTCGCCTAAGGTTAAGACCTTAAGACCGGTTGTGCCGTTCAAAGCATTCGTTACAAATTTTGACGTCACATTCGTTAAGTCAAGCGCCGTGAGGTTCGTATCATGCTCCACCAAACCAGACACCAGTCCCGTAAAGTTCATGGTTCCTAAATTAAGACTGATCAGGTTAGGCATATCAGCAAACATTCGAATGGCCTGAACACCGGTCAGCAATTGCCAATTGCTAAGATCTAACGTCGTAAAGCCTGTCCCCCGGAACATATTTGACATCGAGCTCGTCTTGCTAACGTTCCAATTCTCAAAATCCGCAGAGGTCAATAACTTGTCGCCTTCAAACAGGGCGGATAAATTAGGGCTGTTCTTGCCCCAACTATTACCCAATTTAACACTGGTCAAATGCATGTATTGTTCGCCACCCAATGAAAATTCTGGATTGTTATTGGGGCCTTGGAACATCGCTAGCATGCTATTAACGTTGGCCATGTCCCAGCCACTGAGATCAATGCTTTCTAGCGCAAAGTTAAAGGCAAACATACTCGTCATCAAATTAACTTTAGACGCATCCACGTTATCCAGGCCCTCATAAGATTTAACCTTATTCCAGTCGTAGAACATGCTCGTGCAATCCCAAGGGAGAATCACCTTGTCACCAAATACAACCTGCGTAACGTTGCTCTTGACGCTGTCCATCTCGGCAGCCGCGCCCAACGTCCCAGCCCCAATGGTCATGACACCTTGATCGTCCAAGATCCACGCGCTACTCCCCCAAGTACCAGTTTGCACTGCGGGCGCCGCGACTTCTTTAGCCGACGCTGCTGGAGCTGGCGCCGGTGTTCGGGTCGGCGTTGAATTCTTGGCCCCGTCAACTTCACCATCGGTCTCCTCTGCTTCTGGTCCGGTTACCTCTGGTGTGCCCTCAATGTCACCACCATTTAAATCGGAATCGATTTCATTTCCTTGTTCACGCGGCGTCCCCATATTGTCGTCGTTTGACGTTTCCTCAGGTTGATCCATCCCCGCGACATCGCCAGATGGTTTATCCTGTACCTCGTTTTCTGGTGTCGTACCCGGTGTCGGATCGTCTTCTTTTCGTGCGTTACTGAGCGTTACTTCTTGGGCCTGCGGGTCATTAGCTGTCGGCGCAGCCTCGATATTTTCCGTCCCCGCGTTCTGAGCATTTGCCGGCTGTGTATCCGCTTGGGCCGTGTCTACTTGATATCCCACGCCAGCGATAACACCCAAAATTGCCAGAGTCGTCAACTTTTGTTTTGATTTATTCCCCAACTTGTCAATCATGATGCTACCCCTTTCATGTGTAACACATCTCAATATCTGTCCATCATTAGTATAGGACACACTTAAGAAACTGTCCATACTATTTAATAATTAACATATACTTTCATTTCTATAAGCATCGATGAAATGCCATAAAAGTACAACTGATAAACAATATTGTCATGAAAGCCACTTTACAAAATCGTCTTAGCGCGCGAACAGTCAGTGTTATCGGTCGATAATCAAATTGTGCTGTACGTTATTCACCAACCAACACTTTACCGCTAAGCCACGAAAAAAAGGGAATTTACCAATTAGTAAATTCCCTTTACGATTATATTTACATGTCATTTTTCATAATGGTTTTTAAGGCCGCTTCCGCCACCACCGCCAACTCAGTCCCAGCATAAGCAATTCGCCGATGAAGACGGCGACGGTCTGGTGTTGCTCACTGGTTGCTGGTAAGATCACATTGCGCCGTGGTGCGGCCTTTGGCTTAAGTGCCGCGGTTCGCGGCCGTTGCCGCCGACGATTAGGTCGCTTCGTTACTGACAGTCCTGGTACCCCATAATTGGGCGCTCCGCTCGTCTGTACCGTGGGTTCCTTTGGTTCTTGGGGATCTCGTGCTTCCTGAATCTGGTCGCCATCGCCACCATTTGTGACAACCTCATCCGGCTGAGAAGGTTCCTCAACTCCCGGCTTTGGAATAGGTGTCGGCGTAGGTACCGGTTGAGGCTTGGGCGCCGGTTCTGGCGTTGGGGTTGGGTCCGGATTCGGATTCGGATTTGGATTTGGGGTTGGGGTTGGCCCTGGATTCGGTTCCGGTACTGGTTCTGGATTGGGATTAGGGCCTGGGTTCGGCGTGGGTTCTGGTGTTGGTTCCGGCGTTGGTTCCGGGTTAGGCGTCGGCTCCGGCTCTGGCGTGGGTTCTGGCTCCGGTATCGGTTCTGGCGTCACCGTACTCTCCTGGCGAAAAACCAGCGTGACCTCGCCACCATTTTCATTATAGCTCCCCGGCATACCAATCGCATTTATCAGCGTGTACCCCGCTAAGTCGGCCGCCAGTCCCGTCATAAATTGTTCTGTACGATAAGGGGTGCCCGGCTTGCCTTCAAATATCTGCAAAGGATGAAGCACATTGTTCTTTTCATCAACGTAGTTCACCGCTACCGGGTCCAAAAAGCGATATCTCAACACTATCAGCTGCGGTTGCTTCGTAAAGCGGCCATTTTGCGGTACCTTCGAGTCGAGATAAACGTGGTCAAACTCTGGTGCCTCGACCACAAACCGTTGCCCAATCTTTCCAACTAAAACTTGGTCCGGCTTTAGCGTTTCTACCATATATGTTACATCTACATTTTGGTAGCGAATCCTAGCGACACCTAAATTACTCTCCTTTTTCATAAAATAGAGGGTCACTTCGCTACCTTCACTTGTAAACGTCCCCGTCAACGAGCCTGTTGCGTACTCGAATCGGTAATCCTCTAAGTCGGCCGGCTTAATCGTGTATGTCTTACCGACTATTCCACGTAACGCTTTCGCTGGTCGAATGGCCGCGTTAGTCGTTACATCGACATAATTCACGGTCACGGGCGCACTCGGAACCTCGCGTACGTAGGTTCCAGCCATCGCCGGCGTATAGTGTTCTTCTAATTCTGGCACCGTTAATTGTGGTCCCAGAGGATGATCTGCCGTTCCCGAACCGATTGCGTGCCAGAGATCGTTAGCATGGGTGGTGCTCGAGTCGTATTCCTCCGCCATACCTAATCCAGTCGTTGCGCCATCGTCACCCTTTAATTTGACTTTCGGTCCCAACTTTAACGCGTACAAGTTCGACATGCTACCGAGCATCCTGTCCAAGCGTTTTCCCCAAAAATAATACTGAAGGTTATCGCTACTATAGTCTAAATGACTCATATCAAAACCAGACAAATCCAGATACTTAACCTTAGTGTTCCAAAACATCGCGTTCATTGAGGCAGCGTGCGGCGTTTGCCAACCACTAATATTTAAGCCCCTAAGATAACTTTCCGCAAAAACTTGATCGAAATCGACAACGTTGCGGACATCCCACTTGTGCAAGTCCAGATATTGAACACTACTTTGGCCCAGCATCTGTTCCATCGTCGTCACGCGGTGGACATCCCAATTGGCAATATCTAAATTCTGAACAGAAGTCCCCCGAAACGTCCGTGCTAAACACGTAAGACTATTCGTCTGCCAGCCAGTGAGATTAAGGTGTTCCAGCCAGTAACACCGCCAGAACATCTGTCTCATCGTGGTCACCTTACGGACATCCCAGGTATGTAAATCCAGGCTCTCGATTCGTGTATGCATGAAAGCACCAGCGAGATCCGTGACCTGACTGGTATTCCACCGATCCCCTAGCTGTAAATATTTTAAATTGTCATCCTCGCCAAACATCCAATACATTGACGTATTATTAACCGGATGCCAGCCGTTCAAGTTCAAACTGACGAGGTTGGACATCCCATAAAACATCAGACTCATGGTCTCAACTCTCTCCACATTCCAGCGGCGTAAGTCTAACGATCGTGCGCCGCAGTAGCCAAATAAATCATCCGCTTCTACCAGCCGCGACGTATCCCAAGTGTTCACTTGTAAATCTTCTAACGCCTCCGTATGCTCAAACATCCTTGACATATCCTCGACATGACTGACATCCCAGCTCCGGAGATCCAACGCTCCCAAGCGCTCGTCTTCATAAAACATGCTATCCATCCTGGTCACGTGACTAGTATCCACGTGAGCCGTCCCAATCACGACTTGTAAATACGGCAAGTTAGCAAATAACCCACTTGAATTCTCGGGGAGCACCACACGACCGGTAAATTCAATCTCGGTAATCTGATCACTTGGCCATTCCGCGTCTTGCCCAAGCGTTCCCGAACTAATCATGAGTACCCTATGTTCAACCTTCCACGAACAGGTTCCGGAAACCCCACTCATATCAGCGGCCATCGACTTAGCCGATCTCGTCGTTTTCACTTGCGCTGTCGGCTTACTCGTCTTGGCCGCTGATTCGGCCTGCACCGGCTGCGACCACGTCATCAACCCCACCGCTGCTAGACCCAGAATCAACCCCAGTCTTACCGTGACCATCATCCGCTGCGCCTCCTGGAATGTCCCTAGTACTTTCACGTTTTTCTGCTCCAACTTAAGTTATTGTCGAAAGCTATGGTCTAGACCGAGTATAACTGCTAAGCAAATGGAATGCCACTAAAACCATTTATAAATTAAATTATATTTACCGTATATTTTGAGTCACAAAAAAACTAGTCCTGCCCTCACGGACAAAACTAGTTCATGATTAGTTTTAATTAAGCTTCCGGTGCATCGGAATCCGGCGTAGCTGGTGCGGTAGTCGTTGCTGGCGCGTCTTCACTCGCCGCATCGGCCTTGTCCTCATCACTATCGTCTTCCTTATCAACCTTCGCCATGGTAGCCACGGCCGTGTCGTCACCCAATCGAATCAGGTGAACCCCTAAGGTTGCCCGTCCGGTTTCGGAAACGTCGCTGCCGCTGAAGCGAATCATGACGCCCTTGTTGGTTACCAGCATGATATCCTCGTCGCCATCCAAGGTGGTCAGCCCCGCCAATGGCCCGTTCTTTTCGGTCACGTTGACGGTCTTAATGCCTTTACCGCCCCGACCCTTGATTGGGTATTCACTGGCCGGTGTTTGTTTCCCATAACCCTTTTCGGAAATGACAAACACCCGACTGTCCGGCTGGAGCACGCTGGCGCCAATGACAAAGTCACGGTCACGTAAACGAATCCCGCGAACCCCGGTGGCTGAACGGCCCATCGACCGCACATCCTTGGCCGCGAAACTGACGGCATAACCCAAGTGCGTCCCGATAATCATGTTGGCCTCGCCATTAATAATGGCCACGTCAATCAGCTCATCGTCTTCCTTCAGGTTAATGGCCTTCAGCCCGTTACTCCGAATATTCGCAAATTCATCGACCGGCGTCCGTTTAACCGTCCCCTGAACCGTTGTGAAGAAGAGGTCTTGGTCGGCGTTTTCGCCCGGATTAGCCACATTAATGACCGCTTGCACGTGTTCGTTATTGTTAATCCCCAGCAAGTTAATCACGGGGATTCCCTTGGCCGTACGACCGTATTCGGGGATTTCGTACCCCTTCATGCGGTAAACCTTCCCGGTGTTGGTAAAGAATAACAGCATGTCATGTGTTGAGGTCGCCACGAGGTGTTCAATGAAGTCGTCCTCATGAACGCCCATGCCTTGAACCCCTTTACCACCGCGGTTCTGGGCCTTAAATTCGGAGGTTGGGAGCCGCTTGATGTAGCCGTTGTGGGTCAAAGAGACCACGACGTCTTCTTCGGCGATGAGGTCCTCGTCTTCTAGACTTAGCACTTCACCGACCATCAATTCGGTCCGGCGAGCATCCCCGAACTTGTTTTGAATTTCCATCAATTCGTCGTAAATGATGGTCTGTTGCCGGTCCTTAGACGCCAAGATATCTTTGTAATCCTTGATATTGGCCATGACGTCGTTGTATTCTTTTTCGACCTTTTCACGTTCCAAACCGGTCAGACGAACCAGCCGCATGTCCAAGATGGCCTGCGATTGCTTATCCGATAGGCTGTAGCGCGTCATCAATTCATTCTTCGCCACTTCGGCGGTCTGGGACTGCCGAATAATGGTGATGATGGCGTCGATGTGGTCGAGGGCAATCCGCAACCCTTCCAGGATGTGGGCTCTGGCTTCAGCCTTCTTCAACTCAAACTTGGTCCGGCGTTGGATAACCTCCAACTGGAAGTCCAGGTAGTATTGCAGAATGGCCTTAAGACCTAGAACCTTAGGCGCCCCGTTGACGATTGCCAACATGTTAATCCCAAATGACGTCTGCATCAGCGTCATCTTGTAGAGGTTATTTAAGATGACCTCGGCACTGGCATCGCGCCGCACGTCAATGACAATCCGCATCCCGGTCCGGTCGGTTTCATCGTTAACGTCGGTGATGCCTTCGATCCGCTTGTCCCGGGCCAATTCGGCAATCCGTTCAATTAACTTGGCCTTGTTGACCATGTACGGAATTTCCGTGGCCACGATACGTTGCTTGCCGTTCTTCTCTTCTTCGATATCAACCTTGGCCCGCAACGTAATGGTCCCCTTACCGGTCTCGTAAGCTCGGCGAATGGCCGCCTTGCCCATCACAATTCCCCCGGTTGGGAAATCGGGTCCGGGTAAGACTTCCATCAGCTCAGCCAAGCTGGCATCGGGGTTCTTCATCAAGATGTGCAGGGCACTGATGACTTCCGTCAGGTTGTGCGGCGGAATGTTCGTGGCCATCCCCACAGCGATCCCGGAAGCCCCGTTGACTAACAGGTTCGGGAAGCGTGATGGCAAGACGACGGGCTCGCGTTCGGAACCATCGTAGTTATCTTGAAAATCAATCGTATCCTTGTTGATGTCTCGCAGCATTTCCATGGCGATCTTACTCAACCGCGCTTCGGTATACCGCATGGCGGCGGCCCCGTCACCATCGACAGAGCCAAAGTTCCCGTGACCGTCCACTAACATGTAGCGGTACGAGAAGTCTTGGGCCATCCGCACCATGGATTCGTACACGGCAGAATCCCCGTGTGGATGGTATTTCCCGAGGACGTCCCCGACCATCCGGGCAGATTTCCGGAATGGCTTATCGGGGGTAATCCCCAGTTCGTGCATATCGTATAAAATCCGGCGGTGGACTGGCTTCAAGCCATCCCGCACGTCCGGTAACGCCCGTTGCACAATCACACTCATCGCGTAGTCCAAGAAGGATGTTCGCATGGTTTGTGAAAGGTCAACGTCGGTAATCCGACCTATATTGTAATCTTGATCAGCCAAATTTTTACCCTCCGTTCTTCACTAAACATCCAACTCGGCGAAGGTGGCGTTGTCCTCGATGAATTCACGCCGAGGCGCAACCTTGTCGCCCATCAGCATGCTGAACACTTGGTCCGCATTGATGGCATCCTTAGCATCGACCCGCAACAACCGACGATTCTCCGGCTTCATGGTCGTTTCCCAGAGTTGTTCGGCATCCATTTCACCCAACCCTTTGTACCGCTGAATCTGCGGCTTAGGTGCGGGTGGCAATTGACCCAACAATTCCTTCAATTCGTCATCGGAGTCCAGGTACCGTTGCATCTTCCCTTGTCGAACCCGATACAATGGTGGGCAAGCGATGTAGACGTATCCGGCGTCCAGAAGCGGCCGCATGTAGCGGTAAATTAACGTCAACAGCAGCGTTCGAATGTGGGCCCCGTCGACATCGGCATCGGTCATGATGATCAGCTTGTGGTAGTTGGCCTTGGAGACATCAAAGTCGGAACCAAAGCCCGTTCCCATGGCCGTGAACATCGAACGAATTTCTTCGTTCGCCAGAATCCGGTCCATCGAGGCCTTTTCAACGTTTAAGATCTTCCCCCGAATGGGTAAAATGGCTTGCGTCAACCGCGAGCGTCCCTGCTTAGCAGACCCACCGGCGGAATCCCCTTCGACGATGAACAATTCGGAAATTTCCGGGTCCTTGGACGTGTTATCGGCCAGTTTCCCGGGTAAGTTGGAGATTTCCAATCCACTCTTCTTCCGGGTCACTTCCCGTGCGCGTTTAGCGGCCACCCGTGCCTTAGAGGCTAACGTCCCCTTGTCCACCACCTTGCGGGCAATGTCGGGGTGTTCCATCAGATAACGCATAAAGTGGTCCGCAAACGTATGATCCACGGCGGTCCGCGCATCGGAGTTCCCTAACTTGGTCTTGGTTTGACCTTCGAATTGGGGATCCGGGTGCTTGACAGAGACCACGGCCGTCATGCCTTCGCGGACATCATCCCCGGTCAGGTTCGGCTCGTTATCCTTCATCAATTTGTTTTGGCGCGCATAATCGTTGACCACCCGCGTCAGGGCCCGTTTGAACCCTTCCTCGTGCGTCCCACCTTCGTAGGTGTGGATGTTGTTGGTGAACGTCAACAGGTTGTTGTGGTAGTCGTCCGTGTATTGCAAGGCGACCTCCACGGTAATCCCGTTTTCTTCCCCTTCAACGTAAATGGGCGGTTCGAATAGCGTGGTTTTATTCTCGTTTAAATAATCAACGTAGTGGCGAATCCCACCTTCATAGTGGAAATCGTCCTCGGTCGGCGTCTCCGGCCGTTCGTCGCGAATCGTAATCCGTAAGCCCTTGTTCAGAAAGGCCAGTTCACGGACCCGGGTCGTCAGCGTCTTGATATCAAACGTCGTCGTTTCCCGGAAAATATCTGGATCCGGCAAGAAATGGACGATCGTGCCATGACGATCGGGGTCTAAGCCCTCTTCCATCACGTACATCGGCTTCTTCACGTGGCCGCGCTGAAAGGTAATACCGTAGCGCTTACCGCCTCGAATGACCTGCACTTCCAAGTGGGTCGACAGCGCGTTAACGACGGACGCCCCCACACCGTGCAACCCACCGGAGACTTTGTAGCCGCCACCGCCGAATTTTCCACCGGCATGCAGGATCGTGTAGACCGTTTCCAAGGCGGGCTTTCCCGTCTTCTTCTGGATATCGACGGGGATTCCCCGACCGTTATCCGTCACGGTAATACTATTGTCCTTTTCAACGGTGACGTGAATGGTATCCGCAAAGCCCGCCAAGGCTTCATCGATTCCGTTATCCACAATTTCCCAGACCAGGTGATGAAGCCCTTGGGAACTCGTTGAACCAATGTACATCCCGGGCCGTTTCCGAACCGCTTCCAGGCCTTCGAGCACCTGAATTTGGCTGGCATCGTATTCGCGGGCTTGTTCCGCCTTAGTTTCGTTTTCTTTTTCAGCCACTGATTAATCCTCCTTTGTTGCCGGATCGCCACTCGGGGTCGATCCATCGGCCACCACGGTCCCATTGTCCACGTGAAAAATGGTCGGGTCCTTAATCAGTTGGCGGGTAATCCCGCTCAAACTGGTGGTGGTAATAAACGTCTGCACTTTATCCTGGATAGCCTTCAACAGATGCGTCTGCCGGGCATCATCCAATTCCGAAAGCACGTCATCAAGCAATAAGACCGGATATTCCCCGGTCTCTTCCTTCATGAGGTCAATCTCGGCGAGCTTCACGCTTAACGCCGTGGTTCGCTGCTGACCCTGGGAACCAAACGTCTGCACATTCTTCCCGTTAACGCGGAAATGCAGGTCATCGCGGTGCGGCCCCACAAGCGTCGTCCCCCGATACAGTTCCTTTTCCTGATGCGCCTGATAAAGCTGAGTCAACGCCGCACAAATCGTCTCCGGGTCCGTCAGTTGGTCTTCGGACACCTGGGTGGCATAGTGGAACGTTAACGTTTCTTTTTGCTGCGAGATCTCGGCATGAATCGCCTGTGCCCAGTGCTCCAGCTTATGTAGCATGCGCAGCCGCTGGGCAATGATTTCCGCACCATACGCGGCCAGTTGGTCGGACAACACCGACAGAAACAACAGGTCTCGATTTTGCTTGTGCTGTAAATCCTTGAGGTAGCGGTTGCGTTGTTTGAGCAACGTCCGATACTGACTGAGATTGTACAGGTAACGCGGATTCATTTGGCCAAACTCCATGTCCATGAAGCGCCGCCGAACGGTCGGGGCGCCCTTGACGATGGCGAGATCCTCTGGTGCAAACAAAATCACATTGAGCTGCCCGACATATTGTGACAGTCGCGCCTGCTCAAGGTGATTCACTTTGGCGCGCTTACCTTGACGCGAAAACGTTAATTCTAACGGCACCGTCCCCACGGATTTGACCACCCGTCCGCTAACTCTGGCCGTTTTGGCCTGCCAGTTAACGAGATCGTGATCATTGGCCGTGCGATGACTGCGCGTCAAGGCGAGCACGTAGATTGCCTCTAATAGATTGGTCTTGCCCTGCGCATTTTCTCCCAAGAGCACGTTGATCCCTGGACCTAACGTGAGGGTCGCTTGGGCGTAGTTCCGAAAATGCTGCAGCTGCAACTCTTGCAAATACATTATTCACCCTGCTTTGAGCGTATAAAAAATAATCCTGTATCAGGTACTTCTACCGTATCACCAGGATACAGCTTGCGGCCCCGCCGATTATCCGGCTCGTCATTGATATTGACGGTGTTTTCCCGCAAATACCACTTGGCTTGACCGCCAGTACTGATAATGGATTCTTCCTTGAGTAACTGGCCTAAAGTAATGTAGGGCGTCTCAATGAAAACCTCTTTTTTCACAATTTCACCCCTCAATTTTCTTCTCTTATATTATACCGCATTTTGGGGAAAAGTACAGTTTAACTGCTTGATTTTTGCGTTCTCAGCCGATCTAAGGCATTCTTGATATTTTTGATAAAAAACCGGTAAATTTGCTCTAATCAAAAAATAACGGCCTTATAACGATTTTTTTGTTTTTTCAAGGCCTTTTTCAGTAAAAATTGGAATCCAATGAAAATCACTAAGCATATGCGCACGCAAGTACCCGGTTTCACGTGAAAAAGCGGGAGATTTAGGAGCTATTTTCAGGAAAACGGAGTGTACGGCAGTTGGGGTGGGATTTTAGGACCCAGTACCCGGGGGAGCTTTGACCGTGAAACGCGCCCCCTTGATAATGGGTCAATCAGCGGTTGGAAATCCACAGCGTCTAACATCTACGGTTTATTTCGTGAGTGAGCGGTCGGTGGTCGCTAGGTGTGCGCTCCTAATCGCTTCACTTCCACCTAGCCGAAACGTGCGAAACCAGGCAACCAGTTGCGATTAACGTCAATAGACCAAAAAGCCAGACCTGGGCTTTTCGGCCTATTGACGTTAATGCTCGCTGGCTAACCGCCTGGTTTCGTACTCTTTTAACCAAAAAACAGCGCCGCCCTTTTGGCAACGCTGCGTGGAAATCTCTTTAAAATGTTCGAACCGGCGTGATCAACTGAATGAAGTTGCTGGTATCTTCCGTTGGCACCAAGGTGAATGGCCGCAGTGCGGACGTGAAGGCCACGCGAATCGTGGCTTGGCCGAATGACCGGAGCGCATCCTTCATGTAGTCGGGGTTAAACGAAATTTCAAGGTCGTTACCCGTAATTTCCTTAGGCGCTAACTCTTCTTCAACGTTCCCGACATCCGGGGAATTACTGAAGATGGTGACCTGGTTATCGGCCGGCGTTAACGTCAGCTTAACCACGTTGTTCCGCGATTCGTGAGACAACAGTGAGGCCCGTTCGACGGCCGCCAACAATTCTGGCGCTTCGAATTCGACCGTGGTTGAGGCTTCCTTAGGAATTAAGCGGGACGTATCCGGGTAATTTCCTTCGAGTAACCGTGAGTAGAATGAGGTGTCCCCTAGCAGGAACAAGACCTGATTCTCGGAGAACTGCATCTTCACGTCGCTGTCGTCATCCCCGATCATCCGGGATAATTCCGTCAGACTCTTCCCGGGAATAATCACGTCAAAGGACGCATCGCTCGGTGTTGGTAATTCGATCTGCCGTTGTGACAACCGGTGACTATCCGTGGCCACGGCCAAGAATTGGTTGTCCGCCAAGACGAAATGTACCCCGGTCAAGATCGGGCGACTTTCTTGGTTGGAAACGGCAATAACCGTTTGGCTAATCAATTCCTTGAAGACGGCGCCGGAGAGGACCACGGAATCAGCCGCGTCGACTTCCGGTAAGTGCGGATAGTTGTTGGCGTCTTGCCCGTTGATGTTAAAGGCGGCGGAACCGGAAGTAATTTCGGTCTGGAAGCCATCCTTAACCGTGACGGTCATGGTTTGTTCGGGCAACCGTTTGACGATTTCGCTAAAGAAGCGCGCCGTCAGCACAATGGAGCCGGGTTCGTCAATGGTTAAACCGATGTCGGGATCGTCCGCCCGAATGAGCGATTCAATGGAAATATCGGCGTTGGACCCGGTCAGTAAGAGACCGGCATCACTGGCCACGATCTTTAATCCCGTCAGAATGGGAATCGTGGTCTTGGATGAAATCGCACGTGACACATTGTTGAGTTCCTTGATGAAGGCCGCCCGGTTAATGGAAAATTTCATAAGTTAAGACACTCCTTTATTTAGTGATGCGTAAAGTAACTTAATTAAAAGAAAAAGACAGTAGCCGTAGTAGAGCGGTTAATTCTGTGGATAACTTTGAAGAACCGCTTGTGTTACTAGCTTTTCCACCTGTGGATAACTTGTGGAAAACTTTTAGGCTTTTCATTTTTTATCCACACCCGTCGTTGGGCTTATACGTCTATCATACCGCAAGTGGTCACTAAAAAACCGTCACGAGTCCGCTAACTTGCGTGCGCCGACTCGGACGGTTTCGTCCTAGCGCCGTAATTCGTCTTTAAGATTGTCGATATCCTTTTGGAGTTCGGCATCCGTCTTGAGCGAATCTTGGATCTTGTCGTAGGCGTGAATGACCGTGGTGTGGTCCTTGCCGCCGAATTCGTTACCGATGCGGGGCAAAGAGGCCTCCGTCAATTCACGGGACAGATACATGGCGATTTGCCGTGGAACCACGATGGTTTGCTTACGTTTCTTCCCCTTTAAATCCTTGAGGGAAACGTGGAAGTAGTTGGCCACACGATCCTGAATGACCGGGATGGTGATGGCATCACTGGCGTTGGCGAGGTTCAGACTCTTCAACGCTTCAGCGGCTAAGTCGGTGGTGATCGGCTGGTGCATCAGCTGATGGTACGCCTGCACGCGGGCCAACGCCCCCTCCAGCTCCCGCACGTTGGAGTCAATCTGACCGGCGATGTAGCTTAAGGTATCGTCGGGAATGTCGATCTGATCGGCATCGGCCTTGTTTCGTAAGATAGCGATCCGCGTTTCCAGGTCCGGTGGCGTAATGTCTACGGACAGACCCCAAGCGAAACGGGAGACTAAGCGGTCTTGCAGCTTAGGAATTTCGTTAGGCAGACGATCGGAAGTCAGCACAATCTGCTTCTCATCGTCATATAACGCGTTGAAAGTATGGAAGAACTCTTCTTGGGTTCCTTCCTTATTAGCGAAGAACTGAATATCATCGACCAGTAGCAGATCAACGTTGCGGTACTCCTGACGGAACTGCTCCTGCGTCCGGGTTTGAATCGCATTAATAAAGTCATTCGTGAAGGCTTCGCTCGTGACATATTTAACCTTGGTATCCGGGCGATCTTCGAGCATTTTATTGCCGATCGCGTGCATCAAGTGGGTTTTACCAAGGCCCACGCCACCGTAGAAGAACAGCGGATTGTACATCACGCCGGGTTCTTCGGAGACGACCAGGGCCGCTGCGTGGGCCATTTGGTTGCCTTTTCCGATGACGAAAGTGTCAAAAGTGTAGCGGGAATTCAGGGCCGTTTCCTTCATAAAAGTGGGCGTCGGTTCGGCGGTGTCCGTTGCCACGGGGGTTGCGGTCTTCGCCTTGCGCGTCGCCTGTTGCTGGCGTTCACTTTCAATGATTAAAACGGGTTGAATATCTTCGTGAGCGGCTTGGTATGCGTATTCTACCAATTGCTGGTCCAGGTGTTGGTGGGTCCAGTAATCACGATGCAGGGGTGACGGAAGTTCCAACGTCAATTGGTTGCCCTCTAAGGCAATGGGCTTGGCGGTTTCGATCCAAGTCTTGTAGGTCGTTGGTGTGTTATTTTCTTCAAATAACGCCTTGATATCAGTCCATAAAGTTGACATATCTGGCACTGATGAATCCCCCTATATTTTTAGTTAAAGACTCATTTTCCAATTGGGCGTACGAGGCCCAAACGAAAACGTAAGTCCAGTGTAGCATGAAGAAAAAAAGTTTTCCACAGGTCATTTGATGCTGTGCATAATTGTTTCACAGAAAGTGAATTGAGTTATCCACAGGCAGGCCGAAAGTTGTGGATAGTTTTGGCTGATTTGAGTTATGCACAAGAGAACGTTCTTTGTAAATGGCTCAAGGACAAGTGTTTCACAAGTTATCCACAGAATTCACTGAACTTAAAAATTAGAAATGAACAGGCTGTGGAACAGTGGATAACCTGGTGGGAAAGCCGGGAAAAACTTTTTTTAAAATTCCAAGTTATCCACAACTAAAGTGCATGAAACAAATTTCGGCGGGGACAACTTTTTCTTGGAAATTCAAAGTTCCTATTTCCATTCCGCGAAATTTATGCTAATATGTTCAGGAAATGCATTTAGTATTTGTCTGGCTTCACCAGATAAAAAATAGTCATAGTTAAGAGAGGAGATTTTACGATGAAGCGCACTTTCCAACCAAAGAAACGTCACCGTTCACGTGTCCACGGCTTCCGCAAGCGTATGAGCACTAGCAATGGCCGTCAAGTATTAGCACGTCGCCGTCAAAAGGGACGTAAAGTATTGTCTGCATAGGCCGCTGATGGTTCAGTGGTCTTTTTATTTTATCTGCGAGCTGACTGGGACCCTAATCACTCGCGGACTGTTCAACAAATCGTTGAGAATTTTGGAGATGCACCATGCGAAAATCTTACCGCATTAAGAAAGAAGCGGAATTTCAGCAGGTCTTTGAAACCAGAAATTCGGTCGCTAACCGGCAATTTGTGGTGTATTCAATGGAAAAACCTGATCAATTACATTTTCGAGTTGGCATTTCGGTCGGTAAAAAAATTGGTAACGCGGTCCACCGTAACTGGGTGAAGCGCCGGATTCGGCAGAGTCTACTCGAGCTAAAGCCCTATCTTAAGCAAGATGTGGACTTTCTCGTGATTGCTCGGCCCCGGGCGGACGGCATTTCCATGACCGATGCGAAGAGCAGCCTGATTCATGTTTTGAAGCTGGCAAAACTGCTAGATTCCAACTATAGCGAGGAATAAAAGTGAAAAAGTACAAACGTACCCTACTTATGCTAGGTATTGTGAGCTTGGTCTTTATCCTTTCCGCTTGTAGCAATGCACCAATCACGGATAAGAGTACCGGGATTTGGGACGGCTGGATCGTTCTGAACTTCTCCCGGGCCATTATCGGGTTGGCTCACATGTTCGGCGGAAGCTACGGTGTCGGGATTATTATCTTTACCATCATTGTGCGGATTATCTTACTGCCACTGATGATCTTCCAGACCCGCAGCATGCGGAAGACGCAGGATCTACAGCCACAATTAAAAGCCTTACAAAAGAAATACTCCTCTAAAGATCGCGAAACGATGCAAAAGATGCAGGCCGAACAGCAAAAGCTGTATTCGGAAGCGGGCGTTCACCCCATGTTGGGTTGCCTCCCTGCAGTGGTTCAGTTGCCAATCATCTGGGCCTTGTATCAAGCCATCTGGCGGACGGCCGTTTTACGGTCCGGGAACTTCTTATGGCTCCAATTAGGTCATAAAGACCCGTATTTCATCCTGCCAATCTTGGCCGCTGTCGCCACGATGATTAGTTCGTGGTTAAGCACCAAGTCGATGCCAGAATCGAACTCGATGAGCACCATGATGGTTGTCGGGATGCCCGTGATTGTCTTCTTCACGGCCCTGAACGTGCCATCATCACTGTCCCTTTACTGGACGATCTCATACGTGTTCCAAGTTGGTCAAACCTTGTTAATTCAAAATCCGTGGAAGATCCAAGCGGAACGCGATGCTAAGGACAAGGAAAAGCGAGATCACGATCGGGCGGTCAAGAAGGCCATCCGGCGTGCCAAGCAAAGCAAACGCAAGTAAACAGAACGCATAAATGCATTTTATCGATCCGCAGCCGAAGTGGTTGCGGGTCTTTTTGTATAAGAGCGTGAGTGAGGGCGGTTAGCCTCTGAGCATTAACGTCGATAAGTGCCCGCTCGGTGGAACCGAGCCGGTGCTTATCGGGGTTAAGCGGAGGGGGCTGCCCGAGGGAACGCGTTTCGGAGGCCGCAAGTTTCCCAAGTCTACGAGCGAGAGCAGACCTAACGCATCAAACTAGAATACTCAGCGACATACAATGCCGGTGCTTATCGGGGTTAATGCTCAGGGGCTGCCCGAGGGAACGCGTTTCGGAGGCCGCAAGTTTTGCAAGTCTACGGGCGAGAGCAGACCTAACGCATCAAACCAGAATACTCAGCGACATACAATGCCGGTGCTTATCGGGGTTAAGCGGAGGGGGCTGCCCGAAGGAACGCGTTTCAGAGGCCGCAAGTTTCCCAAGTCTACGGGCGAGAGCAAATCCAACGCCCCAATCCAATCCAAAATTCAACTAAATCTATCTTTCCCAAAAATCACCTCCCAACGGTCATCTATACTTACTACTAATGTGATTTTAGCCGGATTTGTTGCGCGTTTTCCAAGAGCTTAGTCAATCCTTAAACATTGCGTTTTGCCACGAAGTAGGTTTTAGATCAGCGGGATTCGCGGAAAATCGCGAAATTTCAAACGGATTACCCAGCGCGTTACGGTCGGTATGGTATACTAAATTTTAGCGAAAAAGACATGGAGGAATGGACGATGACAATCTACACGGGGAAAACGGAAGAAGCGGCGATTGCGGCGGGATTGGCCGCGCTGAATAGTCGCCGTGACCAAGTCGTCACCAAGGTGGTCGCCACTCCACGGAAGGGGTTGTTTGGCATCGGCCGGCGAGAAGCCATGGTCGATGTGGTCTTGAAGACGGTCGCCGAGGATTCGGAAGCACCAGCCACGGCGCCGAAGACCGCTGACGCGGCATCCTCAGCTGCACCGGCACAATCGCCAGCACCCCAGCCCGCTAGAACGGCTTCAGCGAAAACTTCGGCAACCGCGGCGACTGCCGAACCCACGGTCACGCCGCAGGAGCGCCGTAAACGTCGCGAGGCGGCGATTAACGCCGTGCAGGATTACTTGGCAACCATCGTCGAACAATTGGGCATAGACGCCACGATAGACGCCGAGGCGGGCGGTCATCGCCAGGTCCGGCTAGTCTTCACCACGGACAAGGAAGGCCTGCTGATTGGTAAGCACGGGCGGACCATCAACGCCTTGCAGAGCTTGGCCCAGCTCTTCTTGAATCATCATGGCGCGGCGCACGTGGAACTAGAATTAGACGTGGCGAACTACCGCGAACGGCGGGCAGCCACGTTGACGCGCTTGGCGGAGAGTACGGCACGCGAGGTGGTGGCCACGGGGAAGCCGATTTATTTGGACCCGATGCCATCGTTTGAGCGCAAGCAGATTCACGCCGTTTTGGCGAAGAACCGGTACGTGACGACTTACTCGGCCGGAAAGGAACCGCATCGCGCCGTGGTGATCGAACCGGCATAAGTTTCGTTTGACAAACGGCCGATTACCCCTTATAGTGAAGACAATCATTCTTATCAAGTTTACGATAAAGTAGTGAAAGTACTTTATCCACGCACAGTTAGGTGGCGTGGAGTAGGTGCTTTTTTTTATGGCGTTAAATGATACGCCCGGGCTGAACGATCGTTAACGGCGGTCGCGAGCACGCGTGACGTGATGGGAACCATCGACAGAACAGAACGTAAAAGGAGGATGGCTCATGGCAGTCACCACAACAGAATTTGATACGATTGCAGCAATTTCGACTCCGCCTGGTGAGGGGGGCATTTCCATTATTCGGCTAAGCGGTGAAGAAGTCTTCGCCGTTGCTGGTAAGTTGTTCAAGGGTGCCAACCTGACCAAGGTCGCGAGCCATACGATTCATTACGGCCACATCATCGACCCGGAGACGAACGAAGAGGTTGATGAGGTGATGGTGACCGTAATGCGGGCACCAAAGACCTATACCAAAGAAGACATCATCGAAATCAACTGTCACGGCGGGATCGTGGCCACCAACCGGATTCTCCAGCTGTGCCTGAGTTACGGCGCTCGACTGGCCGAACCCGGAGAGTACACCAAGCGGGCCTTTTTGAACGGTCGAATCGACCTGACGCAGGCCGAATCCGTGATGGACTTGATTCGTGCCAAGACGGATAAATCGATGAAAGTGGCGTTAGACCAATTGGACGGGGATTTATCCCGCCTGATTCGGCACCTGCGTCAGGACATTCTCGACGCCTTGGCCCAGGTCGAGGTCAATATCGACTATCCCGAGTACGATGACGTGGAGACCATGACCACCAAGATGCTGCTGGAGAAGGCCCAAGAGGTCAAGAAGCAGATTCAGGCCTTACTGGCGACCGCCAAGCAGGGGAAGGTCCTGCGAGAAGGCCTCGCCACGGCCATTGTCGGCCGCCCCAACGTGGGGAAGAGTAGCCTGTTGAACCACCTACTGCACGAAGATAAGGCAATCGTGACCGACGTTGCCGGGACCACCCGCGATGTCATCGAAGAATACGTCAACGTGAAGGGCGTGCCGTTGAAATTAATCGATACGGCCGGCATCCGTGATACCACGGATAAGGTCGAAAAGATTGGGGTTGAACGGTCACGCAAGGCCATCAACACCGCCGATCTGGTGATGCTGGTCCTCAACGCCAGCGAAGCGCTGACCGCCGAGGATGAACAACTCCTGACGGCGACCGCCGACACACAACGGATCTTGATTTTAAACAAGACCGACCTGCCACAGAAGCTGGATATGGCGGCTTTGAAACGGGCCGCTGGCGATAGCCCCATCATCGAGACGTCCATCCTGCAGAGCGCGGGGCTGGACAAACTGGAAGAAACGATTGCCCACCTGTTCTTTGACGAGGGCATCGAGTCCAGCCAGAACACGGTAATGGTCACTAACGCCCGCCACATTGGCCTGCTTCATCAAGCCAGTGCGGCTTTGGACGACGTCATGCACGGCATCGCTGCGGGGATGCCCGTGGATCTGGTTCAGATTGACATGACGCGGGCCTGGGACCTGTTGGGTGAGATTACCGGCGATAGCTACCAAGACGAGCTACTCGATCAGCTATTTAGCCAATTCTGTTTAGGCAAATAAAACGCAAGTAATAACCACGAAGAGACCGCTTGATCGCCGTTGAGACGATCGGGCATGGAGGGAAAGAACCATGACTGAAGTAATTGAATATCCGGGACAAGACTATGACGTCATCGTTGTCGGGGCCGGTCATGCCGGTAGTGAGGCCGCTCTGGCCGCCGCGCGAATGGGCAACAAGACCCTACTCATGACGATTAACTTGGATATGGTGGCATTTATGCCTTGTAATCCATCCGTCGGGGGCCCGGCCAAGGGAATTGTGGTCCGGGAAATCGACGCCCTGGGTGGCGAAATGGGCCGCAACATCGATAAGACCTACGTGCAGATGCGGATGCTCAATACCGGGAAGGGCCCGGCCGTTCGCGCCTTACGCGCCCAAGCTGATAAGCACGCTTACCATGCCGAAATGAAACACACCATCGAACGCGAACCTAACCTGACTTTGCGGCAGGGGATCGTGGACGATCTGATCGTCGAAGATGGCGCCTGCACGGGGGTCATCACCAATACCGGTGCCCGTTACCGGGCCAAGGCCGTGGTCATTGCCGCCGGGACCGCCGCACGCGGTAAGATTATTATCGGTGAGTTGATGTACTCGTCGGGTCCCAACAACTCCCAACCGGCCAATAAGCTGACGGCTAACCTGCCAAAATACGGCTTTGAGCTGGAACGTTTCAAGACCGGGACGCCACCACGGGTGGATGGCAACACCATTCACTATGACGAAACCGAAGAACAACCGGGGGACAAGGAGCCGAACCACTTTAGCTTTACGACGCCGGATAGTGCTTACCTGGATCTGAAGAATCAGTTGTCTTGCTGGCTGACCTACACCAACCAGAAGACCCACGAAATCATCAAGGCCAATTTAGACCGGGCGCCGATGTTTACCGGGGTTATTGAAGGGGTAGGACCTCGGTACTGCCCATCCATCGAAGACAAGATTGTCCGGTTTGCCGATAAGCCACGGCACCAACTCTTCTTGGAACCGGAAGGCCGTAACACGGACGAATGGTACGTTCAAGGCCTGTCGACGTCCATGCCAGAAGAGGTTCAGCAAAAGATTCTCCACTCCATCAAGGGGTTAGAGGATGCTCAGATGATGCGGCCGGGATATGCCATCGAATACGATGTCGTATCGCCTTACCAGTTGCGCCCGACGTTGGAAACCAAGCCGCTGAAGAACCTGTTCACGGCGGGCCAGACCAATGGGACCTCGGGTTACGAAGAGGCCGCGGGTCAAGGACTGCTGGCCGGTATTAACGCCGGTTTACGGGCCCAGGGTAAGCCAGGCTTTACGTTGAAGCGCTCCGATGCCTACATCGGTGTGATGGTCGATGACCTGGTAACTAAGGGAACCAACGAGCCTTACCGTCTGTTGACCAGTCGGGCCGAATACCGCCTGATTCTGCGGCACGACAATGCCGACCTGCGTTTGACGGCTAAGGGCCACGAGCTGGGCCTAATCAGCGACGACCGTTACCAGGATTTCTTAGCCAAGAAGGCGGCCTTGAAGGCAGAAATTGACCGGTTGAACAGCATTCGCATTAAGCCCAACGCGGCCATCAACGCCTTTATCGAAAGCCACGGCGACAAGCCACTGCAAGACGGTGTGTTAGCCGCGGTCTTCCTCCGGCGGCCTTACGTGGACTACCAAACGCTACTGGACTTCATTCCGGCACCGGAACAGCCGCTTGACCGCCACATTGTGGAAGAGATTGAGATTTCGCTGAAGTATGCCGGCTACATCAAGAAGGCCGAGGATAACGTGGCGAAGTTAAAGCGGATGGAGGCCAAGGCCATTCCGGCCAACATCGACTACGATGCCATCGATGGTTTGGCCACCGAGGCGCACCAGAAGTTAAAGAAGATCCAACCCGAGACGTTGGCGCAGGCCAGTCGAATCAGTGGGGTTAACCCGGCTGACATCGCGATTCTGAGTGTGTACATCGAGCAGGGAAAGATTGCTAAAGTGAAGTAAATACGAAAAAGGACGGTCACCACGTGAGGTGACCGTCCCTTTTTTCGTAATCATTAATTTAGTTATTAATAACTATAAAACTATTAATAAAAGTCATACGTAATCTTTACACGTTCTTTGCAGAAATAACACGTTGATTGGTTAACCTAAATGGTGACCGGGCTTAATCGACATGGATTAAGCATCCGGGAGGTGAAAAGTCAACTCCTCGGCCGTATAAGGTGGCGTTTGTCGGACTTCGGCGAAACTCTGCGCATCGGCCGGAATGTGGCATTGGCGCGCTACCGTGATGGCGAACTCGCGGAAGGCAAAACCGATGGCCGTGGTGAGGGCCCCGTCGACCACCACTGGCTGGCGCCGGAGGTTTTGCTTGGGGATGAAGGGGTACTGACTGTAAAATTCTTCGAAGATGCCAGCCGTGAACTGGTGATGATCCAGCAGACCAGCCTGAGCGAGTAAGATGGGCGCACTCGAAATCGCCGCAAGTTTCATTGCGGGGAGTTGCTTCTGAGCGCGTCGGAGAAACGCACAGTGTCGCTGGTCGGCCAGGGGAATGCGAAAGTCATCAATTCCGGGTAAGAGCAACAATTGTGCGTCACGTAGGTCGGTGTCCGACAAGGTCTGGTCAGGCAAGACGTGAAAGTGATCTTCACTTTCGATCGGGGTCCGGTCTGCAGCGATGGTGACAAGGGGATGTGGCGCTTCGGCAAAGGCGAAAAGACTGGTCAGGCACGTGATTTCAAAGGGTGAAAACCCCGGATATAGGAACACATAAATGGTATTTCTGGTCATGGGGCAAGGCCTCCTATGCTAAGGAATGAAGAAGTCGGAAATTGCCTAGGAATCACAGCTAACCTTCGGTAAAATGAAACCCTGGGGAATTAAATCTCGAGTAGGGAGTTTTACGTTATGAGAATCGGTCTGTTGAGTCTAGGGATTATCTTGGTCCTGGTGAGTCACGGGTTGCACCACCACACACTGCACCAGCTGCAACAAGCCACCACCGTGCGGCCCACACATAGTCGTACGGTGTACCATGGCTTTTTATACTTAGGGTTACTGTACGTCGCGATTAGTCTGTGGCGACCGAACTGGGTGGATGCCCGGGTGATCGGTCTGCTCGTGTTCGTGGATATCCTAGCCATGACCGTGAGTTACTTTCAGCATCGCCACCGCACTTATCCGGCGGCCACGCGGGTACTCTGGCAGCGCCAAGCGTGGTATTTAGTCGGCAGTCAGCTTATTCTGGCGGCCGTGTTACTGGGGACGCTGGTTAACTTACCAGCTTAAAAGAATGGTCATTGGAGAAAACCCGTGAACGCTGAATAATCGACGCAAGCGGGATTTTTGTAATCAGGGGGACGACGACATGAAACGTTATTCACCAGCAGCGGCACAACAAGCCCTGTTGCAGATTCTAGAAGAGGTCAATCATCGTCAGGAAACGGTCGTGGTAACGCCGACCGATGGGACCGATGCCGAGTCGGTCGTTATTTTAGCCAAGCACGAGTGGGAAGCGCTGAAGGCCGCGTTGGAAACGGCACAGCCAACGCCCCAGGCGGCCACCTATCCGGATCTCGATAAGATGGAATGGGGCTAAAAAGGCCGCATGTCCTTGCGGCTCACGTGGCTTAATAATTCCCGCCCCCTAGGATAAAGGCTCGGGCGATGGATGAAATTAGGAAGACAATTTGTAAGGTAAAGTCGATCCGATTCAAAGGGTTACGGTCGGTCGTACTCTCAAAGACGTTAAAGTGCAGCATCACCGTAATCAGCGAGCTAAAACAGAGAAAGGCAACGATTTGGGGCTCTTGAAGAGCTAACATGGCAACAAACAGCACAAGCGTTAAAATGAGAACGAAAATTTTAGCGGGGGTGGTTGGAAAACGTGTTTCGGTCATGGTCTTCACCTCGTTTCGTTAAATGAGAATATGAGATTTTGATTAATAACTTGTTACTATCATACCAAAAATTCTGGTTAAAGGGGTAAATTAATGCTTTAAAAATAAAAAAAATATCAAACACCTGACAAAATCGCCCGTTAACGTCTATAAAAGCAACGTTAACGGGCGATTTGGGTTCTAAGCCAACAGGAGTTGTTCAAGCGCCGTAAAGGAATCGACTTCGTGTGTTGGTCGGTAATCGGCCGAACCGGCTACGTGCCGCGGGTTGAACCAGATGCTGTCGAGGTGGGCGTTGGTCGCACCCAAAATATCGGAGTGTAGGCTGTCGCCGATCATGACGGTATTGGCCGCAGACATGGTTGGATACTGGGCGAAGATGGGCGTAAAAAAGCGCTTATCCGGCTTGTCGAAGCCCACATCTTCGGAGATGAAGACGTTATCGAAGTACGTCGTTAAGTGCGATCCGCGCAGACGGTTAAGTTGAATGGACTTGGTGCCGTTGGTACCGGCGATGACCGTTACACCGGCGCGTTTAAGATTCGCGAGAAAGGCGGCAGCGCCGGGGAGCGTGTAGTAGTTGTGATCCAGCATCGACTTGTATTGCTTCTCCAGGGCCAGCCCGTCAACCGTGACCCCCAAGGCACCAAAGGCTTGAGTGAAGCGGCGATCTAGCAGTGGTTTTCGATCGGCCCCCAGTTCAATTTGGTGCCAGATGTTGCGGTTGATCTGCACGTAAGTGGCCAGACCGCGTTGGACATCGGTGATGCCGTTTTCCCGGAGTAACTGGGTGACCCCTTCATTTTCACCGCGGGTAAAGTCAAGCAGAGTATCGTCTAAATCAATGATGGCATATTTTTTCATGGACGCGCACCTTTCGAATGAGTTTTCCTGATTTTAGCAAATTATCTCGAAAAATGCGAATCGGTGATCGCCGATTCGTAAAAATACAGTAAAAAAGCCGCGACTGTCCGTTGAGAGACGGCGCGACTGGGAAGTCGGTTTAATTTGATTTCAAATGCGTCAACTGGTTCACGAGCCAACCGAGAACCAGGCCGATGGCGGCCGGTAGAACCCACCCAAAGCCTTGAGTAGCGAGGGGCAGTTGCTGGTTCAGTGCAAGAATGGCGCGACTCCAATTGGCCCGCTGAAGGCTAATTGGTAGGGCGGCGACCCCCGAGAAAATGGCCGGTATCAGCGTGAAGAGCATGGTCAGACCGAATAACCACCGGCTGGTGCCGAGGATCGGTGACAGCACCGCGAGGACGATCAAAACGATGGCCAAGGGGTACAGGAACATCAGGACCGGCGTCGAGTAGCTGATTAATTTAGTCAACCCCACATTGGCGAACAAACAGGGCAGAATGCTGGCGAAGATCGTCAGCCCCGCGTAAGATAGTCGCGGGAACATGGCGTGAAAGGTATCGCCAAAGGCCGAGATTAACCCGATGGCCGTCTTCAGACAGGCGATAATGACGATTAGCGCTAATAGTAGGTTACCGAAGACGCCGAAATATTGGTTGGCAATCTGTGCCAGCGTAATACCCCCGTTGGCCGCGGCGGCGAATTTGCCCAGACTCATGGTGCCCATCAAGGCCAAAAGTGTATAGATGAGTCCCATTAGGACCACGCTAATGGTGCCGGCCTTGATTACGTCTTTGGCAATCTGACCGGGTTCAGTCACGCCCAATGCGCGAATACTGTCGATAACCACGATCCCAAAGGCCAGCGAGGCCAAGGCGTCTAGCGTATTGTACCCCTCCGTAAAGCCGGTGGCTAGCGGACTAGCCGCGTAGGCGCCGCGAGCCGGAAAGTGAAAGCCACCCATGGGTTTGATAAAGGTCGCGAGGATTAAGAGGCCTAGTAAAATCAGGAAGATGGGCGTGAGCCACTTGCCGATGTAGGTCATCAGCTTCCCCGGATTTCGGGCTAACCACCAAGCGATCACGAAGAAGAGAATGGAGAAGCTGGCCAGCACCACGCCCTGGTGTGCCGGACTCACGAACGGCGCCAGGCCAATCTGAAACGAGGTTGTGGCCAGACGGGGCAGGGCAAAGAAGGGTCCCACCGTCAGGTACAGGAGCACCGTGAAGGCGTAGGCAAATGGCCGGTTGACGGTCGTCGCCAGGTCGAAGACGCCCTCGCTACGGGTCAGGCCGATCCCGGTGACCCCCAGTAAGGGGAGACCAATCCCGGTGATTAGCAGGCCCACGATAGCGGGTGCCACGTTATAACCGGCTTGTTGCCCTAGAAAGACGGGAAATATCAGGTTGCCGGCGCCAAAGAAGAGACCGAACAACATCATGCCGATAAAGAGCAGTTCCCGCCAAGATAATCGAGTTTTCAAAGTAATCGCAACTTTCTGTATGTAAGTACGGTCGTGCAGACCATAGGTAAGCATAGCAAAAAAAGGTGCCCAAGGAAACGGGCACCCCTTACAAATTTATTTATCGGCAACGGTGAAGCGGGTTTGGTGATGTTGCGGGTGTTCCAGCTCGTCGAGGATGGCTACGGCCATGGTACCGGCGGACGTCCCGGACGCTTTCGCTTCATTGACCAGCAATTCGTCGGTGCCCATTAGGTAGGGCGTCGCTTCGCCGGGGTGGAAGTTCGCGGCCGGTGAAACGCCGACCCAGTTGACGTTGTCTACATCACGTAGGAAGTTCAATTCCTTCAATTGATTTTGAGGAACGCTGAGAAAGCTAGCCGCGTTGGGATCTTTGGCGATGTCGTTAACGAACAGGTGGTGATCGTCACCCGTGTGGAGGCTCCCCGCCCCTAGGATGAAGACCAACCGCGGCGTGGTGGTTGCCCGTAACTTAGCTACCAGACTAGCCGCGAGGTCGACGTGTTGAAAGGCTAGACTAGGAGCGGTGGCGAAGGCGTCGATGACGACGTCGGCCGTGCCTAGCTCATCGGTCGTCAGGGCAAAGGCGTCCTGAACCCGAGTCGTGAGCTGGGGATGTGTTGGCAACTTAGCCAGTTTATCCGCCGACCGGGCCAGCGCCGTGACCGTGTGTCCACGCCGGAGCGCCTCGGTCACGAGTGCTGAACCGGCCATACCTGTTGCCCCAATAATTGTAATTTTCATAAAGGAACCTCCCATATTTGACTGGGATCAGTATACCGGTTTTAGCGGTGGGCGCCAACAATTCGCACTCAACTTGGTGAACATTGTGGTAGAGTAAGAGAAAATGCCAAGGGGGCAATCGAATGAAAAATGTGGTGCAAGGGCAGCTAGTCCATCTGACGGAAATGCGGGACGGGGATGCCGAATGGTTACAGGATACGCAGTGGGAGCCCGGTTTGCTACGGAATTTGTCGGCGGACGCCTTACATCCGTGGACGGCGGCGGAATACGCCGAACTCGCTGCCGATCCGGACAGCGATGACCACTTCTTCTTCATGGTTCGGGCCAATGCCGATGATGGCTTGCTGGGCTGGGTTTTGCTTGATGAGATTCAACTCAAGAATCGCCGAGCCAAACTGGGCATTGCCTTACCGGTGGCCAGCGATCGCGGACAAGGCTTTGGCGTTGATACACTCAATACCGCGTTGTCGTTTGCCTTTAACGAGTTGGGCCTGCACAAGGTGAATTTGGATGTGAATGCCAACAATCAGGCGGCGTTACGCGCGTATACGGCGGTAGGCTTTGTCCGCGAAGGGATTAACCGCGAGGCCGTGTATCAGGATGGCGCTTGGTTGGATTTATACCAATTTGGCATCCTGGCGCAGGAGTGGTGGACGGTTTCACGTGGAACAATTCCAGACGAAAATACCACCACCGACTGACGCGTCGACAGTGGTGTTTCACATGAAACATTTAGCCCGCCGGCCACGGTGAATTCGTGGTGACGTGAGCGTTAAGCCCCGCTTGCTCGCGGCGCCGTTCCTTTCGCTGGGCGGTTCGCTGGGCGTACCCGGCGCACAGATAGCGCTGCTCATCAGTTACCGGGGTGACGCCGGGAAGGGGTGCCGTGACGGATTTATCGTCGATGACGTAGGTGATGAAGCAGGTAAAACCGACGAACCGCTCGCCGGTCGCCAGACTCTCGCCGATGATCTTCACGAAGACCTCCAGCGAGCGGGTACCGGTACCGCTGACGTAGGCCTCCAGAATCATGGAGTCGTCGAGGTGGAAGGGGCGCAGAAAGCTCACGTGGTCAAATGAGGCGGTTACGACGGTCTTATGGGTGAGTCGAACCGCTGCCACGGAGGCGCTATCGTCCACGAGTGAGAGAATCTTGCCGCCGAAAACGGTCTGATGTTCATTTAAATCTGGTTGGAAAACCCGGTGCGTGGTCACGATGAGCGTGGCATTGCAGGGCACGGGTGTGGGTTGGGTGGTCATGGCTGTCCTCCATTCTTTAACAATCAACTCCCATTCTACCAGACTCCAAATTAGGTTACAGGATTATTAACTTTTCGCTATATCTTGGTGGATTCGTAGAGGGCGGCCGAGTCGCTTTGCTATACTGAATCTAAATTATGCAGAAGGGGTGATCGTGTGAATTATCGTGGCGAACCGTTGGACTTGATTCCAACGTTAGATTTGGCACAGACGTATCCCTTGTTGGAGTGTACGTTGAGCCTGATGCATCCCGTGGATGTGGAACGGCTAGAGGTCGCGGTTAAGACGACCCAGACGGTGGTTCCGCAGGTGTTGAGTCGCTACAATCTGCGGCGCAACCGCTTTGAGGAGCAATCCAATAGCCTCAACCACGTCATTGAGGAATACGACGCCAGTCACGACCCCGGTCGCGGACGGCTGGACGTGCTCCAGGGGCCCCAGTTGAAAATTCAAATCATTCATTACGCCGATTATGACCAGTTGCGCTTAATTATGAGTCGTTTGCTGACGGATGGCGAGGGCTTCAAGCACTACCTCTATCTTTTGGCCGCCGCCTATGATGGGCAGGACCTCACGGATTTCGTGAATGAACGAAGCGTACGGCGGATTATGAACTTCTTACGGCACCCCCACCGGCCCTTGCCACAAAGTAGTGCGGTGTCAATGGCGGATCGGTTTCCTCGCCTGGCGGGCAACGTTCATCATCATAAGGGCGAGGCGTTGATTCCTAGAGTCGAGAGCCAACAGCTGCGGAAGTTAGCCCGTCAGCAGGGTGTCACGATGAATGCGGTCCTGTTGTCGGCATATGCGCTGGCCTTATTTTCCCTGACCGGTGAACGCCGGCTGGTGATTCCCTATCAGGTGGACTTGCGCTTACACGGTCCGGTGGCTGCCAGCAATGTCGTCCAGGTCGCCAATCTGACCAGTCAGATGCCGGTGCCCATCACGGTTCAGGAGGGAGATACCCTGCAGGACGTGGTAGTTCGTACGCAGGCAACGATAACGCGGTTGCATGAGAGTTTGGCCTACCTGCCGCCGCTTGTGGAGATTAATCGAATGAGTCGGGCGTTGCCACCGGAACTGGTGCGACGCCTAGCGGGAAAGCATCGCGAATCGGCGGCCGTTTCCTTTGCCAACTTCGGGCACGTGGATCAGACGCGACTGAATTTTGGCAATATTCCGGTGACCCAGATTTACTTCGCCGGGACTTACCGGACCATGCCGAACTTTCAACTGACGGTGAGCGCCTACCACGATGCGTGGACGTTGGCCTTTCGCATGCTGGGTTCGGAACCGGACTACCAATTAGGGATTAAAATCTTAAAAAATGTCGTCACCCAGCTGAATCAATGGGGCAACGACAAGTAAAAAACGCGCCTTACCAGGGAATTGGTAGGACGCATTTTTTGATCAAATGTAGAGCAAGATTTAATGAACTTCATCTGATTGCGGTTGGTTCGCAAGCTTTAAGAAGGCATCAAGTTGTTCGGTATTGACACCAATCATAATAGCAGAACGTAGTGGCATATTCTTCATCATTTCGCTATTGGTATCATCACCAGCTAGAGCATCGAAGTTCTTCGCAATACCGGTTGCTTCTAGGGCAGATCGGAGCTCTGGTCGGGCCATCACAGTACCAATATAGGTGTTATTAGTGATGGGAGCCATTGCCTGGGGATTCCAAGCCAACGTGATGTCTTGGTGTAGGTCCAGATCACGTGAGGAACGGCCAATGAGAATGGTATAACGACCATCATCCATTTGCCAATTATTAGTATCAGCGTTGTACCAGCTAAAGGCGCGTCGAGGAAGTATCCGCGTAATCGTCTTCGTTTCGCCAGCGGCTAATGTTGTTTTGGCAAAGTCGCGGAGCTCTTTGATGGGCATTTCCACCTGACTGGCGTGGTTGGCAACATAGATCTGAGAAATTTCTCGTCCAGCAACGTGACCATCGTTGGTAATCTGATAGCTAACTTCGACGTTCTGATCATGGTCAGTAACGGTTAGGTTGTGGTAGCTGAAGTGGGTGTAGCTCAACCCGTAGCCGAATGGGAAACGAACAGCTCGTTGTTTTAAGTCGTAGTAACGATAGCCAATAAAGATATCGTCATGATAGGTTTCGGTCAAAGGACTGGCATTGAATGTCCCAAATGTTGGGTTGTCGGCAAGTTTGAGAGGGAAACTCTCTGCTAATTTTCCGCTAGGATTGACAGCACCCGTTAGCACGTCCCAAGTGGCTTCGCCCACTGCCTCACCAGCTAAGTAGGTTTCAAGAATCGCTGCAACATCGTCGGCCCAAGGCATTTCAATGGCAGATCCGTTCTGGAGGACGACGATGGTGTGAGGATTGACCGCAGCGACTTGTTTAATCAATTCGTTTTGGTTATCCGGTAGTGCCATAGTCGTTTTGTCAAAGCCCTCAGATTCTAAGGCCTCGGGAACACCAGCAAAGATTACAACTTTAGTAGCCTGTTTAGCAGTAGCAATGGCTTTCGCAATCTGATTAGCGTCTGGCTCTTCCGCGTCTAAGCTATAAGCGGCCTGATAGTTGGTGTTACCAGCAACTTGAGCTACTTCCAGTGGTGTGGTTATCCGGTAGGCATTGACATGGGAACTCCCGCCCCCTTGATAGCGTGGCTTGTCTGCTAGTTCGCCCAAGATAGTAACATCTTTGATCGACGATAGCGGCAATGTCTGGTCGTTATTTTTCAGCAGAACCATACTGTTAGCGGCGAGTTGACGCGCAAACTCATGCTGGGCAGCCTTGTCGTAGGTCTTAGGTTGGCTGTCCACGTGCCAGTCGTGAACCATTTGCAGAACGCGCTTAACGGCGATATCAAGAGTTGCTTCGGTTAAATCGCCGTGCTTGACGGCATCGACAATTTCTGTTGTTGACTGCGGGCCTTTCCCGGGCATTTCGAGGTCAAGTCCAGACCGGAGCGCAGCAACGTGATCGGCAACGGCGCCCCAGTCAGACATAACAACACCATCGAAGCCCCATTCATCTCGTAAAATCTTGGTCAAGAGCTTAAAGTTTTGAGAATTTAATGTCCCATTAATGGCGTTGTATGAGCACATCAGCGTGGCCGGGTGGGCGTTAACGACGATCCGTTCGAAGGCAGATAGGTAAATTTCACGAAGTGCCCGTTCGCTCATATTAGATGAAGACGTAAAACGTTGATTTTCCCGGTTGTTGGCAGCGAAGTGTTTAACGCTAACACCAACGCCTTGGCTTTGAACCCCTTTGACATAGGCTGCGCCTAATTCTCCGGCAACGAGGGGATCTTCGGAGAAGTATTCGAAGTTTCGTCCAGCGAGAGGACTGCGTTTCATGTTAATACCAGGACCTAAGAGGATGCTGACGCCTTCGTTTTTAGCGGCTTCCCCGAGGTTTTTACCTAAGGTGGTTAAGGCTTGTCGGTCAAATGAAGCGGCGGTTAGGGCAGAGGCGGGGAAAGTAATGGCCTTGACACTTTGATTCAAGCCCAAGGCGTCTGCGCTATCGGCCTGTTTACGCAAGCCGGACGGACCGTCAGTCATCATGATTTTCTCAAGATTTAGTCGGTCGATTCCGGCCGTAAACCAAAAATCTTTGCCGGAAACGAGGCTGGCTTTTTCGGTTAGAGTCAGTTGTTGAATAAAGTTATGTGTGATTGGTGATGTCATAAAGAAGCTCCTTTTTAACTAATATTATGAAGCGCTTTCATAATCATTTTATCAGGACTAGGATCAATGTAAAAGCGGTTAATCAGACTGGAAAAGACCCAAATCTGACCTCGGTTTATAATGCGAGGATTGGTATAATCGCGAAATGATAGTGAAATTATTTAGTTGAACGGATCATTTGGATAAAGATGCAAACAACTAAGAGAAAGATAATGGCAATGGGGGCCTGACTGTTTGTCCTAAAGTTGTCGCGATGTTTAGAATACCCAAAACTTTACCGACTTTATTTTTGTTAGAAAGAACATCGATATTCAGTGCTTGTTAAACCTATGATGATTCAATGCAACGGAACTGAAGCGTGGTGATCGAGGCCGCTGGTAGTGTGAAAGTCTGTTGTTTGCCAATTGATTTATCAGTAGTGAGGGGGTGACGGCGCACAGCATTGGGATGTGTCGCATTATTGTAGTCGGTAACATGATTAGCATTTAATATTTCAGCGGTTTGCAGTTGAACTTCATGTTCAAATTCAAGTGTAAGTGGTTGGGGAGTATCAATCGTCGTATTTGTAAGATTAACCGTAATCAGGTTATTCTTAACTGAGGCAAAGACATCAATATCGGGGGATATTGTGGTTAAATTTAATACATGGCCGCCGCGATGTCCTTTGTACATCATGAAAACATCATAGTTTGGTGTGAGAATAGTATGTTCGCCAGAGGTTAGAATAAGAGAATTTAGAACGTTTACCATTTGCGCAACACAAGCCATCTGAACAGTTTGGCAGTGGCGTTGCAAGATGTTAAGGCTAATGGCGGTTGTGATAGCATCGCGCATGGTAACTTGTTGATATAGTGCTGGTCGGGCAGTGAACGCAGATTGATGCCAATTCCCCCATTCTCCGACAACGATATCGATGTTGTTGAGCCGCTGATCCAGGGGAGATTCGGGAATGGGTATATTGGCGAGTCCTTTGGTGACTAGGTCTTCTTGCTCACTTAAAACATCATCGAGTTCATATGCGTTATGAATGACTCGAGTCCAGTCTTCGGGGGTAAAATTAGTGGGTGTATCCGTTTTATGCTTAATATTCCAGTTGTAGAAGTGAAGATCGATAGCGTCAATGGCAGGTTGACGATACTTAGACAAAGCTTCTAATAAGTCTTGAGTCCAGTGTATACGTTCCTGAGGTTTATTCCCATCAGGGCCACTAGCAATTTTGTAAAGGTGAGCTTTGTCAAAGAGGGACTTTTGAAAAGTGGGCATAGCGGTTGCATACCTACGATATTCTTCAGCATATTGCTGAGGAGTCATGGAGCCACCACCGCCCCAAACTTCATTACCAATACCGACATATTTAACGTTGTAAGGCGCGGCATGTCCATTCGTTTGACGAAGCTTGGCTAGTGAAGTTGGTTGCTTGCGATTACAATACTCTAGCCAGTCTTTCATTTCTTGGATGCTCCCACTGAGTAAGTTCAAGTTTATCCAAGGTTCTGCACCGATTAAGCGGCAAAAGGTCATGAACTCATCAGTACCAAATTGATGGTAGTCAACTTCATAGGTGCCAAAGTTTTCGTTAAAACTGATGGGTCGGTTTTTAGGATTACCAATGCCATCACGCCAGTGATAGGTATCGGCATAACAACCACCTGGCCAGCGGACAACAGGTGGTTCCAGCTTTTTAAGAGCAGTGATGACATCCGTTCGTAAACCAGCAATATTTGGAATCTTGGAATCTCTCCCAACCCAGATACCATTGTCGATACAGTTACCAAGAAATTCGATAAATTGGCCGTGAATTTTGGGATTAATCGTTCCGTACGTATCACGAGAATTTAAATGAAGTTTCATAGTGATTTCCTCCTTATGGATTTATAATAATGCTTGTGTAACCGCTTTTATATCAAATAAACAACCCAATTATCAGATAAGCAAATGAAAATTGTAGGAGAAAATCATGCGAACAACGATAGATATTGTATTAGATTACTTACAGCGCTTATTACATACGCCAATTTTTATATATGATCATGAAAAGTTAGCGCGATGCTTAAGTCAGCAAACAATAGATAAATCAATGGAATCAGAACAATCGAAGCTTGTCAGATTGGTAGCTAAATCAATTTCACAGTATCCTAAGTTATGTGAGTGGCCAGATGGACGTTCATTGGCATTAATTCGTAAAGAAAATATTGTTTATATCTTAGGTCCAATACTGATTGCAGAGTCAAATTCAGCAGAAAATCATTCTCAGCTATGTTCGATGGACACATGGCTAGAGGGATTATGTTTACTCCAAAACGTTTTAACAGGTGGAGATTTACGACCAAGTGATTTGTATGCAAAGAATAATCTCAGCTGTGACAAGCTGAAAGACAACGCAATACGGATCGCAAAACTTTTCAATCAGAATCAAGAGAATACTTTTATTCATAATCCATATGATCAGGAATTAAGAGAGTTAAATAGTGTGACCACGGGAGATATTGCCGGGTTGAAAGCGAGTTTGCATGAAAATTTTGAAGGTGACTTTGCACGACTAGGGCCGACAAGACTGCGTTCATTCAAGAATTTGGGTATAGTAGACTTGGCGTTGCTAGCACGGGCAGCAATTCGAGGGGGAGTAGACCCCGAACAATCATTTACGATTAATGACCAGTATATTAATTCGGTTGAGATGGCTCAAACGATTCAAGAGATAACAGCCTTGGGTTTACGAGCGAAGATGGCATACACGCAAATGGTTCATGACGTACGAACCGGAAAGATAGAAGGCAGTAATCGAATTGTACGTCGGTGTCAGCTGTACGTTCAGACACATCTCCATGAAAAGATAACGCTACGGTTAGTCAGTGCTCATTGTCAGGTGACCCCACAGTATCTTTCACGACTGTTTCTGAAAAATCAACGATTAAGATTTAGCGAGTATGTACAACGAGAAAAAATAAATGCTAGTAAACGCGATTTGGTTTATACACAACAGGCGATTAGTGCCATTGCATTTAATTATGGGTATTCCACAGCTAGTCACTATGCCAGCGTGTTTAAACGTTATGCGGGGATGACGCCCAATGTGTTTCGAAATAGGAACGGGAAAATTTAGAATATTTGAAGAAAGATTCTGTGTAGATTGCTTCTTAAAAGATCGATTACGATGATGCAAAATTTAACGAAAAGTTACTGAAAAAATAAGGGAGAGTTTAGGCATTGAGCCCAAACTCTCCTTTTAAACTAAAACGTCAGGTTTTAGAAGCTACAAGTCAGTAATGAAATGACTAAGTTTTAGCCACAATCTGGCGATAAGTTTTCGGTGACATTTTAGTCCAACGCTTAAATTGTCGACTGAAGTGAGAGGCGTTTTGATATCCGAGTGCAGTGGCAATTTCGGCAACACTGAATTGTGGTTTCAAGAGCATTTTCTTAGCCCACTTTAGTTTTAATTCTGAAAGGTATTTTTGTGGGGAAAATCCGTAAGCTTCTTTGAAAACACGATTGCCATAACCCTCACTAATACCAATTGAAGCCATCAGATCCGCAATGGAAATTTGTTCAGTAGTTTCCGTTACAGGATGGAGGATAGCATCGTTTAAAGTTGATTTAAGCGTTTCGGCAATGATTTTGGCGTAACGTGATTGACTTGCATTGGTAGTTGGTGATTTGGCTGGGATGAGGTCACTAAAAATCATTAGTAACTGTGAGAGGTAGATTTGGATTTGCATTTTATCCTTGAAGGAATAGTCTGCTGAGAGTGAAACTAGTCCAATCAATTCACGTAAAATAGGGATAATGTGATTATTTAACGGTTCACTCTTTGGGAAGAAGATCGGTGAGCTTTGAATGAGTTGAACGATAAAATTAGGCTCGTCTAGGTCAAAGTGAAAGCAGAAGTAGGTTAAATTGTCTATCGCACGAGCGAGATGCCGAAAACCAGGCGGAATTAAAACGAAATCTCCTTGGTTGAGGGTATAAGATTCGTGCTCAATAGAGAGGTATTCCTGGCCTTCAATGACAAAAATTAGCTCAAAGGCTTGGTGCTTGTCTAGGGGAACAGTCCAGTTATTGGCAACTTTTTGGTAGTGTCCGCCAAAGAAATTAAGATTCCAATCGAGAACTGGAAGACGGTGGGCATTCTTCAGGATATCCATGGGTATTTTCCTTTCTCAAATGTTTGATTTGGGTCTTTTTTGGCTAAAAATAGCCATGTACAAGTACAGTTAAATCGGCAATAATGACATAAGTAAGCGTTTACAAGAAATGGATGAGGATTAAACAATGAAAAATATTTTATATGGAACAGCTTATTATTACGAATATTTACCAACAGACCGATTAGATAAAGATATTGAGATGATGTTAGAAGCCAATATCAATGTGGTTCGTATCGGTGAGAGTACTTGGGGAACTTATGAAAAACAAGACGGTGTTTTTGATTTTTCACCATTGGACAAAGTGCTTGATGCCATGCATGCTGTTGGGATTAAAGTTATCGTAGGAACGCCGACCTATGCTATCCCGACTTGGTTAGCTAAGAAGTATCCAGAGGTTATGGTTCAAGTTAATGGCCAACGTCGACCTTATGGTGCACGTCAAATTTTCGATATCAGCAACCCAACTTTCTTATACTATGCAGAACGGATTATTCGTAAAATGATTGCTCACGTTGCAAGTCATCCGGCGGTTATTGGTTTTCAGGTTGATAATGAAACCAAGCATTATGGGACATCTAGTGACAATGTTCAAAAAGGGTTTGTGCAATACGTTAAGCGAGAATTTGATAATGACTTAGAACGTTTCAATGATGAATTTGGACTGAATTATTGGAGTAACCGGATTAATACCTGGGAAGATTTTCCGTCTATGGATGGAACCATCAATGGAAGCTTAAAGGCAGAATTTGATAAATATCGACAGAAGTTAGTTACAGACTATTTACAGTGGCAGGTTAACTTAGTTAAGGAATACCGCCAACCAGAGCAATTCATTACCCATAATTTCGATTTTGAATGGCGAGGATATTCGTACGGTGTTCAGCCGGATGTCAATCACTTTGATGCCGCTGAGGCGTTGGATTATGCTGGTGGCGATATTTACCATCCGTCTCGTAAATATCTGACGGGGACAGAAGTTTCTTTTGCTGGAGATGAGTTAAGAACACTTAAACATGACAATTATCTCGTAATGGAAACGCAAGCACAAGCCTTTAAGTGGCAAGTTCCTTATCCAGGCCAACTGAGGCAATTGGCTTACAGTCATTTAGCTTCGGGGGCAAATATGGTGGAATATTGGCACTGGCATTCTATTCACAATTCCGCTGAGACGTACTGGAAAGGTATTCTAAGTCATGACTTCCAGCCGAATCCAGTCTATCATGAAGTTCGGCAAACTGGGGCAGAGTTAAAGAAATTATCCCCACATTTAGTTAATTTCAAAATTAAATCGGAAGTTGCTTTCTTGGTTAGCAACCAAAGCTTTACGGCTCTCAATACATTTCCGTTTTCTGATAAAAATACGTACAATGATCTTTTCCGGTCGTTATACGACCAGTTCTATCGACTAAATATTCGAACTGATATCACGGATGAACATCACATTCAGCTAGACGACTACAAGTTAATTGTGGTTCCTGCATTATATAGCATTAGCGATGAATTTTTACAAGCACTAAATGATTATGTCAAACGTGGTGGCCACGTTATTTACACGTTTAAGTCGGGCTTTACTGACGAACATGTTAAAGTACGGACTGACCGGCAACCGGGGATTATCTCTGCGGCTAGTGGGGTTCATTACGAGATGTTTGTAGATCCCGAGGGAACAAAGTTGGTGGGTCAAACTGCTAGCTTGCGGGAGATCCAGGATAATTCCTTGCAAGACTGGATGGAACTATTGATACCTGATACGGCCGAAGTTTTGGCTAAGTATGATGATCCTAATTGGGCTGATTACGCAGCTATTACTAAGAATCAGTTTGGTAAAGGGTCGGTTATCTACATTGGTTGTTACCCGTCAACGGAGGTTATTGCTGACCTAGTACGGGCCTATGCCAAAGAAATTAATCTGAGTACTTTTGCTGAAAACTTCCCGGTAATTGTAAAGCAGGGACAAAATGATTTGGGTAAGACCCTAACGTACTACTTTAATTATTCCGAAACGGTACAGACGGTACAGCGACCAGCGAATGGAAAAGACTTAATTCAAGATCAAGAGGTCAATGACTCTCTTGAACTCGAACCTTGGGGCGTTGCCATTATTGAAGGAGACTAAGCGTCTTCTTTAATTGCATAAAATGAAAGCGCAAACATTTGAGGAGAAAAGAATATGGAAAATTCAAAAGAAAAAATAACGATGAGCAAAACAAGTAAGGTTCGATTCTCAATCAGTTTCTTCATTTTCGCGTTGTTATGGATGGGCGGTCTAGGTATTGTTTCAGCCGTTCTACTCCCTCAACATTTGAAGGACTTGGTGGGACCCAATACCTCAACTGCGATTTTCGGTGTTTTAAATGCGGCAACGGCGATTGCTTCATTAGTTGCTAACTTAGTCTTTGGAAACTTGTCTGATCGTACACGTTCCCGCTTTGGTCGTCGGACGCCATGGGTTGTTGCCGGTGGGATTGTAGGTGGTGTCTCGTTATTTCTGATTGGAATTCTGGACAATGCATGGGCTATTGGTATCTCATACTGTGTCAGCATGATTGGATTAAACATGATGATTGCTCCAGTTATTGCAACATTATCTGATCGGGTGTCAGACGATATGCGGGCTACCATGTCAGCATTCATGTCTGCCGGAACGACTTGTGGGACGTCTGTAGGGACTTTGATTGGTGCAAGATTCATTTCCATTCAAATTCCAGGATTTATTATTGCCGGGATTTTAATGGGAATCGCTGGCATCTGTACTGTTATTGTATGGCCACATGAAAAATCGGCTAAGGACTTACCTGCTGTGGAAGGTGGATTTGCTGAGTTGATGGCCTCCTTCCGTCCACCATTAAAGGGAGCTCGTGATTTCTGGCTGGCTTTCTTGGGTCGGACACTGTTGATCTTCAGTTATTACATGATTTTGAATTACCAGCTATATATTTTGGAGAGCTACATTGGACAAGGGAAGACGGATGCAGCTGCAACTATTTCTGTGATGTCTGTGGTGACAATGGTTGTTGGTTTAGTTGGCTCACTAGCTTCTGGAGCTATCTCTGATGCGATTGGTCGTCGAAAGTTGCCAGTGATTGTATCCGCGATCTTACTGGCTGTGGGGTATTTGTTGCCTTGGGTCATGCGTTCACCATTCTCTATGATTCTGTTCGCTGGTTTTGCTGGGTTAGGATATGCTGTTTATGGGGCCGTTGATCAAGCACTTAATATCGATGTGTTACCAAATAAAGAAGAAGCTGGTAAAGACTTGGGAATTCTAAACATTGCGACGACCCTTGGTCAAACGGTTGGACCAATTGTAACGAGTATTGTCGTGGTAATGGGCGGCTATAAGCTAGTTTTCCCAATTGCGATTGTTTTCGTCTTACTGGCTTGCGTCTTCATTCAAATGATTCGTTCCACTAAGTAAACAATGATTGTTTTTTAAGGAGGATAATGACTGATGAGTATTTGGATTGCAAGTACCCCAGATAATTATTTACAAGAGAAGACCCCAGAAATACCTAATGTGACGACATCTAAAGACTTACAATTGACTGGGAAGAAGCTTCAAAAGTTACGTGGATTTGGCGGTTGTTTTAATGAATTGGGCTATTTGCCTCTAAAGCAATTAGCTGATGATGATCAGCAAGCAATTTACAGAGATCTATTTTCACCGTCTGGACTGAACTTTACTTTCAATCGTACGCCCATTGGTGCTAATGACTTCGCTGAAACTTGGTATAGTTACGATGAGACCGATGGCGATTATGACTTAGACAATTTCTCTGTGGATCATGATAAGCAAACCTTAATCCCTTATATTAAGAATGCGAAGAAGTATCAGCCCAATCTACAGTTGTTTGCTAGCCCTTGGACACCGCCAACTTGGATGAAATTTCCAAAAGTTTATAATTTTGGTCGGCTGGTGATGACACCCGAGAATTTACAAGCTTATGCAAATTATTTTGTAAAATACATTCGTGCATACAAAGAACAAGGTATTCATGTTGAGCGGGTTTGTCCACAAAATGAAGTTTTTGCAGATCAAAAATTTCCTTCTTGTCTTTGGAATAGTGAAGACTTACGAGTGTTCATTAGAGATTATCTGGGGCCTACGTTTGAGCGAGAGGGCCTTGATACGGAGATATTCTTGGGGACTTTGAATGGTCCTGAAGATATGTCATTTAATGCTGCAGGTGTTAAATTAGACAACTATAATCGTTATGTGGATAATATCTTATTTGACGATGAGGCGCGTAAGTATATCAAGGGAATCGGGTATCAATGGGCCGGTAAAAATGCGATCGAGCGGACGCATGAATCTTGGCCAGAATTGGAGCTCATCCAAACGGAATCGGAATGTGGTTACGGTGAAAATAGTTGGGCGTATGCAGAATATATTTTCCATTTAGTTAATCATTATTTCACGGCTGGAGCGACTGCTTATACGTATTGGAACATCATTTTGGGCGACAGTATTAGCACGTGGGGGTGGCATCAGAATTCCCTGTTCTCCATTGATTCTAAGACCAAACAAGTGACGCGCAATCCAGAATATTATGTCATGCGACACTATGCTCATTACGTAAAGCCCGGTGCTCAAGTTTTGGAAACAACGGGGCACTTTAACTCAATGGGTAAAGCTTTTCGTAATCCAGATGGCCAATTGGTAGTTGTAGTACAAAATGCTTTGAATCGGTCATTACCCTTTACTTTTGCTGATCCAGAAGATAGCTCTAAGAGTGTTCAGGCAACGCTGGAACCTAATTCGTTTAATACGTTCGTAATTGATTAGTGATTAGTCTTTGAAGAATGTATTAGTGATGGGGCAGAATTACTTAAAACTAGTAGTTTTGAGCTTAGGCATTAAAATCTTAAAAAATGTCGTCACCCAGCTGAATCAATGGGGCAACGACAAGTAAAAAACGCGCCTTACCAGGGAATTGGTAGGACGCATTTTTTGACGGCGCGTGGCGCTATGATTTTAAATTTATGAAGCAGATTTGACCGTTTTACCTTGATGCTTCACCAGCCCCAAGGCCCCGGCGTTGCAGACGAATAACATCACGGCCATGGCGGCGTAGGATTGACCGGTCAAACCGACCAAAGGCGAAGCCAAACCACCACAGGCATTCTGGGCCAGGCCAATCACGGCGGAGGCGCCGCCGGCATTCTTGCTGGCTTGGTCCATGATGATGGTGACCGTCAGGGTGAGGAGCGCGCCAATCAAAATGACCATGGCGAGAACCAAGCCACTGACGACCCACACGTTGGCGGGGAACAGCAGACTAGCCAAAAGCACCAGACTAACGCCTGCGGCAATGGCGAGCAGGCTCGTGACCTGTTGGCGGTTGGTGTAACGCCGAGAGAGCTGTCCGGGGAGGTTACTGCCGACCACGATCCCCAAACCATTGAAGGCGTAGAGAAGACTGAAGGTCTGTGGCGCCATGCCAAAGCCCGTCTGAAAGACGAAAGTTGAGGCGGAAATGTAGCTAAAGAGGCCGCCATAGACCAGTCCAGTGGCTAAGATCAACGGCCAGAACGCCGGTTGAACGACCAGCCGCCCCATTGCCCCTAACGAACTGTGAAAACCGCCCGTCTGTCGATCGGCCACGGGTAGCGATTCGGGGAGGCCGAACGCCACGGCTAGCGCAATGGCCAGGCCAATCGCCGCGAGCAGAATAAAGATGGCTTCCCAGTCCACGTAGTGAATCATGAAGCCCCCAATAATCGGTGCAATGATGGGAAAGACGCCGTTGACGGTGTTTAACAGCGCATAGAACCGCGTCAATTTTTTCCCGGAAAAGAGGTCACGCGCCACGGCCCGGGCCATGACTTGACCGGTCGCTCCGGCCAGCCCCTGAACGAAGCGAAGGATGATTAATAAAGTGATTGAATGAATAAAGGCCATCGCCAGTGAGACCAGGCCGAAGATGACAAAGCCCGTAATCAAAGGCTTACGGCGACCGTATTGATCGGACAATGGCCCCGCAATCAGCTGCCCCAGGGCGAGGCCGATAAGGCAGGCGGTAATGCTCAGTTGCATCAGCGAAGCGCTGGTGGCAAACTGGGTTCGCATTTGCGGTAAGGCTGGCAGATAGAGGTCAATGGCTAAGGGACCGGTGGCACTGACGGTTCCCAGAAGGAGGGTTAGCCAGATTTGCCGGCGCCGGGTAAGAGTAGGATTCAAAAGCAGTCAGCCCTTTCAATGTAATTATTAATTTCGCAATAACCAGTGAAGACGGCGCTGGGCCGCCACTCTACTGCAGAATGGCGGCCCAGGTCATTATGTAAGGTAAAGCGTATTGCTCCATTATTGCTGGAAACTGGGGATTTTGCAAGACCTAACGTGACAGGAATTTTTCAATTTGGTCTCAAATACGTAAATTTTGTGTAAAGCGTGGGAACGCCGGAACGTAAATGTTATGATTAAAAGCGACGCCGCCGGCTAAAATAAATGTGCGAAGTGCCGCCGGTGGTGTATGATAATAACATAATTAGAGATTCCCGAAAATAAGGAGTGCCATCATGAAGAATCTAAAGGAAGTTTTGAGTTGGATTGTGCCAATCGTGATTGGACTGGCCATTGCCTTAGCCCTCAAGCAGTTTGTCTTTACCCGGGTGCGGGTCGATGGACCATCCATGGAGCCCAATCTGAATAATAATGAAAAGGTTTTTGCTTGGAAGATGTCGAAAGTTAAGCATCTCAGCGTCATTGTCTTTGACGCGCACGGGGAAGACCCGACCGCCAAGCCCAATACCAACTACGTCAAGCGCGTTATCGGTTTGCCTGGGGACACGGTTAAGAGCAAGAACGGCTACATTTACGTGAACAACAAGCGGGTTAACCAAAGCTTTATCAGCCAGAGTGAACGGACTTCTGGGACCGGGAATTGGACGCTGGCCAGTCTACAACGTCAAAACGATTGGCAGGGTGGCAAGAACGGAAAGATTGCGACCGTGGTTCCTAAAGGGAAATACTTCGTGTTGGGTGACCACCGGAGTGTTTCCAACGACAGTCGTTACTGGGGCTTCGTGGACAAGGATAAGATTGTTGGCGTGGTCAAGGTGCCATTCTGGGCCTCCAGCAAGACAAAACGGGTTAATATCAATTCATTGGCTTACTAAATATGAAAATGAGACGTTGCGGATTTCTCCGTTGTATAGGGAGATGCGCAACGTTTTTTGAATGGGGAGCCAATTAATTTTTAGTAGCCGCTTACATTTTGGAAGGATAGGCGTATTGTAGAACGTATATAGCGTTGGGAAGCAACCAACGTCACGAGTTCTGAATCAGGAGATGGTACTTATCAAAAATACGTTGAAAGAACGCTGGATCGCCTTGATCTTGGGCTTAGTCATCAACGCCTTTGGCAGCGGGTTGACGGTGGCCGCCAATATGGGCGCTAGTCCTTGGATGGCGTCAGAAGTCAACTTGAGCGAGTGGTTTACGGTGGCGATTGGCTGGCCGGTATTCATCGTCAGTTGCTTAGCGGCAGTTGCCAACCAATTTCTGTTGCGGCATTGGGACGCGCGTCGTTTCTTTGGCGAAATTGGGTTCATGTTTTTTGTCAGCTTCTTCGTAAATTTCTTTACGCATATGTTTTATCAGATGGGAATTCTGCGATTATCGGTTGTGACGCGCGGATTCTTGGCCATGGCTGGGGTCACGATTTTTTGTATTGCGATTTCACTCTACCAACGGGCCAATTTGGTCATGCATCCCAATGATGATACGACCAATATTCTCCGGTTTATGTACTGCCATGGCAATGTTTTACACGCGCAGCTACTGAATTTTATTCCACCGGTGACGATTATCGTCGTGAGTTGGATTGTGACGCATCAGTTATTTGCGATTAACTTAGGCACGGTTTTTGCTTTAATCTTTACGGGAACCATCATCAATTTAACCGACCGTTTCATCTGGCCCAGCCTAAAGCATAACTTTGCCGTTAAATCGGCCCAGGAGGCGACTAACCATTAAGAATACAATGACGCAACGATGGCTCGCGTTGCTTCTAGGACTGGTGGTCAATGCCTTTGGTAACGGCCTTTCGGTGGCCTCCAATATGGGGACGAGTCCCTGGACGGCTTCCGAGGTTAATCTCAGTCATTGGCTGGGGACTAGCGTGGGCTTGGCCATCTTTGTGGTGAGCTGTCTGGCCGCGTTCGTGAATCAACTGCTTTTGCGCCACTGGGACTTTCCGCGATTGTTGGGTGAAATCGGCTTTGTCTTATTCTTTAGCTACTTCGTGGACATCTTCTCGACGACCTTTACCAGACTTGGTATCATGCGGTTATCGGCGATCGTTCGGCTACTGCTAGCCATCACGGGAATCGTCATCTTTTGTGCGGCCATTTCCATGTATCAGCGGGCCAACCTGGTCATGCATCCCAATGACGATACCACGAATATTCTGCGATTTCTATACTGCCATGACAATGTCATCGTGGCCCAACTTCTCACGTTTACCCCACCGGTTATTATCATTCTGGTCTGCTGGATTAACACGCATCAGCTGTATTCCGTGAACTGGGGAACCTTGTTTACGTTGCTCTTCAATGGAACGCTGATTGGTTTGGCCGATCACCTGGTCTGGCCCGGCTTACACCATAATTTCCGGGCGAAGCCAGTGCGGTAGGCGGCTTGACTTTTCCGAGATTTTAGAATATGCTTGCGCACGTAGTTTACGGAGAAGGAGGCGGCGCATGGCCACCACGGGAAATGATTCAGACATCGTTAAATGGCTCTCAATCGCTAATCGCTATACCCGCATCGCTTTGGATCGACGATTACAGCCGTATCGGTTGAATGCCAGCATGTATTACTATATTTTACGGTTACATGAGCATCCGCGCCTCACTCAGGATAAGTTGATTAGCCTCACGTATCTCAATCCCAGCAACGTCACGCGGGCGGTCAATCAGCTGGTTAATCTCGGCTACGTGCGTAAGCGCCAGTCGAAGTTGGATCGGCGAGTTTACGAGCTGTCGTTGACGAAGCGGGGCGAACGGATTTATCCCGAAATCGTCAAGTTACGTCAGGAGGTTGCCGAGAACTTACTCACGGAGATTGCGGGCGACCACGATGAATTGGTCGATCAGATTCGGCAGCTGGCGTTGACCGCCGTGGCGAACGAGACGCCCAATGAAGGTAAATAAAGATGGTTTAACCAAGTGGCTCCTTAACCGAGGAACCACTTTTTATGTCGGCTTAAAAGGCAACCGCTCGGGGATGTAATCGGATACAAATAAGTCTTGACTTCTCGGCGGTCAGGACGTATGCTAGGGCTATAAATGAGTGAGCAAACACTCACAAAAAGCATGCAAGGAGGAACTTAAGATGGTAGCCAACACAATTGATGTGCGGGACGTGGCCAAGAAGTTCGGCGACAACCCCGTGTTAAAGCAGATTAGTCTCCAATTGCCGGTGGGCCAAATCATGGGCCTCATTGGACCGTCGGGGGCCGGCAAGACCACGCTGGTCAAGGCGATTCTCGGCATGGAAAAGGTCGATGCCGGGACGACCACGGTCCTGGGGACACCGATGCCCAATCGAAAAGTCATGCAGCGTATTGGCTACATGGCTCAGAGCGATGCGTTGTATGAGGATTTAACGGCGCGTGAAAACATTCGTTTCTTCGCCGAGCTGATGAGCGTACCCAAAACAAAATTGACGACTGCGATTGATCACGTCGCTCAGGTTGTAAATCTAACGGATGCGTTGGACCGCCGTGTGTCGGCGTATTCCGGGGGGATGAAACGGCGGCTGTCCTTAGCAATCGCTTTAGTTCAGGATCCCGAGCTCTTGATTTTAGATGAACCCACGGTCGGAATTGACCCGGAGCTTCGCCAACAAATTTGGACGGAGTTGTACCAACTCAAGTCACAGGGCAAGTCGATTCTGGTGACGACCCACGTCATGGATGAGGCGGAACGTTGTGACTACCTGATGCTGATTCGCGAGGGGATTGCCTTAGCGCAAGGGACCCCGCAACAGCTGGAGAAAGATTACGCGGTAACGACGATTGAACAAGTCTTTTTGAAAGCGGGGCGGCTACAAGATGAGAGTCATAGCAATCTTTAAACGCGTTTTACGTGAGATGTTACGGGATAAACGGACGCTGGCCTTGATGTTTATTGCGCCGCTATTTATCCTGACGTTGATGTTTTTTCTGTTCAACACGAGTTCGGATAGCGTGGCCAAGATTGGCGTCAGCAACGTGGACACCACGGTGGTCAAAGCCATTAAGAATAAACACGTGAAGGTCCACCGGTATAGCGCCAGCGCCACGGCGAAAACGCAGGTACGCGAGGACAATTTGGCTGCCTTCATCAAGCAAAAGGATGGCCAGCTGACGGTGACCTACCAAAACAGCCAGCCGGGAGACTCCGCGTTGGTCCGACAGGCCTTGCAGGGCGGCCTTACCAAGATTAGGGTGCAGGCCCTAGCCGCCGCCACCAAGGCCCAGAAGCAGGCGCTACAACAGCAGGCTAAGGTGCTCAAGACGCTCGTGGCGCAACAACAAAAGATGGCGGCCGCACAGGGCACCACCGGAACAGCGAGCGCAACGACTGCCCCGACGGCAACCCAGACCAAGCTCAAGGCGCCGACCAATTATCAGGTGACGAGCCACTACCTCTACGGGAGCTCGGACTCCACCTTCTTTGACACGTTCTTGCCGATTCTGTTGGGCTTCTTCGTCTTCTTCTTCGTGTTCCTGATTTCGGGAATTTCCTTGTTAAACGAACGGACCACGGGAACCCTGACGCGGCTACTGGCAACGCCGATTCGCCGCGGAGAAATTATCACGGGGTATTTGATGGGCTACGGGCTCTTTGCGCTGGTTCAAACGGTGATTACCGTGACGTTTGCGCTGACGGTCTTCCAGATTCACATGATTGGTAGCGTCTGGCTGATTCTATTGATTAATTTCCTACTGGCGTTGGTCGCGTTATCCATGGGCATCTTCGTCTCCACCTTTGCCAATTCGGAATTCCAGATGATGCAGTTCATTCCGATTCTGGTCATTCCCCAAGTCTTCTTCTCCGGCCTGATTCCGGTCGACCAGATGGCCAATTGGTTGCAGTGGATTGCCCACATCTTCCCGCTCTACTATGGTGGCAATGCGCTGATGAACGTGGCCACCCGGGGTGTCGGCTTCGGCGGCATTGCCCTGGAGTTGGGTATTCTCGTTTTATTCGCCGTCCTCTTCACGATTCTAAACGTCGTGGGGATGAAACGGTATCGGAGGGTTTAGCATGAAAGAAGACATGAATATTCAGGAGGCCTTTAAGGCCGTCATGGCGGCTAATGGTGACATTCCGCCCAAGCAGCAACAGGTTCTGGCAGCGAGTCTGGAACTCTTTGCGCAGCAAGGCTTTGCCAACACGACCACGAAGCAGATTGCCGCCAAGGCCGGCGTGGCCGAGGGCACCGTCTATCGGCGTTACAAGACCAAGGATGAGTTGTTGGCGGCCGTGCTGGCGCCGTTTGTTACGCAGGTGTTGCCGAAATTAATCACGGAATTTGGCGAAGGGGTCGTCGGCCGGCCATACCTGACGCGCCACGAGATGATTCAATCAATTGCCGAGGACCGGTTGGCCTTTATCCAAAAAAATGGCCCGGTTCTCCGCATCTTAATTCGTGAGATTTCGGTAAGAAAAGACTTGAGAAGTCAATTTATCGCCCACGCGGAACCCCTGCTGAAAAATAACCTATTTCCGGTTCTCGATCGGCTGAAGGACTGCGGGGAGCTGGTTGACTGGCCGAACTCGCGCATTGCTCAGTTCATGATTGGCACGATGCTCACCGAACTGGTCCGCAGTTTATTGGTCCCGGAAGAGATCGCAATGGCCAGTCCGACGATTATAAAGTTTTTAGAAAAGGGGTTAGCTCCCGAGTAAATTTAGCGAATGACCAAGAGGCTGGACGATGCGTTCCAGTCTTTTTTGGCGCCTAATCTTAACGGTCGCGTTGCTTGAGCTGGGTGGCCGGGTCGATGTTAAAGGTCTGCTGGGCGACCTGCAGAAACGCCAGCATCTCCGGTGTGTTTTCCTTACTGGCGCGGTGAGCCATGATGAGCTGATAAGTGAGGGCGTTGGCGTTGATGGGGATGACCCGAGCGCTGGTCGAGGTGGGCGTGGGGAGAATCGTCCAACCGCCACCTCGTTCGACCAGGTGCTGGATCGTTTCGAGGTTGTTTAGCGTGAGCTCCGGTTGTAAGAAGAGGTGGTGGGTGGCCATGAAGTCGCGAATAATTTCGCCCAGCACCATCTGTAAGTCACAGCCAATGAAGGGGTGAGTTAGCAGGGGAGTTAACTGCTGGGCGTCGTCGATCCGGGCCAGGGAAAAGGCGCTGTCCGTGGGTAAGAGGACACTAAACGTCTGGGCTTGCATGATGCGGTAGTAGAAGTCGCGGTGGTGGGGCGACTTGGGACCAATGTAGACGTCGCTTTGGTTATCGGTGACGGCCTTTTCTGCGGCCAAAGAGGGCATCTCGTGGATATCGAGATGGTAGTGCGGGTATTGTCGGAGAAACTGACTGCCGAGTCGGGGGAGAATTTGGCTGGCCATGCTTTCGGACAGCGCGATGGAGATGTGGCCCGATTTAGATTGTGCAAGTTCACGCATAGTCTGATCGAGATCGGTCAGCTGATGTTGAATCTTTTCCAGCCCCATGAGGTACTGGGTGCCGGCGTAGGTGAGACGGGTGGGCTTGGTGGTCCGGTCAATCAGTTGGATACCTAACTGTTGTTCCGTTTCCTTAACCGTCCGGCTGATATAGGGTTGGGAGACAAATAGGTGCTGTGCGGCGGCCGTAATACTGCCGAGGGTATTGACTGCCGATAGGATTTCGGCAAGTCGGTTGGTGCTGGATGCCATAAAAATCACCTCACTAATAGTATAACCATTTAGTTCTGAAAACGTTATCAGAAAAGTATTCGACTTTGTGATTTATCGAACTATACTGAAGATAACGCTAATCAAAACTAACCAGCAACAAGAAGAAAGGTGCGTTAGAAATGGCTGAAGATTATCAATTTTTGCAACCCTATACCTTCGCGAATGGCGTCACGGTTAAGAACCGCGTGGTGATTCCACCAATGACGGAGGCTTCCGCTTTTGAGGAAGGCTCCGTCACCCGTGATGAGCTCCGGTACTTCCGGATTCATAGTGGCGGTGTCGGGATGTTCATCTCACCGGTCGCAAATGTTTCCGCCAGTGGCAAGGGATTTGAAGGCGAATTATCGATTACGGACGACCGTTTCTTACCGGGCTTGACGAAGATGGCCAATGCGATGAAACAGGACGGTACCAAGGCAATCCTCCAAATTTTTCATGCCGGTCGGATGTCCAATTCCCACGTGTTGCGGGGCGAGCAGACCGTGAGTGCCAGTGCGGTGGCCGCCGAACGGCCCAATGCAGAGACGCCACGGGAACTGACGACCGAAGAAATTGAGCAGATTATCACGGACTTCGGTGAGGCGACGCGCCGGGCTATTCAGGCCGGTTTCGATGGGGTCGAGCTCCACGGGGCCAACACCTACCTGCTACAACAATTCTTCTCTCCGCACTCTAATCGACGGACGGATCAGTGGGGCGGCGATGTTTCCGATCGCATGCGGTTCGCGCTAGCCGTCATTGACCGGTGCCACGAGGTTATTGAGAAGAATGCCGATCGGCCGTTTATTTTAGGCTATCGCTTGTCACCAGAAGAAATCGAAACGCCGGGTATTCGGATGGCTGACACGCTACAGCTGGTCGATGTCCTTTGCGGTCAGCCCCTGGACTACCTGCACATTTCGATGGGCTACGCTTGGCGGACCTCGTTGAACGACAGTAGCGACCAGGAACCGCTAATTCTGAAGATTAAGCGCCGTGTGGCGGGGCGTCTGCCGCTGATTGCCGTGGGGTCGGTGGAGAAACCCGCCGATGCCGAAAAGGTCATGGCGGCCGGTATCGATTTCGTCGCCCTGGGACGGGAAATGTTGCGTGAGCCCAAGTGGGTCCAGAAGGTGGCGACCCACGATGAGGCCAGCATCCGCTATACCATTTCCGAACAAGACCTCGATGACCTGGGCATTACCCCGGCCATGTGGAACTTCCTGACGGTGCGGTTGAAGTCGGCCATGCACATCTCCAACCAACCGGATTATGACAAGGATCAATTTGACCATAAGTTAGCGCCACACGAGGGTGCTTAACTAACGGCTAAACGTGAGGCTCTGGCGATTGTCGGGGCCTTTTGTGTTGGTAAATAACGGCGTAGGAAGAAACGTTGCGTCTTGCGACCGAAAGGGTTAGAATGAATTTAAATTAAAATATGAGATTTCGATGAGATTTCTAACAAGAGAAAGAAGCGGTAGATTTTATGGCAGAAACACAGACGGAACATCCTTTAACAGCGGCCGAAACAGCGGCCCTTCATGCCGATCTTGAGCAGCAACCTGCCCATGACGTGGTGAGTCGCGCGGTCATCAAAAACGGGGTATTAGCGGCTTCCGAGGATCCCCAAGCGGCGGTGCGGTTGAACCGAACCTTTTCCGTTGAACTGGATACGGGGAAAGTCTCCAACCAGAAGCATTCCGGTCGGTGCTGGTTATTCTCGACGTTAAATACCATTCGGCATCAATTTGCCGCCAAGTATCACGTCAAGGACTTCGAGCTCTCTCAGAGTTACCTCTTCTTCTGGGATAAGGTGGAACGCGCCAATATTTTCTATGACAACATCTTACGGACGGCGGGCCGGCCGTTGGACGATCGGGAGGTAGCCTTTTACCTGAGCCGTCCTGGAGACGATGGTGGTCAATGGGCGATGGGCGCCGCGTTGGTTCAAAAATACGGGGTTGTCCCGGCCAGTGCCATGCCAGAATCCTTTAACACCAATGATACGACCGGGTTTGCGGCCACATTGAACCTGAAATTACGGAAGGATGCCTTGGCATTGCGGGCACTGGTAGCGCAACAAGCCGGCGAAGACCAGATTGCCGCGACTCGGGCGCAGGCCTTGAAGGAGGTCTATCGGATGGCGGCCTATGCCTTCGGCGAACCGCCCGTCACGTTTGATTTGGAATATAAGGACGATAAGCATCAGTATCATCGCGATGCTGGCTTGACGCCTCAAGGTTTCTTTGAAAAATACTTCGATATCGATTTGGACGATTATGTCGTTATTTCAAATTCGCCGGACAAGCCCTTCGATCGGCTCTATAGCTTACCGAGTCAGGATAATATCGTGGGCGGGAAGCACATTACCTTCCTCAACTTGCCCATGGCGGAGCTGAAACGCACGGCGATCGCTCAATTGCAAGCTGGTGAGGCCGTTTGGTTTGGCAACGATGTCTTACAACAGATGAGCCGGGAACGGGGCTTCTTGGACAGCCAGCTCTACAAGACGGCCGACTTATTCGGGGTCGACCTGAGCCTGACGAAGGCCCAACGCTTGGCTACCGGTGAAGCCGAGGTTTCCCATGCCATGACGTTAACCGGGGTTGACCTGGTGGCCGACGAACCCACGCGCTGGAAGGTTGAAAACAGCTGGGGCGAGAAGAATGGCGATAAGGGTTACTTCGTGATGACGGACGATTGGATGACTGACTTTGTCTACGAAGTCGTGGTTCACAAGCGTTTCCTCACGCCGGACCAACAGGCGGTTCTCGCGACGGAACCACAGGAATTACCGGCTTGGGATTCCTTACAATAGAAGTTAAATAAATACACGACTACTCTCGTAAAATCGTTGGTGACTTTGCGGGGGAGTCGTGTATTTTTTGGGATATTGAAATATTTATGTTTCCGATAATGCGTCTTCGGGTGTGTCTGCTCGAAGGCGTTTTAAGTTATCTTTTGACGGTTTTGTTGTGCGGCAGACCAATATTAATTTTTGAAAAATGACCGCCATCAAGGGAGCCAAATGTTGCATGAATTTTGACGTGCTTACCCTTTGGCTTTAGCGTAAAAATGTCTTTGCCCTTAGCCCCAGGATAGGTGACAATAACCGTTTCCTTTTTAGAATGATGACCTCTTAGGACGATTCATGGTAAGCTGCTCTTGCATCAAGGCAAAGACCTCTTTCATTGCTTGTGTGATAACCCTAATGATATCTGAAATTTATGTCTTGGTGTATTATTTTGGTCTGAATTTCTAAGTGGCTAACTTGATTATAAAATTCGCCCACCGGAAATTTTTCCTGATGCGTCCGATTTGGTTTAGTCGTTGACTTCCTGAAAGGGGTTCGGTAGGTGATTGGCAGTTTTTTCGGCTTGGATGGCTGTCAGTTCCTGACCGACGATTTTAGCGGCGACCGGAGATTCGTAGATGATGAGTTTCATATCGATTTCCTGTAGGTTGCGTTGTAGGGCAGCCTGTTGGGCTAAAATGGCGTGTCGGTGGGCCTGTAACAGGTGTTTGCGCTGGGGGATGGATCGCGGTCCTTTCATGACACAAGCAACGTATTCACGGATGTCGCGAATCTTCATGCCAGTGTCCTTGAGACAGCAGATGGTATGGAGCAGTTGTAAGTCACCATCTGTGAAAGCGCGGTAGCCCGAGGCATCACGACTGACGAAGGGAAGCAGGCCTTGCTTGTCATAGAAACGCAAGGTGTAAATGGATAGGCCAGTCTTTTGGGAGACGGTTTTAATCGAATAAGTCATAATTTTTCCTCCAAAGCGGTTGCCCTAGAGCGTCATCTAGGGTTTACACTCATTGTAAATACTTTAAAGATGACTGACAAGGAGAATAAATATGACTAACAGAATTTTAGTAACGGGTGGTAATGGGTTCTTGGCGCTGCACATCATCAAAACGCTACTGGAACAGGGCTACCAGGTTCGCGCCACCTTACGAACACTGACTAAGGCAGCCGGTGTTCGGCAAACACTGTTGGCTGTGCAGACGCCGCATTTAGAGCGACTGAACTTTGTGACCGCTGATTTGACACAAGACGCGGGCTGGGAGAATGCAATGACAGGAATGGACGCCGTCATGAGCGTGGCTGCGCCGGTCTTTGTAAATCATGAACGGGTCACGACGATGATGACCAACGCAGCCACGGCAGGAACCGAGCGAATTTTACGCGCGGCACTAGCTTCAGGCGTTCAACGCGTGGTCATGACGGCCAATCTGGGGGCCGTGGGCTTCAGTAGTTTTGATTCACACCACGTGATTACCGAGGCAGATTGGACGGCTGAAAAGCAACGTGGCTTATCAGCTTATGAGCAATCGAAATTAATCGCGGAACACGCCGCGTGGGACTTTGTGGCGCAACATTCAGGCCTAGAATTGGTGACAGTGAATGCTGGCGCCATGCTAGGACCGGCATTGGGAACGCACGTGTCTGGCAGCTTTGGATTGATCAAACGGTTATTGACCGGCCAACCAACGCCTAACTTGACGGTCAATGTCGTAGATGTCCGGGACGTCGCCGCCCTACACGTCCTAGCCTTGGCCAACCCAGCCGCGCGGAATCAACGTTTTTTAGCCGTCGCTGATGTACCGATAGATATGCAAACGATCATTGCCGTTCTGCGGCGGGAACGCCCAGAGTTGGCCGCAACTCTGCCCAACCACTTGTTACCCACGGGATTGGTGCATCTCTTGGCGCCATTTAACGCAACGATTCGTGAAGCCAATCTGATGTTGCACTTGAATCACCATGTCAGCAATCAGCACGCGCGGACCGTCCTGGGGTGGCAGCCTCGTGATAGTGCCACGGCAGTTTTGGCCGCAATGGATAGTTTAATCCGCTAACTTGTGCCTATATTGTTATTTGTTTACGCCGAAATAAAATCCAGAGCAATAACGTTACTGAATTAAAGTAAAATCGTTGGTGATTTTGCGGGGGAGTCGTGTATCTTTATTTGAGGTGTTTGATTACGGTGAATGAGCCCTTCTTGAAGTGTGCACTGTAACCGTATTTATTGGTCATTTTATATTTGTGCGGGCTCTTGATAATAAATTCATAGCCCTCATGACCAGAGTAAGTGGTTTGGACAATGGACCCCTTATGTAGGGTGTAGTGGCCGATAACTCTGTTTTGATAGGCTAACTTCCCATTTTTAATTCGTTTAACCTTGGTGGTCTTTTTGATTTTGATCCGATACCAGACATCGATATACTTCATCTGCCAGGCGGAAGCTTGAGCGGTCTCGGCTAGTGGGGCAAAAGCGGAAAGGCTCAAAGTGGTCGCTGCAATTAGGGCAATTGATGTCACTTTTTTCATGAATAATCCTCCTCTTTGAATAGGTTTAGTATACGAGTTCTGTGGGGGTACTCAAGTGAACAATGACAGGTCGTTTTCCTTATAAATGGCAACTGATGACTAAAAAAAGCCGCCCCTGGTTAGGAGGCGGCGACCGTTACGTGGTTAGGGCAACGGTTAGTCATCGTTAATGACAAAAGTGGTTGGTTAAAACATTTTTGAGTTACTGTCATCTTAGAACGAAATTGTGAAGAAAGTATGAAGCTTATTTATGTAAGTTAAATGAAAACGATAAGAATTTTCTTAATAGTGGCAAAATTCCGGTCAATTCAGTGATTGGATTACTTTTTACTAATCGTTTAGATGGGTAAAATGGCAATTATTCAAGAAACTGAGACGGAAAATCACGAATATTTCTAATAATTTTATGTATTCGATAAGGTCTAGTGAATAGATTATAAAATAAAAAAATCGTCACTTTTCAGCAACGATTTTGGTCATTAACAAGATTAGTGGTGAAAAGGTCCGTGGTGCGGATGATCCGCGAGTGGGCGTGGTTGGCCATCGTGATGACCTGGCCGGAAGCGGTTGATTTGCAGTTGCTTCGTGCGTTCGCGTTCAATTTGCAATTGCTTCTTGAGTTGGCGATTTTTCCAGAATCCGTGGGCAACAACGGTGATGGGGATGATCTCCAACATCACCGTGGCTGGAATCAGCCAGGGATTCTCGTCAATCAGGTCGGCGAAACGGTGAATATCTTCCTGTTCGATCGGGGTAGCGACAGCCGTTAGACACTTATGTTTTAACATCAGAATCACGCTCCTTTAAGCCCTATCATAACCCAAAGTGAGAGCGCTGTCAGCCGTTGTGTTTCACGTGGAACAAACTAACGGTTTCGCCAATGGCTGATGAGATGTAGCACCCCGAGGACCGCCGCAATTCCCAGAACCGCCGTCTCTAGCATTGCGATGCCGCTGACGTGGCGAAACTGCTGATAAACGAGGACGCCACCGATCACCAATAGGCCACCGAGTGCCGGGAGAATATTTTTCATAAGACTGCCTCCAAATATAAAGAGTGAGACAAGCGGCGATTAGTTGGTGCGCATTAAGGCCGCAAACCGACTAACCTCGATTGGGAATGGCTTGGTTAGCAGTTTTAATCAGAACTGACTGCCGTTTTGGCCATTTAAAGGGGGTACGCAATTGTCTCAAAACCACAAAAAACGAGGCCATTAACTGGCCCCGTTTCAGATTACATGACTACCAAAGCTTAGTTGCCTACCTTGACCAGTACGGCCTTAGTGACATCGTTATCGATATCGCGCGAAATGTGGTAACCGGCGACCTTCAACTTCGTGGCCTTGTTCGTTCCAGTCAGGGTCTTCTTGACCGTGAACTTTTGGGTCATTGGAATGTCTGACAACTTACCCTTGAAGTTGATGACCGTGTTGTCACCCTTAGTCTTAAAGGTCGTGTTCAACACACCAGACTTGTTCAAGGCATCGGCCTTCTTAGCGGCGGCGTAAGTCTTATAGAATTTATTTACGTTGTAGACGGTCACCTTACCGTTCTTGTTGAACCGATAAGCTTCCATCCCGGAGTTACTCTTGGCGTTAACGGAACCGGTAACGTACCAGAGCTTCTTTGAGTTCGTCAACGTTGACTTAACGTCGGCTTTCTTGGTCGTTTTGTTTTTAAAACTAGCTTGTTGCGTGCTCCCCGATTTGCTACTCTTGCTGCTGCAGCCGGCTAAGCCAATGGTCAAAATGGCCAATAGGCTAAAGACGACGGTCAGTGTCCGGGTTTTCTTCATAATCCAATCACCTCATCAAAAATGATAACAGTTTTAGAGTCCGCGTACAAATAGCGTGCTCCCCGTCCCTCACACAGTATAGCATGCTGACCACGGTAAATTCTGATTTTCACCGTTAAAAAAACGTTAAGTTCCGATGACCATTGTGGGGAAGAACAAAAAGTTAAAGACAAACACATGTTCTTTTGGTAGAATGAAAGGCAGAAAGTATCGCGGATTTGAGAGGGGAATTGGATATGAGTAAACGGCACTATCATCGCGGTCGGCGGGGGAGTCGCCTGTCGATTTATGCGGCAATTTTACTGATTGCGATTGGGGCGATTGGCAGTCTGGGCAGTCAGGGCGACTCTACGGCCCGGCATTTAACCACGGCGGTTAACCGCGTGGTCGGGACCTCGTCTAGTCGGCAGTCGACGGAGAGTTCGGCGGTCAGCACGCCTAAGCAGTCAGTCGCCACCAAGGCACTGGCGCAGCAGAAATATACGGGGACCCAGATTGTGGCGGTGAACCACAACCGGCCAACCTTTACTGCGGCTCAGCTCTCCACGAAGAAGGGGGGCTGGGCGACGTACGGCACCCTAGACAGCCTGAACCGGGTGACGACGGCTAATGCCCTATTAAATAAAAAGTTGATGCCCACGGCCAAACGAGAGCCGCTCTACGTTAGTCCCACGGGATGGAAGAACAAGCCCTACACGGTAAATGGCAAACGGGGCTACCTCTACAATCGGAGCCACTTGATTGGCTACCAGTTGACGGGGCAGAATAATAACCTGAAGAATCTGATGACCGGGACCCGCTCATTAAACGATCCGGGGATGACGGCCTATGAGAATCCCGTGGCGAGCTTCCTCAAGAGCCATCCTAGCGATTACGTGCGTTACCAGGTGGAGCCGGTTTTCCGGGGTAACGAGCTCGTCGCCCGGGGGGTTCACATGCAGGCACAGTCGGTGGGGAGTAAGGGCATTTCCTACAATGTCTACATTTTCAATATTCAGGCAGGTGTGAAGATTAACTACAGTACCGGGACCAGTCAGTATGGGAATCCGGCAGCTGCCTTTTAAGGCGCAACAACTAACGGGACGGTCCACCAAGATTAAGCGGTGGGCCGTCCCGTTTGCTAGTTAGCGGCGGTTCATGTAGCGATAGATGAGAAATAACACGAGGCCCACAATCAGGATGGTGCCAATCATGGGATTCTCGCGAAAAATCCAATGGAAAATGCGGACGGAATGGACACCGTGTAAACCGCCGAGTAAAGTCGAAAATTGCGTAAACATAGCTGACCTCCAAGTGATGGGTTGTCGTTATCCGGAAAAAATTAAAAAAAAGTAAAGACATTTGAATGAATTGGGGTATGATAAAAAAGACAGAGAGCAGAGGAGGGTTTCCCGTGAGCGTGAATTATATGCTGATCTTTGAAATTGTCGTGGTGATTAACGCAGCTTTGGCATTCGTCACGGTATTTCGAGAAAAGCGCGATATTGCTGCAACCTGGGCCTGGATGTTGGTGCTGGTCTTACTGCCGGTCGTGGGCTTTATTGCCTACGCCTTTATTGGCCGAAAACTTCCCAAGGGCCGTATGTTTCGGTTGCAACACCAAGTGGCCGTTCAGCTCAATGAGCGGTTAACCCAGCAGCGCGAGCAGTTGGGAACCGAGATTATGCCGGCCGATAAGATTAGCCATTCGGTCATTAACATGGTTAATATGTTTATGGAAACGGACCAGGCATTCTTGGCGCGGAAGAATCGAGTGAAGATTTATACGGATGGCCACGACCTCTTCCATACCATGCTGGAGGATATTGAGCGGGCCCATTCCAGTATTCATATTGAATTTTACACCTTTTATAACGATAAGATTGGAAATGAGATTTTAAACTTGTTGGTTAAGAAGGCGGCGGCCGGCGTAGAGGTTCGCGTGATTTACGATCCCTGGGGGTCAATGGGGACGTGGAAGAGCTTCTTCAAGCCACTGATGGCGGTGGGTGGCCACGTTGAGCCGTTCCTGGGAACGCGTTCGGCCGTGATTGACTTTCGGCTGAACTTCCGGGATCACCGAAAGATTGTGACGATTGACGGCCAAGTGGGCTACGTGGGTGGCTTTAACATCGGCGACCAGTACCTGGGCCGGAAAGAGAAGTTCGGTTATTGGCGAGATACGCATTTGAGAATTGTGGGGTCCGGCGTCTTTTCCCTGCAGGCCCGGTTCATGCTGGACTGGAATGCCACAGATAAGGATCATCCGTTTAACGACCGTAAGATTGATACGCGTTATTTCCCACTGAGCAAGGTGAAGGGCAATACTAGCCTGCAGATTGTATCCAGTGGTCCGGATTCGGATTTACAGCAGATTAAGATGGGTTACATGCGCCTGATTCAGACGGCGGAAAAGACCTTGTGGATTCAGACGCCTTATCTGATTCCAGACGATAGTGTGTTGGACTCCCTGCGGATTGCGGCGATGGCCGGGATTGACGTTCGGATTATGATTCCGGATAAGCCGGACCACGCCTTCGTTTACCGGGCAACGCAGTATTACGCGCGCCAGCTGGCCGATGACGGCGTGAAGATTTACTACTATCATAATGGGTTTATTCATGCCAAGACGATTGTGGTGGACGGGCGGATTGCTTCGGTGGGGTCCGCGAACATGGACTATCGGAGTTTTAAATTAAACTTCGAAATTAACGCCTTCATTTACGATGAGGGGATAGCCTGCCAATTGGAGAATATCTTTGAACAGGATATGACCCATAGCGAGTTGATTACGCCAGAGATGTTCGATGACCAGTCGTTGTATTTGAAATTTAAACAGACCGCGTCCCGGTTACTATCACCAATTTTATAATCAGTTAGCGCCATGCAAATTAAATGAAAATTTGCATGGCGCTTTATGGTTTTTGAGGGTAATTGATTCTTGTAAGCACGATCTCTTATTTTTGAGATTTAGCGTAGGCCATTTTCGTTGTGAATCGGTGCCGACTGCTGTATGCTGGAAATGGTAAACTGACTAAAATTCGGGTATTCCGAAAATGAGAATGCCGGTGTGATAGGGATTGTTTAGTGTATTCCCCACAGGTGTGGGGGTGATCCTATCGGGCACTCCGAAGGGATGGCTTCTATCAAATATTCCCTACAGAATGTGGGGTATTAAGCAGTTCAAAAAGCATCCAGCCATTGTATCCAAGGGCTGAATGCTTTTACATACCGATTGTATTTGGTATGGTTTGATACGCTGTTTACTGATACATATTATTCAAAGTTAGTGGATAAAGACGCTAATTAAAAGAACCATCAATAAGCCTACGAAAGAATTGACGAATTCCAGGAGGCCCCAAGTTTTGAAGGTGTCTTTTAGTGAGATGCCAAACGATTGCTGATAAAGTAAGAATCCACCGTCATACATGAGGGTGGTGGTATTACTCCCACAGGCACACGCTAGCATCATTAGTGCAGGATTAACGTGGAAAGCTACAACCATGGGGGCGACAATACCAGCTGCGGTAATTGCAGAGACCGCACCTTGTCCTGTCATTAAGCGAATCAATACGGTGATAACCCAGGCTAAAATTAGCGGTGAAATATTAGTATGACCGACTAGATCAACAATTTTGCTACCAATGCCGCTGTCAATAATAACTTCCTTCATGACACCACCAGCAGCGATAACCATTAAGACGTTAGAGATACCAGCAATGGCACTGGTCATGTGATCTGAAATTTGCTTACCTGACATACCCCGACGGTAACCAAATAGAACCATTGCAGTGATTACCGTAATTAGCATGCTGATTTCAGCGCTACCAATAAAGCTGGAAAATTTAAAGATCCAGCTACTGGAAGCGGATAGTGACTTTGCTAAAGAAGCACAAATGATAATAATGGCTGGAAGCAAAGGAATAATAATACTGGTTCTGAAACTTGGCAGGTCGCTGGCTGCTCTTTTTGGTGCTGGTTTCATAACGTTACCAAGTGGCATATCTGCTAGGCCAGGAATGAAGCGTTGAATGAGAACTCCTGAACAAATGATTGTGGGGATAATAACGATAAGTCCTAGAATGTAAACTTGAGAAATATCAGCATGAAAGGCTGTGACTAAAGCCATTGGACCAGGCTGAGGTGGAAAAATACTATGTCCCATGGTAGCCCCAGCAATTGTCGGAATTACTAATTTCATGTAAGGAATTTTAGCCTCTTTAGCAATGCTAATGACTAGAGGCATGGTGATTAAAAAGGCTACCTCGTAAAACATGGACATCCCAAAGATAGTCCCAATAATTAGTAAAGCGTAAGGTAGCATTTTACGGCCCATGGCATGAACGATTGTGTCCGCAATTTGTTGTGATGCTCCTGATTCAGTCATCATTTTGCCGATGATTGCACCGAAAATAACGATTAGCAGCAACGATGACATGACGCTGCCAATTCCTTCTTCGATTGTTGTGGCAATTTTTACAAGGGGTAGTCCTTCAGCAAAGGCAATAAAGAGTCCGGAAACTAAAAGTGCAATAATATTATGTACTTTAGTCTTAACAATTAAGAAGACTAAAAGTAAGATACCAATAACAACCCACAAAAGTGCGAGTAGATCAGCTGCCATAAAAATCCCTCCTATTTGTATATGTCAAACAGATATATCAGTAAACGTATACATGGTAACATTGAAAGCGGTTTATTACAATGAAAGCGGATGAAATATCATTATTTGACAAAATTAGTCGACTAATTATTTTTGTTTACTATATTAAGATAAATATTTAAGGAAAACTTGCATATCAGTATCAAGAATAATTAGTTAACTAGATCAACTAGTTCTTATATACAACTTTTAAAAATAACTTGATGTATTAATTCCGTTTTCTTCAGATTTGATGCTTAAACTATAGAGGTTAGTTGTTTATTTTTACCAACTCGGAAGGTATAATAATAGCGTGACTATAAAGCGGTTACATTAAAGTTGAAATATTCAGGGAGGTCTTAACATGAAGCGGTTTGTTTCATTGCCGGTTGTAGACTCTAGCCTATATCTGTTTGGTGGTCATATGAGAACGGTTCCTGGTGGATGGCAATTTTTTGAGCAGAAGCATCAGATGTTTGAGCTAATGGTTGTTGTTGATGGTCGTCAAACTACAGAAATTAAAAACTTAATTACATATGATTATGGTGCGGGTGATGCTATAATTATTTCTCCAGGAACGGTTCATACTAATCAAAATAGTAGTTTGGATCAGTCTATGACGTATATCTGTTTTCATTTTAATATCGAAAACTTAGCATTGAAGTCGGAGATTATTGGAAAGATTGCGAATACTGTTATTTCATCTGATCAGCCTATTGCGAAATCAGCGGTACGGACTGCAAAAAAAATGGTGGCTTATAGCGCTAATCATTCTCTGAGTAAGGAACAGATTAACTTAAAAATTCAGATTACAGTTTTAGAATTTTTCTATGATTTGACAGAAGAATTGCGAGATTATAAAGCTCATAAGAAGATTTATTATTCAGAGAATGAGGCGAAAACGAGTCGGCAGATTGCAACCTTGATTAAAAGAAATATTGAACGTGAAGAGGTAAAAAGCTTCACATTTGGGGATGTGTGTCAAAAGATTGGAATTAGTTGTGGTTACGGTCATAGAACTTTTAAAAAAGTCTATGGTATTACCCCACTACACTATATAGAAAGTCAAAAGTATAATAAAGCAAAGATGCTACTGGGGTCTCCGGAACGTTCTATTGAGGATGTAGCAGATTTAGTGGGAGCAAGTAGTGTGTCGAATTTTAGTAAGCAATTTAAAAAATGGTCCGGTACAACGCCGAGCAAGTATCAACGTCAAATGAAGCAAAAACGTCGGGTTAGGACTGTTAAGGGGAGTGGTTATTTCGAATGAAAACATATGATTCATATGCAGTCTTTATCAAATTACCCGGATTTAAAATCGAAGTGCAACACCAACTAGAGCAAACAAATAGGCCATGGAGATGTCAATAACGGTTCAAAATTGTAGGAAAATGGCGGTTAAGAAATGTAGGTTTTTGGCGGTCAATTTGTAGCTTTTAGGCGGAGGCGAATTGTCAAACCAAGTGCAACGCTTTATCAAATAAAGTTTCCTTAAAGGTACGATAGTTTAAAGCCTTCTTGGGTCGGCGATTCAGTTGCTTCTGGCGTTGTCTAACTTCAGCTAGAGTTCGATTACCCAGGTGCTTTCCTTTGGGGAAGTATTCTCGGATTAAACCGTTAGTGTTTTCATTAGTCCCACGCTGTTCTGGTGAATATGGATCAGGCCAGTAGATCATCACCTTCAGGCCATCACGAATATCTGCGAGTTGTAAAAACTCTGTGCCGTGCTCTGGTGTGATTGACAAGACAAACTCTTTAGGAATAGCGCCTGATTTATCAGCTTGGCATCCTTATGTGGTGCTTTAATCATCAACGTGTACCGTGTCTTACGATCAACGGCAGTTACTAAGACTTCTTCGCCAATTTTACCTTGGACGGTATCTAGTTTCTGGTCACCAATTCATCAGCGCTTATTGATAAATTTAGGACGTTCGTAGATAGAGAGATAACCCACTTTATGTTCGCGATGCTTGCGGTCTCCCGGATGATGTCGTTGACGCTCACGATGTCTTAGGCAACGGCGAATTCCCGTGTCACCATGCGAAGTGAAGTGTTGATTAAGGTTGTGTTGTTCGTCGATAGATGGTGTTATGGCTGATACCAGGCTTATCTTCTATCTTTAAGCGATTGGCGATCTGCTGGGGTGACCAGTGGTACTTAGTGATGAGATCAACGACTTTTTACGTAGTTTTGGAGACTGATCAAGTAATCTAGGCTTGTGGCAATTATGGTGGTTGTCTTGATATTTTTTCTGAGCTTTAGACGGCGAGTAGTGTCCTTTTAATCGTTTCAATTCTCTTGAAGTGGAACTCGGTGAACGCCGTAATCTCCAGGCTATGTCACTAATTGATATCTCTTCAGCTGAAAGCTCTAGAATACTTTCTCGTTCATTTATGGTGAGACGATGATAGCTCATAGCGGGTACAATTACTTTTCTTGATCGTTAAGTAATTGTACCCGCTATGGGCCTTTTTATTCAATTAGTGTTGCACTTCAACTATAAATTCGTCCACAAAATTAATTATAAAAAATGAAGCTGATGTTAGCTAAATTTAAGCTCGTATTAAAATTATCCCGAATATTAAAGGCCATAAAACAACTAAAAGTAGTCACAAAATAAGATAGATATTGGAACTGAAAACGATTACAATTGCTTTTGTGATTAACTGGAACAGTGTGATTTTGATTTTCTTATATCGCTGATGATATCTGACATTAACAGTATAAGGAAGGGTAGAGATAAAGATTATAATCGACTAAGAAAACGTAATTTCACTTATCTAGCAAGCCCTAATTGTGTAATCATGATACAGAAGTTCGTTTTCGATATAAGGTTGGAATAGGAATTGTTCAAAATGTAATTATGATCGATACTAATAGCATTGATTAATAGGCTTAAGGCATTGGTTACCAATCATCTTGGCCTTAGTCGCAATGTGGATCATGAGTAAGTACACCTTGTCCGATGCCGACGTTAAGAAGATGAACGAAGAGCTTAACGCTGAACGGAAGGCAAACGAAGTCTAGGTCACAAGCTTTTATTCATACATTTTGTTAAGGAAAGGAAGATTCTTTTATGAAGATTCAAAACCCCGTTTTACCTGGTTTTAACGCGGATCCTAGCATGATTCGAGTTGGCGACACGTATTACATTGCGAACTCAACGTTTGAATGGTTCCCTGGTGTTCGGCTGCATGAATCCAAGGACATGGTTCACTGGAACTTGTTACCATCACCACTGTCAACCACGAAGCTGTTGGATATGGTCGGCAACCCCGCTTCCGGTGGGATTTGGGCACCAGATCTGAGCTACGCTGATGGCAAGTTCTGGTTGATTTACACCGATGTTAAGATTACGGATGGTCCTTTCAAGGACATGACCAACTACTTAACGACGGCTACGGATATTCGCGGACCGTGGACCGACCCAATCAAGGTTAACGGTGTTGGGTTTGATGCTTCCTTATTCCACGATGACGATGGGCGCAAGTACCTGGTTCAACAGACCTGGGATCACCGTGAATACCACCATCCATTTGATGGGATTACCTTGACCGAATTCGATACGGACACGATGCAACTGAAGCCAGAAACGGCACGGAACATTTACAACGGGACCGATGTTAAGTTGGTTGAAGGGCCACATCTGTACAAGATCAATGATTACTACTACTTGTTCGCTGCTCAAGGTGGGACCGTCTTTACCCACCAAGAAGTTGTGGCACGTTCCAAGACGCTGGACAAGTTATCCTTCGAAAGCGAACCGGATGGCCCATTCATCACCAACATGGATACGCCGGACTTCTACTTACAAAAGCAAGGTCACGGTGCCCTGGTTAACACACCAGGCGGCGAATGGTACTACGCTTCCTTGGTATCTCGTCCTTGGAACCACAAGAACGAATCTGCTTATGATCCACGTGGGTGGAGTACGCTTGGTCGTGAAACGTCTATTCAAAAGGTTGAATGGGACGATGCCGGTTGGCCACGCGTTGTCGGCGGCCATGGTGGTCAAGTCGAGGTTGAAGCCCCTAAGGATGCCATCTTGACTAAGGCACCTAAGGATCACTCACAACACGATGAATTCGACAAGTCAGAATTAGACTTGAACTGGAACACCTTGCGGCAACCATTTACCAAGAAATTGGGGACGGTTGGCAACGGCGAATTGAAGTTAGTGGGTAACCAATCCTTATCCAGCACCTTCGATGTTTCCTATGTTGCTCGGCGTTGGCAAGCCTTCAACTTCGATGCAGAAACTAAGGTCAAATTCGATCCATTTACGTATCAACAAATGGCTGGTTTGGCTAACTTCTACAACGACAAGCACTATTCTTCAATCTTCATCACTTGGGATGAGAAGAAGGGTCACGTCATCGAAGTTGCTCAAAACGATAACAACAACTACACGTCTTACTTGAAGGATGACGCGATTGCCATTCCTGAAGGTACCGAATACGTTTGGTTCCGGACGAAGGTTCGCAAGCAATCTTACACTTACGAATACTCATTTGATGGCAAGAAGTGGGAAACGGTTCCGGTTGAATTGGATGCCGCTATTCTCTCCGACGATTATGTTCTGCAAACTTCTGGTGGCTTCTTTACCGGGGCCTTCGTGGGACTGTACGCCGTCGACTACGCCGGTTACGGCCAAGTCGCAACGTTCGATCACTTCGATTACCAAGAATTGCCAGACAACGTTGCTGCGGAAGACAAGTTAGTTTCCGAAAGCTAATCGTTGGCAGTTCCCATAATGGGGTGTATGATGGCGTTAAAGTTGAGCATAGCTGAGCCGGATTGAGACCGTTACGTCGGTCGGTTCGGCGATTCCCAACTGACGCTGGCAACAGAAGAGTATGTTAATATGTAGTGAAAGTCCCGTCGATTACTCGGCGGGACTTTTGCTATCTCGGATGAACCCGTGATTGGTGTAAATGACTGACGGTCGCTAATCTTACTGTTGGTTTGGGGTTGATTATGACTTTACAGGATTGACCAGCGAAAAGCGAGGAAGTTGCCTCACTTTCGTTTTACCCATTTAGTAGTCGTTTCGACGGATAAATACGAGATTAAATTGATCGCGGGAGCTTTCTTTAGGCGAGACGACGACCATCTGGTAAGCTGAGTGCAATCGCAAAGATCCGCTGAACAACACCTTTGGCGGTGATGCCCAGCGGATTGAGACGCTTATTTAGTAAAGTCAATCTTTAAGCTAAGTAAGAAGACCAGAACGCCACCGACGATCATGCTGACACATTCGCCGATGCCGATGGACAGCCAATTAGCCCAAAAAGTTGGCCAGAAAGCCGTTTTGGCCACGATGGCAATCTCCCAAGCAATCATACACATGAAGAAGACGGCCACCACGGTATTTAGCGCCATTTGGGCAATGCGATTGTGAACCACGCGGCTCAACCCGTACATGACCAGCAGGGCCAGTAGAGTTTGCAGGGTCCCCGTCGCAATATCTAAAATTCCCAACGGTGAGGCAATCACGTTGGCAATGAAGACGCCCAAAGTTACGGCGACAATGTAGCGCTTGTTGAAGCTGGCGAGGTGGTTAAACATCTCGGACAGCCGCACTTGCACGACGCCAAAGCTAAAGGCCGCCAAGACCGTCGTAACCACGACGTAGAGTGCAGCGACTAGGGCCGCTAGTACCATCCCACGGGTACCATCGATTCCTAGAAAACTTTTCTTAGAATTCACGAGAAATTCCTTCCTTTGCTAATTATTCGATTTTTGGAGCTGTTGTAAGGTTACCGCAAATTGGCCGGTTTGGCAAAACCTGTTTCACATGAAACATTACAATGCCGTATCGTTTGCCGAGAATGATTGACACGGTCCGCGGAGGTTTGTAAATTGGAAGCATAGGGTCCACTAGGGCCGCTTAAAATCGTAGGTTATGGGAGGTCTCATCATGAAAATCGCACACCACCAATGGCCGCTGTGGGCCCTGTATACTCTGGCGTTCGTGGTGATTGCGGCGTTTAGCTTTGGGGTGTTTATCATGGCTAATCGTACGTTAATTTGGAATATGGATGGTGTGACCCAACACTATCCGTTAATGTTAGAGTTTCATCGCTTACTGGCGAAGTCCGGCTTGGCGGGAGTTACCGGGTGGTCGTGGACGCTGGGCCTCGGGGCCGATCAGCTCACTACACTGGCTTATTACGTTCTGGGCGACCCCTTCGCCTATTTATTGGCCCTATTGCCCACGCATCTCATGGAGGCCGGCTATGGCTGGTTTATTATTTTGCGGTTATATGCTTCCGGATTGGCCTTTCTGGTCTTTGTTCGGGGCTATGCCTTTAAGCCGCTTAGCCAATTGGTCGGGGCCTTAACCTATGCCTTTGCGGGGTATTCCCTCATGATTGGCGTGCACCATCCCTTCTTTATCATGCCCATGATTTGGCTACCCCTATTGTTCTGGGGAATTGACCGAGTTCTACGGGGACAGGGCTGGGCCACGCTGGGTGTGCTGACCGGATTGACGGTTCTTAGTAACTTTTACTTTGCTTACATACTGGGCTTGGGGAGTCTCATCTATGCCGTGATTCGCCACTGGGATTTGCGACAGCAGGGCCAGGTTATGGTTAAACGAGGCCGTTTGATTGGCCGACTCCTCCTAGCCGCCGCGGCCGGTTTACTCCTGGCCGGCATCTTACTCGTGCCGTCAATTCTGATGATGTTGGGGTCAACGCGAACCGGCACCGTCTTTGCTAACGGTCTGTGGCTGTATCCGGCGAGCTATTATTTGAAGCTAGGAAATGCCGTGCTAACGACCGGTAATGCGCTGAGTTATTGGGCAGTCCTGGGAATGACGGGCTTTTCTTTTCTCGGCTGTGTCTACACGCTGGTTCATTGGAAACGACAACGGGCATTGGCCGGCACCCTCGTGTTGGTCGCCATCGGGCTGATTTTTCCGGCGGTCGCGGCATTCTTTAATGTTCTATCAACCCCGTCGAATCGGTGGCTACTCCTGGCAACGATTCCGTTTGGCCTAGCGACCATGGTCCTGATGGATCACGTGACAGCCTTGACGCCGGTGGACCGGTGGTGGTTAACCGGTAGTACGGCGGCCCTCCTAGCCATCGTGTATTTGAGCAACGGCTTCGTCTTTAGTAATCCGGCCCGTAACCTCATCACGTATGGTTTACTACTGGCCATGACCGTCGTTTTAGTGGGGAGTGCCCAACAACCGCCGCGCGTGACGCTTGTGCTGGTAGGGAGTCTACTCGGCCTTAATCTGATCAACAACGCTTGGGGGTATTACAACCCTAATGCCAGCCAGCAGGCCACCCAACAGTTACGTAAGGGTGATGCCACCAAGTATATTCAAGACTATTACGACGGGGCCGAACGATCGCTGCAACGGGACCGCAACTTCTCGCGAGTCAATACTTCGCCAAACTTTAACCTCTTTCGAACGGTTGGCAATAACATGGAAATGGCACACAACCTCCATGGGACTATGTCGTATTTCTCCGTGCAGAATGGGGCGGTTGGCCAATTCAGTCGCGATATTCAAAATTCGGCGTACGCCATGAATTCGCCCATCGGCCAAGGTGATAATCGCTCAACCTTGAATCATTTACTCGGAGTCAAGACCATCTTTGCCAGAGAAGATCAGGTGGCTAATCACGCCGCGCTACCTTACGGCTATCGCGCGACGAAGAAGGTCTATCCTGAGCAGTCGGTCTATGGCTTGTCGAATGGTGAGGGCACACAGAAATTAACCACGTCGCTGGCTTTCCCGCTGGTATACACGCAACCACAAGCGCTGACGGAACGCCAGTGGCGACGATTATCGCCGGTAAATCGGGAGCGGAGCCTCACCCAGGGGGCGGTGACGCCGACCAAGGTGGCCGGTGTCGACAAGACCGCTTACCGTTCACCCGCCCGGCAACTGGGATACACGGTGACCGCGGACGCCGTACCGGTTATCGATAGCCCCAATAAGGTGGTTCAGTACCGGTTACAGCAAGCACTTGCCGGCCAAAAGAAGGGCCTCAATGACAAGCAGCTCGATCTTTACGGCCGGTCCCTTCAATTACCACAATTACCGGTCGATCAGAATGGCTTGATCAGTGCCAAAAATGAACAAAAATACGCTCAACAGGTACGGTTGAATCACAACCGGACGGCTTTGGATCGGGTGTTGACCGCTAATCAACAGATCTTGCAGGACACGGCCACGATTAATCAGCGTGGCCTACGTCAGATGACCAGTGATGCGCAGGGCCATCAGATTAAATACACGCTCACGCTTAAACGACCGAAGCGCGCGCAGGGCACGGAACTTTATTTGGCGTTGGATGGGATTAGTGCTAAACGCCTAACCACGGCGGCCCAGCTGAAGGCCCAGGATAATACCAGTATTTTGGGCAATACGCCCCGTTCTGACCTGACCAAACTCAACGATTGGCGAACGGCCGTCCGGAATCCGGATATGGGGGACTATTGGTTGCGGGTGAAGACGCGAAATAATACGACGAGTTTTTCCCAGTTTGGGATTGATAATTTATCGGACTATGAGCCCAAACACCAGATGCTGCTGAACCTGGGCTATTCTAAGCAACGGCGCCAAACGATTGATTTGACGTTTAACGCCACCCGCCAGATTGATTTCAAGTCGGTTAAGCTGATCGCCATGCCCTATGGTGCGGCGTATAACCGGCGGGTCCACGCGCTTCAACAGCGGGGCTTGAAGAATGCCACGGTCAGTGCCAATCGGGTTACGGGGAATTTGCACACGACCCGCACGAGTATCATGACCACCTCGATTCCGTATTCAAAAGGTTGGCGGTTGAAAGTGGATGGCCAATCCGTGAAGACACAGCGGGTCAACGATGGCTTTGTGGGTGCTAAATTAACGGCCGGTGTGCACCACATCCAGCTCACGTATCGGACGCCGGGCTTTATTTTGGGAAGCTGGCTATCCGGCGTAGGCTTCGTGATTCTGGCGGTAGCCGGCAGTTGGCGCTGGTGGCACCGGCCACAACGACGACATTGAAATAACCCGGGAAATTTCGTGCGTGAAATTTCCCGGGTTATTTTTAGATTTGGGATGAAAGATCGTTGGTTACGGCCTAGCCGGTGATCAGCTAGGCTTGGCGATAAGCCTGGGCAAAGGTTACCGCAAAATCGGTTAATTTAGTTGGCCCCAGTTGAGGGTGGTGTGCGCGATAGTCGGCATAAAAATCATGTTCCCGCTCGTAAGCCAGCATTTTGACATACTGCGTCGTGAAGGCTGCTGGCATGCCACCGGCAATTAGGTTGCGGGTCATGGTGGCATCGTCAATCTGAACGGCCTTCAAGTCGGGGAGCGCCAGTGCCTGACCTAAAATACTGGCAATTTCGGTATAACTTCGCTCATCGCTGGCAATATATTGGCTAGTCACGCCAGGTTGTGGGGCAGTTAGTGCTTGTGTCGCGATGGGGACAATGTCAGCGGGAGCGACCCATGACCCACGCTTGGTTAAGCTGTTGTTGGTATAAATGACGTGATCGCGCTTGATGCTCTGAAGACTACCGAAGAGATTGTAGAACATACCGGTTGGTCGGAGAAAAGTGAGGTTGACTCCTGGGAGCTCCTGGGTCAAGACCCCTTCAATCACGTTGTAGATGTGTAGCGCCCCTACTTCAGGACCGAGGTTGGCGCCGACGCTGCTGAGATTAACGACGCGCTGGACACCAGCCGCTTTTACGGCGTTGGCGTAGGTGGTGGCTTGACGCTTTCCAGCTGTAAAGAGGTCACCTTGTCCGCCGGTAGCATTGGTAATCATAAGGTAGACAGCATCTGCCCCGGTAAATGTCGCGGTCAGAAAGTCCAGATCATCGATACGACCAATTGCTGGAGTGGCGCCGAGTGCGGTGATTTCGTCGGCTCGCGCGGCGGTGTGACTAATGACGGTAACGGTGTGACCGATGGCAATTAATTTTTGCGCCAATGGACGGCTAATGTGGCCCAGCGAACCAGTTAAGATAATTTTCATGTGCTGATCTTCTTTCATAAAGTATAAGTCTATCTTTTAAGTGAGTTCATTATAAGAGATAGACTTATACTTTGTCAACTGGTAAACTGAATAAAAAGACACGGGGAGGTTGCAACAGATGAAGGTTAAAGATGAGCAGAAGTACGATCGGCTTTTACAGGCAGCGGTTCACGTGTTGGCTACGGTTGGATTGGCGGGATTTTCAACCACCAAAGTTGCTAAGCAAGCGGGAATTCCGCAATCAAATCTCTATATTTATTTTAAAAATAAGCAGGCACTCTTGCTGGCGGTTTTTCGGTTGGCGGTTCACGCAGAAAGCGTGGCGGCTACAGCGTCATTAAAAACAGAGATGGCGGTGATTGATCAGCTTACGGCCAGTATTCAGGGAATCTATCGGTTTGCGCTGGACCAACCGGAATTCGTGACGGTGATTCAGTTGTTACTGGATGATGGGCAGCTGAAGGCTAAATTGTCGATGAAGGCCAACGACCCAGCCAATCAACAGATTCAGCGGTTGTTACGTACGGGCGTAGAACGGCAGATATTGCGGTCGGTTGACTTAAATTTCCATCGGTACTTTCTCACACGACCGGTATTTCATTTTGCCCAAGGGGTTCGTGCCGGCTTGTATGCGGATACGCCGGCGGAATTGGCTACCGTCACGACCATGATTATGGCGGCGGTACTACAACCGGCCGTCTATCAAGAGTGGGTGCGGATAAAGTAAAAAGCGTGCTGACATCCCATGAAGGCGATGGTCAGCACGCTTTTTTAATTAGGATTAATCGGCGTTTAAGATCCACAAGAAGAGGATGAAGACGACCGCTAAGCCGTACATCATGGGTCCAACTTCCTTGCCACGCTTGGCGGCAATCATGGTCAGCGGGTACGTGATAAAGCCCAGGGCAATCCCATCCGAGATGCTGTAAGTCAGCGGCATCCCCAAGACGATGAGGAAGGCCGGTGCGGCAACCTCGAACTTTTCCCAGTGAATGTTCTTTAAGGATTGAGCCATCAGGACACCCACGATGATCAGGGCTGGTGCGGTAACCTGATTGGTGACCACGGCCAGCAAGGGGGAGAAGAAGGCTCCCAAGACGAAGAGAACAGCCGTTACAATCGCGGTGAAACCGGAACGGCCTCCCACAGCGATCCCCGCGGAAGATTCCACGAAGGCGCCCATGGGTGAGGTTCCCAGTAAAGAACCGGCCACCATCGTGGTGGAATCGGCCATCAGTGCCTTACCGATTCGCGGAATCTTGTTGTTCTTGACCAAACCGGCTTGTTCGGCCAGCCCGACCAACGTCCCGGTCGTGTCGAAGAACGTGACCAACAGGAAGGTTAGGACCACAACGATTAATTGTAAGGAGTTAATGCTTCCCACGTGGGTCAGCCCGACCATGAACGTGGAGCTGATGCTAGGAATACCGGCAACGATGTGTGCGGGCATGGGAATCAAACCGGTGATTAAACCCAATACGGAGTTGGCAACCATGCCGATAAAGATGGCACCGGGAACCTTGGCACTCATCAGAATTAACGTAACCAATAGGCCGAAGATGGTGAGCCAGGTGCTCCCGACTTGTAAGGACCCAAGGGTAACGACCGTTGACTTGTCGGCGGTAACTAGCCCGCCTTGGCTCAGACCGATAAAGGCGATAAACAGCCCAATACCGGCGCTAATGGCCATCTTTAAGTCGCGAGGAATGGCGTCTACGACCTTTTCTCGTAACTTGAAGGCCGTCAAAATCATAAAGAGAATCGAGGCAACGAAGACGCCCGCTAAGGCCGTTTGCCAAGGCACCTTCATGCCAATAACCACGGAGTAAGCGAAGAAGGCGTTGATCCCGAGACTGGCGGAAATGGCGATGGGATAGTTAGCTAAAATTCCCATCAAGGCACAACCGAAGGCGGAAGCAAAGGCCGTGGCGGTGAAGACCGCCCCCTGGCTGATGCCGGAAGCGCCTAAAACCTGTGGATTCACGAACAGGATGTAGGCCATCGAAACGAAGGTCGTAATCCCGGCTAAAATTTCTGTTTTATAATTTGTCCCTAATTCCTCAAACTGAAAAAATTTGGCAATTCTCTGCATCGTATGCGCTCCCTTAAACATAGTAGACCCGAACGTTCGAGAATATTGTTCGGGTTTCTCTCTCAAATCACTACTAAAAGAGCTTACCATGAATTTTAGATGATTGCAATCACGAATTACAAATAAAATTATAAAATGAAAGTTCGTGAATAAAAGAAGATATCCAATTGACGGATATCTTCTTTTATTTCTTAGATGATGAAAATCAAAACTTAATCCGGATCGGCGAGGGATTTCCCATTAGCCGTGGCTTTGAAGGTGGCAAAGGCCGAATCAATCGTCTGGTAGTCCGCTTCGCTCAACGTGACGTCCAGGGCTTGGGCGTTGGCTTCGACCTGACTGGCTCGCTTGGCCCCGGGAATGACGACGCTGACGAGAGGATCGTGCATGTACCAGGCGAGGACCGTTTGGGCCACCGTGGCGTCATGAGCCGCCGCAATCGGTTTAATTTGTGCGATGGCCTGCAGGGCTTGACTGTAACGGGGTTCCTGGAAGTCGCTGATCTGGCTACGAATATCATCGGCCGGGAAGGTGACGTCCCGATCGTATTTACCGGTGAGCAGTCCGGAAGCCAGTGGGAAGTACGGCACGAAGCTAATCTGGTGGTCCTTTAGGTAAGGCATGAGGTCTGCTTCGTGATCGCGGTGAAGCAGGCTAAATTCGTCCTCGACCACGTCAACGTAGCCGTCCGCATTAGCCTCTTTGACCTGGGCCAGACTAAAGTTGGATACGCCGATCGCCCGAATCTTTCCTTGCTCGCGTAGGCGTTGCAGGGCACCCACGGCTTCGGCTTTGGGCGTCTGTTTATCTGGAAAATGAATGTAGTAAATATCGAGGTAATCGGTGTTGAGTCGTTTCAGACTCGCTTCGACCTGCTGCGTCAGGAAGGCGGGATCGTTGTTGATGACCTGTTCACCCGTGGAAAAGTCCTGAGCGCCCTTGGTGGCTAGGGCAAAGCTGTGCCGGTCAAAGTCGTGCATGGCTTGGCCCACCAGCTCTTCGGAATGGCCGAGGCCGTAGACGAAGGCCGTGTCCAGCAGTTTAATTCCATGATTCAAGCCGGCCTTGACCAGATTGAGGCCATCTTCATCTTTTAAGTTCGGAAAGAGATTATAGCCGCCCACCGCATTGGTTCCGAGTCCCAACGGGGTGGCCGTCACGTCAGTTTTACCAATCGTTACCTGAGTATGTGTCATCATTAACCTCCTAATAAATGGCTGTTGGTACCGGATTCATTACGCGTTCATTATACCGAATTTTACGATGAAAAGGGGAGATTCTCGCCGAAAGTTTGATCGGAAATGCGCAGTTGCCCCGGACTTTCTGGTACACTGGGAGGCAAGGAAAAGGAGCGACAGCGAGATGACAACTTACTTAATTATTGGCGCCAATCCGGTCGGTCAGTTAGTGGCTCAACGGCTATTGGCACAGGCGGCCGGAACGATTCGGGTTTTACATGCCGCAGACGAGACTCTACCGACCGAATTGGCCGCACAAGTGACGGAACTGACGGGTGACTTGACTCAGGAGGCCACGTACACGGCGGCCTTGCAGGATCAGCCCGTTGTTTTTTCAGCTTTGACGGGGATGGATGTCGACCTGGCTTTTGAGGCCCTGTTTGATGCGCAGTACCATCAGCAATTGACGCTGACCCGCTTTGTCATGTTGAGTACGGCCGGGGTGGACCACGAGGTGACGGGCGAATTGTCTTATCCGAACATTACCGACGTGAAAGAATACCTCAACCAACAGCGGTACGCGGCTAAGTTGGTGGACGAAGCGGAATTTCCATACACCATTTTACGACCGGTGACGATGACGGCTACGCCAGCAAGCGAAGCCAAGATCTTAACGGAGGGCGCGGCCGTACCGGCGGGAACTGTTTCACGTGAAACAGTTGCGACCGTCGCCACCCAGCTGTTGACGCAGGGGGGCTACGACTACCAATCCTTAGCGATTTGCTAAATCTTTCGCAAAGTTTGCCGTTTCCCCATAAAATAGTGCCTGTTGTGAGCAATAGTTTGTTAGAATAAGGTCAGTGGGGTGAAAGCATTGGCATTAAATATAGACGATCAGCAATTACAGGCGATTCGTGAGCGCATGGATGAAGCTAATCAGCGCGCTCATTTCGTCATCTTTCAGTCCGTTGAGCGGAAGACGGGAAAAGTGTTGCGATTGATTACGGATATTGAGAGTTTTCGGGCAATTCAAGAACAACACGCCGCGGACTCCGATATGGCGATCATCCAAGACATTGTGCCTATTTCTGATACGCTGGCTCGGTGGGCGGTCGCGGAAAATATGGCGGCTCAGCAGTCGACTGACGAATCCGTCTTAGCCGATTTGGAATACTATACCAACGAGGTTCTGAAGGAAAATAAACAAGCAATTAATCCGCCAGATGATGGTGAAAACTAGGCAGTTCAACGTTCGCGTTGCGCTGCTTTTTAATTACCAAATTTGTAAGACGTTTTACGATTCATTTCCCGTGACAGCTGGTAAAATTAAGGTAGTTTCAGGGGAGTCTTATTTGAGGAGGGATTATGATGAAACACAAACGATGGGTTTATGTTGGCTTACTGGCGGCCGTAACGTTACTGGTCCTAGGCATTGGCGGTTTGCCGGCACAAGCCAAGACGACCAACAAGACCGTGACGTTCGGTCAATTGACGAATAAAAACACGCACCGTCTGGCCGCGATTCGACAGGCCGCACGGCAACAGATTCTAAAGCAAACGCACGCGAAGAGCAGTAAAGTAGCCGCCGTTTACCGGGTGAAGTTACCTAAACATATGACCAAGAAGGCCACTTTGACGCCACAAGGCTTACGGATGAATCTGCTGGCAAATAGTTTTAAAGTTAAGCAGATTACGATTCCGTATTCGCAGCTCAAGGGAAAAATTTTAAATCGTTACTTACCTAAGGCTAACCGCACCAAGGCCGTTAAGACCAATAAAATGGTGGCCCTGACCTTCGATGACGGGCCGGATAAGACGCTGACACCGCGTCTATTGAAGACCTTGAAGAAGTATAAGGTGCACGCCACCTTCTTCGAAACGGGGCAAAACGTCAGTCGCTATCCGCAGGTGACCCGGGCCGTTTTGGCTGGGGGCAATGAGGTCGGCAACCATTCTTGGAATCACCCGAATTTTAACAGCATTGGCACAGCCAAAACGGTGAGCCAGGTAACCCGCACCAACCGGGCCATTTATCAGGCCACAGGCACCTTGCCACAGTACGTGCGTCCACCATATGGCAATATTACGGCGGCTGAGGGCCGGTCGATTGAACAACCAATCGTGCGTTGGTCGGTAGACTCGCGCGACTGGGCTTACCTGAATAAGAACAAAGATATTAATGAAGTGATGAAGGATACACGTGGTGGCGACATTATTTTAATGCACGATATCCACTCACAATCGGTCGCCGCGGTGCCGACCATCATTAAACGCTTGAAGGCCAAGGGCTACAAGCTAGTGACGGTCAGTCAGTTGCTGAATAATCAGGCCTTGCCAGGGCTTCAGTATTTTGGCGTGCACGACTATCGAACGGCCGGCAAATAATGAAAAAAATGATTGGCTCCACGAGTAATCGCAGAACCAATCATTTTATTTAGGCTAAAAATTCTTGAGCGAGTTGTTGGTACACGTGTTGAACGTGAATAAATTGATCAAGATCGACAAATTCATTGGTCGCGTGGGCCTCGCTCCACTCCCCGGCGCCGTAGACGATGACGGGAAAGTCGTTGGTGGACTTGGTAAATTCGGACGCGTCCGTTGCGCCGTGAATCACCTGTAGCTGCGTTTCCCGGTTGAATTCGTGGTCGGCAATCCGTTTGGTTAATTGGACGAGTGGGGAGTCCTGCCGGCTAATGATCGGCTTAAAGCTGTAGTCCACGTGAAGGGTCAGGTGCTGGTCCTTTTGTGTGTTGAGTTGGTCGACAATTTCATTTAGCCGCTGGATGACCGCGGCGTTGTCGAATTCCGGAATTGGTCGAATGTTGCCTTGGAGCTCGGCCTTGGCGGGAATGCTATTGACCTGTTCACCACCGTTGAAGACGGTCACACTGTGGACCAAGGGCCCCAGTTCAGGACTGACCGGAGCATCGTCAAAGGCAGTGGCTTCGGCCGTGATGTATTTGGCTAAATTGGTGACGGCATTGATGCCCTTTTCCGGCATGGAACTGTGAGCGCCTCGGCCTTGCGAGTATACGTGGTAGTTGAGCGAGCCGTTGTGGGCGTAGACGATGTTCCCACCGGTCGGTTCCCCGATGACCATGGCACTCAGATCGTCGGCCAAACCTTGTTCGGTCAGCATCCGTGACCCCATGGCGCCATTTTCTTCGCCAACCGTACCGATGAAGCGCAGGCGCCCGTGCAAGGCCGTTTGCTGGTCGGCGAGGTTGAGAAAGGTAATGACCATGCCGGCTAAGCCACTCTTCATGTCGGCGCTGCCCCGACCGTAGAGGCGGTTTCCCTCAATGTGGGCGGCAAAGGGGTCGAATTCCCAATCAGTGGGGTCACCCGTAGCCACGGTGTCGAGGTGTCCGGACAACGAGAAGACCTTGTCGGATGAGGCATCCCCGATTTCGGCAACTAGATTGCTACGACCCTCGGCGTAGGGGATTTGTTTAGCGGTGATTCCGTGTTCGGTAAACAACTTTTGGATGTAGTCGGCGACCGCGGCTTCATTGCCGTTAACCGAGTTAATTTGAATTAAATGTTGGAGAATTTGAATCTTTTCGCGATCTTCCATAAATTAGACAGCCCACTTTCTCATTGATTTTTAATGTTAAATCTAAGTGTAGCACGCTCACTGGCAGTTGGCGACTATTCTGTGGGATAAGTCTGCTAATACAAGTAAATTTGTAGCAAACATATGTTCGCTTTCACTGGAATCTATGCTAAAATATAATCAAGTTACAATGAACTAGAGCAGTCGTTTTGACTAAAACGACTAGCAGCGATTAACGGCTCGGATCAGCCAAAATAAGATGACGGTCCTGTGATAGACTAGCCATAATTAGCGACATTAGGAGGTCGGCATATGAGTTTACAATTTATTCTGGGAAGTGCCGGGCGTGACCACCGAACACCAATGGTGACGGCAATGGCCCACCAGATGACAGCCCAACCTACGGACCAGTGCTACTACATCGTTCCCAACCATATTAAGTTTGAGACTGAAGTCGATGTATTGACGGCACTGAAGGCCCAAGTGGCACCGGATCAGGCGTTATTTGCGCAGACGCGGGTCCAGATTTTTTCCTTTACCCGTTTGGCTTGGTTCTTCATGAAAAACGAGCCAATCTATCAGGTGCCGCGTATTTCTACGGCCGGCTTGAACATGTTAATTTATCAAATTGTTCAGAGTCATGCCGATGAGTTAACCATTTTCCGTGGGGAAGTGGACCGTCCGGGCTTTGTCAGTCAGCTGACGGCTCAGCTCTCGGAATTAAAGGTGGGACAAGTGACGGCCGCAGACCTGTTGGCGGCGATTGAGAAGCTGTCCACCACGAATGCCGATCTCCAGGCCAAGCTTCACGACTTAATGGTGATTTACGAGGCCTTCGAGCAACAGATGCTGGGCAAGTACGTGGAAAACACGGACCTCCTGAATCAGCTGGCCGATTTTTTGGATCGGCAGGTGGACTTAAGCCATGCTCATTTTTATCTGGAAGGTTTTTCACAATTAAGCGCGCAGGAGCGGAAATTAACGGCCGCCTTGATTGAACGCTCGGCCAGCGTGACGGTCGCCCTGAATCTGGATAAGGGCTATCCGCAAACCGTGCCCGAGGCCACGAGCCTCTTCTTCCAGTCGGGCAAACTGTATCATCAGTTGTACAGCATTGCCCGCGCGGCCGGGATTCCCGTGGGCGTTGACCAGCGGGCCCAGGCGCCCCGGGTCTCGGCCGATTTAATCGCGTTGGATGATTTCTGGCAGGCGTCCAATACCTTATCGCCGCAACCGCAGCCGGCCAAGCAGGTGCCAACGCATATTCAGATTGTCCAGGCCACCAATCGTTACGTGGAAGTTTCTCGCGTCGCCACGCAGATTCGCCAACTCGTCGCCAGTGGTCAATACCGTTATCAAGACTTCCTCGTGATGGCGCGGCACCTGGATCATTATCAAACGGTCATTGACCCCATCTTCAAGGCGCAGGAGATTCCCTACTTTGACGATGCGGATGTCCAGATGGCCGACCACCCCTTCGTGGAGTTGATCAACGCGCTCTTCGATGTTAATCGCCGAGACTATCGCTATGCCGATGTCTTTCGCGTTTTAAAGTCGGAACTACTATTACCTAAGGACGAAAACGGGGAGCCGATGGCATTAAATGCCTATCGCCAAGCGTTGGCCCTGACCGAAAACTTTGTCTTAAAAAATGGCTTCGAAGGCCAGCATTGGTGGACGCAAAAGGACGACTGGGTTTATCTGCGTTTCTCGGCGGGGGATGATGAGATTCAGACCACGCACAATGACCAGATTACCCAACAAATCAATCTCATTCGTCACTTTGTGAAGGAAACGTTGCCGCCATTCTTTTCCCGGTTAAAGGCCGCTAAGACCTATACGGACGCGGCCACCGTTCTGTATCAATTCTTGGACCGCGCCGGTGTTAGCGCGCAACTGATGGCTTGGCGGGATCAGGCGATTGCCGCCGGTGATCTGATGCGTGCGGGGCAACCGGAACAGACTTGGGCGACCTTCTGTCAAACGTTGGACGAGTGCCACAGCATCTTGGGTGACATGGCCTTTAAACTAGCGGATTTCCAAGCGTTACTCCAGTCGGGCTTTGAGGGCGCTAAATTCAGTCAGATTCCGTCTACCTTGGACCAGGTCACGATTACGGAAAGTGGGATTGTGCAGGCCAACAACCGCAAGATTACCTTTCTGATGGGCGCCACCGCCGATGACATGCCCGACGACCAGATTCCCACGAGTCTACTGGCCGATAATGACCGCCAGGACCTCAGTGAACAGCTCCAGGCGGTAGATGAGAATAGCTACTTACGCGACGATGCGGCGACCCAGTTGGCTGGGGAACCCTACCTCAATTACTTAGCCTTTTTAAGTGGCGGTGAGCGCTTGATTTTTAGCTATCCTGCCACTAGCGATGATAACCATAATGGCCTCCAAATTTCGCCGTATGTTGAGCGGATTCGCCAGCATTTTAACCTACCCGTGATCCAAGCAGCGGCGACCCCAACGGCCGAAGACACGGCCATCTTGCCGTTTGTGGGGACACGTCGAACCACGCTACGCCACTTGGTGCAGGCCAGTCATGACGGGCAACTTCGGAACGTGGCGCTGTCTAAGCCGTGGCTCTACATTTGGCGAACCTTGCGGCAAGACCCGAATTACGGTCAATTGACAGCTAAACTCATGGGGAGTTTGGCCTACAAGAACGTGCCAACGCAACTCACCAAGGATACGGTGATCCAACTCTATGGACAAAAAATCAGCACCTCGATTTCCAAGCTGGAGGAGTACTATGCTAATCCGTACGCCTATTTCCTAAAGTACGGTCTCCGCTTGCAGGAACGAGAGGTCTTTGACCTTTCGCCGGCCAGCACGGGGGAATTCTTCCACGCCACGTTGGAGCGTTTGATGAATCGGGTAAAGGCTGAGCAACTCAATCTCGCCGACTTTGACGACCAACAGTTACGCGAGCTGACGGACGACGCGGTGGGTCAGGTCTTAGACACGACGGTCAATCCACAATTTGCTGTGTTAGAGCGTTCCGCACGTATGCGGTATATCCGCGCGCAACTCATCAAAACCATGCGTCAAATGGCCAAGACGTTACGCGAACAGAGTAGCCGCACGCAACTCCGGCCTAAGCAGATGGAATTGAAATTTGGCCTGGGTGATCCGCATGGCCTGGCGCCCTTATCCTTTGATCTAGGGCATCAGCATCAAGTGACCGTTCGGGGGCGAATCGATCGACTGGATGCCCTGCAACTCAAGGACCAGAACAAGGCCTATCTGGGTATCGTGGACTACAAGAGCTCGGAGCATAAATTTAGTTATCAAGACGCCTACTATGGTCAAGCCATGCAAATGCTGACGTACTTGGACGCGGTTAAGAAGAACTTGCCGGAACTCCTGGCCGATTCGTCACTCGATCCCCACCAGGCGGAGTTGGCGGGAGCCGTGTACTTGCATTTACAAAACCCAATCTTACGAGCGGCGGATGTCTTAGACGAGGATCCGATGCTGGCCTTACTGAAGGCCGAACAGTATCAGGGACTTTTACTGGACGATCCCGATCTCCTCGCCAATTTAGACTCGCTCTTTGCTACGCCGGATTATCACGGGAGTTCCTTACTCTTCTGCGGATTACGCCGGGGCGTTAAGGGCAACTACACCTCGTATAGTAAAATGCTGGTCAATCCAACGGAGCTGAATCTCCTGCTCCAGCATACGGAAGGCCTCATTAAGCGGGCGGCTAACGAAATCTTCGATGGGAAGGTGGACTTGGCACCCACGCGGGAGCAGAACAAGACCGCCCTGCAATTCTCGCCGTACAAATCAATTATGCAATTCGATCCGCTACTAACGGAAAACAACTACCGGGACTTAGCACCCCTCAAGAAGGACGATGTCATGGCCCGAATTAAAAAGGAACTCGCAAAGGAGGACCCTCATGAGCACGAAATTTAGTTTTACCCCTAGTCAGGATCAAGCCATCCATGATGCTGGCAACAATTTATTGGTCTCAGCCTCGGCCGGTTCCGGTAAGACCCGGGTACTGGTTCAGCGGGTGATTGAGAAGCTCAAGGCGGGGACCGGGATTGATGAAGTGCTCATCGTGACCTTCACCAAGGCGGCCGCCGCCGAGATGCGAGACCGGATTCAGACCGCGCTCCGTCAGGAATTGGCCCATAGTCAGGGGGATAGCGACCAGCAGCAATTTTACTTGCGGCAACTGAATCAATTACCCGTGGCCGATATTAGTACGCTGGATGCCTTTTGTCTGCGGATTTTGCAGCATTACTATTACGTGATTGACTTTGACCCGGTCTTTCGTCTATTAGCCGATGAAACGGAGAACGGACTCCTACGCGATGAGGTCTGGGCGGACGTCCGCGAAGACCTCTATGCCCAAGGTGAGCAAGCCCCGGCCAAGGGAGAACTGTTGGCCGCCGGGGCACCTAGTTTATTTGCCCAGCTGACGGAAAACTTCTCCGGTGATCGGGGGGATGATGGGTTAGCCGAGCTGGTTCAACGGACGAATACCTTTGCCAACGCGACCGCCGACCCGGATGCTTGGTTGGATAACTTGCCCCGACCCTATCAGCTGGATAGCCAGGCCCTCACGGGGACCACGTTTTATCGCGAACAACTCCAACCGCTGTTCACAGAGCAACTGCAGCAAATCAAAGCCGATTTGACCAGTGCCCAGCAATTAGCCAAGCAAGCGAACTTAACCAAGCAATCTGACCATTTAAAGCCGCTTGTCAGCGCACTAGACGCGGTCTTAGAACTCGTCGACCATGGCAGTTGGAACGCGCTTAGAGCGGCCGTCAGTGACTTTAATTGGGGGCGGATGCCCAGCGTGCGTAAGAACAATGCGGACTATCCCGTTTACAATCGCCTCAAGACGACCTACTATGACCCAGCCCGCAAGCAATTAGACGCGCTGAAGAAGAGCTATCTGATTCAATCGGAGCAGGCCGCCATGACCACGATTAAACAGTCTGGTAAATTAGTCGGTGAACTGGCCCGGGTGGTCAAGCAATTCCGGCAAGCCTACGCCGCCGAGAAGCAGCGCCGTCACGTCCTCGACTTTGCCGACGTTGAGCACGCGGCGCTCGCCATTTTAACGCAGGATACGGACCAGTCCCGTCAGGTTGCCGCGCAACTCCGCCAGCAATACGCCGAGATTATGGTCGATGAGTATCAGGACACCAACGGCTTGCAGGAAGCGATTCTAACGGCCATTGCTCAACCGGCGCCGGCCGGAAATCTCTTCATGGTGGGGGATGTGAAGCAGTCGATCTATCGCTTCCGTCAGGCCGATCCCACGCTGTTCATGGACAAGACGGATCGCTATACGGTGGACCCACAGTCCGGCGAACTCATTGTCTTGGCCGAGAACTTCCGGTCCATGAAAAATGTCGATGACTTTACCAATCTGATCTTCAAGCAACTCATGGATCGGCAGCTGGGAGAGATTGACTACACGGGAGCCGCCCAACTGAAATTTGGGGCCACGTACTATCCCGATGACGTGACCAGTACCGCCGAATTGCTGGTGTACTTGACGGATGACGAGACGGACGGTTCCGCCGATTTGGCGTCGGACGATCCGGACCAAGAAGCCATGAACGAACGTTTTCAGGTGGACAATAAACATCAGGGTGAGGTATTGGTGGCGGGTCAAAAGATTCAGGATTTAATTGCCGCGCAAACGCCAATCTATGACCGTGATGCGCGGCAGGTTCGGCCAATTCGCTATGGCGATATCACCTTATTGACGCCCACGCGAACCAATAACCTTATCATTACGGATGAGTTGCGGCGACTGGGCATCCCGGTTGTGGTTAACGATGCGCAAAGCTATTTCAAGACCACCGAAATTCAGATTATGATGGCGCTGTTGAAAATTATCGATAACCCCTATCAGGACATTCCCTTAGCGGCCGTTTTGCGTTCGCCAATCGTCGGACTTGACGAGAATCAACTCGCGGCCCTACGCATCAATCAACGAACGGGCGACTACTACCAAGCGTTACTGCACTTCCAGCAGAGTTATTCGCCGGACAATGCCAGTGACTTCCAGCAGGTGCTCTACGACAAGGTGGGGCACTTCCTGGAACAATTGACGACCTTTAGAGACATTGCTCGGCAAAACCAATTGGTTACCCTGATTTGGCGCATCTATCAGGACACGGGCTTTCTGGACTACGTGGGTGGCATGCCGGCTGGTGAACAGCGGCAGGCGAACTTGCACGCCCTGTACGAACGCGCCCAAGGCTACGAACACAGTAGTTTCAAAGGCCTCTTTCAATTTTTACGGTTCGTCGAACGCCTACAGGAGCGCGACGATGATTTGGCCGGCGCACCGGTTCAGGCTGCAGAAAATGCCGTTTCCGTCATGACGATTCACGGAAGTAAGGGACTGGAATTCCCAGTCGTTTTCCTGATGGACGCCTCGCGGCAGTTTAACCGGCAGGACCAACAAGGCAGCTACGTGATGAGCGGTAAGCAGGGGATTGGGATTGACTACCTGGACACGACCAGCCGAATCAAGGCCCCCAGCCTGCAGAAACTCGTGACGGCTCAGGCCATCTCGCGGGCCAGCCTCGCCGAGGAAATGCGAAAACTGTACGTGGCTTTGACGCGGGCCGAGTCGCGAATCTATATCGTGGGGTCGCATCAAACCGAAGAAGAGGCCCTGAGCACCTGGCAGCAGGCCTTTCAGAGTCCCGACCTCGTCTTAAACGCGACCCTGCGCGAGAAGTCAACGGTGGCCAATTACCTCGATTGGATTGGGATGTGTCTGGTTCGAGACGCGAAGTTTAAGACGGATCAACCGGCCGGGCAGGCGCTTTCTGCGCTAGCGGGCGATCCGGCTAATTTTTCCGTGCGGTTTGTCTCGGCCCACGACCTTCAATCGCTAGCCACGGCGCAAGCGACTACAGCCGACTGGATTAAGGCCAACCAGCCCCAGGCGGACGCGGTTCCACCAGCCGAGATTGATGTTGATCAAATTCACCAGATTATGGACTTTCGCTATCCGCATCAAGCAGCGACCCAGACCACGGCTTACCAGTCCGTCTCGGAAGCCAAACGACTCTTCGAAGACCCGGACAACGCCGCCATCGGGGAGTATCAGCCGGTGGGCAACGGCCAGCATGGTCGGCGTTTCGTGACGCATGACTTTGCCCGGCCCGAATTTCTGCAAACGGTCCGCGCCCCCTTACCCACCGAGATTGGGACGGCGACGCACTTGGTTCTTCAACAGCTGGACGTGACGGTTCCGCCAACGCAGGCCTCGATTCAGGCGGTGATTGACCGCCTGGTGGCCGACCGCATCTTAACGCACGAGGTGGCCGACCGTGTTCGGGCCGATTTGATTCTTCGGTTCTTTGATACGCCGGTGGGACAGCAGATCTTGGCGCACCCCGACCAAGTCCATCGTGAAGTCCCGTTTTCACTATTAATGCCGGCTAAGAGTTTATTTCAAGATTTCACGGAAGCCGACTCACAGGTCCTGGTCCACGGGATTGTGGATGGTTACTTGCAGACGGCCGACGGCATCACCTTGTTCGATTACAAGACCGATCACGTCAACGCTCAGGCCGTTGATCAAAGTACCGCTAAGATTATCGACCGGTACAGTGGGCAGGTTAATCTGTACGCGGCCGCTTTGACCCAGATGACGGGCCAACCGGTCACGAACCAATACCTCTACCTCTTAATGACCGGGGATCTGGTGGCGGTTCCGCGCAAGACCCTTAACGTTTAACGCAAAAATCACCGCAACGACGACTGCCATTGCGGTGACTTTTTTTTAATTATTGATGAATCATGAGTAGTGAAATCAGCACGAAGACCAGGACGATCATGACCGCTAGTATGCCTAAGAGTCGGCGGTTGAAGCGGTGATCGAGGTGATAAACGTAGCCGAGAATCCCGGTGAGGACAACGAGTCCCACTACTGCCAGAATGATCAATTTTAGTTTGACGTCAAAATCCGTAGTTAACATGGCGCGCTTCCTTTTTCTGAGTCGTTGTCGTCATTATACCAGAAGAGTCGCTGTGGACGGCTAATTCCGTTCGATGAGCAGGGCGATGCCCATCCCTCCGCCGATACACATGGCCGCTAATCCGCGGTGGCTATCGCTATGGATGAGTTCGTGCAGTAAGGTTACCACGATTCGAGTGCCGGACGCCCCCAGCGGATGGCCCAAGGCAATGCTGCCACCGTTAACGTTCAGACGGTCACTAGGCAACTTCAGGTCGCGTGCGATGGCGACCGACTGGGCGGCGAACGCCTCGTTGACCTCGTACCGATCGATGTCGCTGACTTGTAAATGGTGTTGGTCGAGGACGTCTTGAATGGCGTATACCGGGGCATAGCCCATGATGTCGGGATCAATCCCGTTTTCATGATACCCCGTTAAGGTGGCTAAGTAGGGGATGTTGGCGGCTTGGGCGGCCGATTTACGCATGAGCACCATCGCGGCGGCCCCATCGTTTAGCCCGGCGGCGTTTCCGGCGGTGACGGTGCCATCTTCGCGAAAGGCCGGGGGTAACGCTGCTAATTTTTCCAGAGAAGTGTTGGCCCGAACGGCCTCGTCTTGCGTAACGAGTGTCTCACCCACGGGTACGGGTACGATTTCATCATTGAATTGGTAATGTTGCTGGGCCTGAACCGCTTTTTGTTGGGAAGCCAGGGCAAAGGCGTCCTGTTCCTCGCGGCTGATGTTGAAGCGTTCCGCCACATTTTCCGCAGTGATGCCCATGGGAACGTTGGTGAAGGCGTCGGTCAAGCCGTCACGCGTCAGGCTGTCCGTCAGGGTAACGTCGCCAAACTTATGGCCCCATCGCGACTGATGATTCAGGAAGGGCGCCTGGCTCATGCTCTCCGTGCCGCCAACCAGGACGGCATCGGCATCGCCCATGAGGATGGCGGATTGTCCCAGCCGAATGGCCTTGAGACTGGACCCGCACACCTGATTGATGGTCATGGCCGTACTCGTTTCGGGTAGGCCCACGTTGAGTTCGATTTGCCGCGCGACGTTTTGCCCCAGGCCGGCTTGGAGCACCGTACCAAAGATGGTTTGCTGAATCATGGCGGGATCGAGGCCGCTGCGTGTAACGGCGGCCTGAGCAGCGATACTCCCCAATTTGACGGCCGAAATGGACCGTAAGCCCCGGCCAAATTTTCCGATGGGGGTTCGTGCTGCGCTAACAATTACAACTTCTTCTGCCATGTTAAGTCGTTCTCCTTTTTCCGAAAGTCTCCGAACCTTAAATATAACCGACTTTTACTGATTTGTCTTGAATTTAGCCGCGGTGGTCGAGAGACTTCGCGTTTTCTTAAAGAAATCCGAGTCAAATTGGCAGCATCAACCTAATTATTAATTTTTATTATTAGTAACTGGATGTTGATAATTGATGACAAAACGTTCAGGCATCCGGATCTGCGTGTTAATATTAGGGGTTGATTTTCCATTCGGACGGTCATCGCTTATAATGAGAGGTGGAATTCTAACAGATAGGGGAATTGTAGTTATGGAAGAAACTGAAACAGCAGCCGAACTAATGACGCCCAAGGCGTTCCTGACCCCGGAGCATTTAGCTCGGTTATCCGCCAACCAACAGAAGTATGCGGCGGATATCTTGACGGACGTGGATAAGACGCGGCAGACCGTTGATCTCGGGACCGGTGCGTGGTCGGTTTCACAATTGACCGGCACCTTGGCCGCCTTACCGACCGTGGTCGAACGGCCGCACGTTTATTACGTGGCCGTCGTCCCCGTCTTGACGGCCTACTTCAAGGCGCAGGCGGCACCGAACGTCAAGGACCTGCTAGCGGCCCTCAAGCAAGCGCGGCCGGCGTTAGTTGAAAAACACGAGGAAGCCGCCGCGGCACAAGCGGCCTATGAGGGCGTGGTGACGCTGGTCGAATCCTGGCTTCAGGATATGGGCACCCAGCCGGAGGTCACGAACTTAAGTGACCAGGACCGGCAACACTTTGTGACGATCGTTCACACGACGGCGGAGCTCATGATTACCGGCAAGCAATGTCAACCGGCCGATTGGGACGTTGCGGCCGTGTCGTCCATCATGTTCGGGCCATTTACCCACTTATTGGACGAGTCGGACCGTGTGCCCGCGCTCTTTAACCTGGTGCCCTTTGCCTTGACCACGTTGTTCAGCTATCTGGATGAGCAACATCAGTTAAAGCACGCCGACCAGCTGTTGGTCTGGGTGGCGAAGAACCACGAGGCGCTGGTGACCATGTATAATCCTAAACTGGAAAGTTTCTACGAGGAACTGGCGTCTGCGATGCGTCGGGCCGGTGTAGATGCCAATGACCATGCGGCCGTGGATGCCTTCACGCAAGACTATCTGAACGCGCACCCGGCCATGGGGCGGTCGCTTTTCACAACGGATCAACAACTGATCAAGAAGCGGCCCGCTAAGCACTTGAAATACAGTCAGAAGCGGCGCCGGAATCGTCGTAAGAGACGGTAACTTTATGAAACGAACAAAAAACGACGGACAAATTTGTCCGTCGTTTTTTTATCCTAATTTTCCAAATCGTCGATGGCTTCCTGCGCCACAACAGGGTCCGTGGCGTAAGGGGTATCGACACCGTTAATCTTTTGGTAAGCGTCCTGGCCCTTACCGGCAAGGATAACCAAATCGTGATTAGTGGCGGAAGCAATCGCCTGGTGAATGGCCGCTTCCCGTTGAAGAATCAGTGTTGTTTTAACTTTCGTGTGATCGATATGACTATCAATTTCCTTGGCAATGGCCGCTGGGTCTTCGTGGCCCGGGTCGTCCGTCGTCAGGAAGGCGACGTTCGCGTAGTCGTTGAGGGCCTTAGCAAAGCCTTCGCGCCGGTCCTCACCCTTGTCGCCGGTGCTCCCCAGAACCACCTTAATCTGGTGATCGGGGAATTGGGCGTGAAGGAAATGAAGCAGGGCGTTCATGCTGCCCCAGTCGTGCGCGTAGTCAATGTAGACGGTCCCGTGTTGCTTGGTCGTTAAGACCTCCATCCGCCCCGGAATCGTCGTGTTGGCGAGGCCGGATTGCATGTCGGCCACGTGGGCACCCGCCAGAGAACTGGCAAGAATGGCCGCCGTGGCGTTGCTTTGGTTGAAGTCGCCGGGGACGGAAACGCTGTACGTGGTGGCTAATTCGGCGAACCGCGCGGCGTCTCGGTTAACGGTCAGGCTAAACTGGCTGTCCGTTAGCGTGGCCGCTTCGCTGGTCAGTGAAACGGTCGCGTCGGGCTGATTAACGCCGTACGTGAAGATGTGGTCGGGCGCCGTGGAGACCTTGGCCGCCGCTAGCACCTCGTCAAAATGATCGGTGTCCGCATCAATAATGCAGTTGTCCGAGTTAATCATGAGCTGCATCTTGCAGAAGAGATAGTTGGCGAAGTTGGGATGCTCGTTGATCCCAATGTGATCCGGCGTAATGTTGAGGAACAAGCCTACATTGAACTTTAAACCGTAAACCCGGTCCAACAGATAGGCCTGCGAGGCCACTTCCATGACCAACACCTTTTGGCCATTCGTCACAGCCTCCCGCATTTCCCGGAAGATATCGAAGGATTCTGCCGTGGTGAGGTGCGCCTTGAATTGGTCCTGCGGCTTGGGTCCCAAGATGTGATTAATCGTGGAGAACATGGCCACTTGATGGGGAAAGGTCCGCTCCAGGATGTTTCGCGTGAAATACGTGGAGGTGGTCTTTCCCTTCGTCCCGGTGTAGCCAATCACGAACAGGTCGTTTTGGGGAAAGCCAAAGTACAGTTGGGCCGCTAAAGACAGCGCCTTACGCACGTCGGAAACGAAGATCCCCGGGGTGTCTAGGTGGTAGTCTTTTTCGGCCAAGTAACAGCTGGCGCCACTGGCGATTGCTTGTTGCAGGTAATCGACTGAGAAGTTGAATCCCTTGCAGACGAAGAGGCTGTTGGCCGTGACCTGACGCGAGTCGTAAGCCAGACCGTCAAAAGCAACCTCGTCATCGGTTAGCGTGGTGCCTTGATACAAGTTGTGTTCTTGGAGAAGCGCAATCAACTGATTTACTCTCATGCAATTGCCTCTTTTCGGATTAGTCGTTTGGCCGCATTGTTGGGAAGAGCATGACGTCACGAATTGAAGTGGAGTCGGTTAACAGCATCGTCATCCGATCGATACCGATTCCCAGACCACCAGTAGGCGGCATCCCGTATTCCATCGCTTCGATGTAGTCGGAATCAATCCCGTGGGCTTCTTCGTTACCGGCTGCCCGTTCGGCGTCTTGGGCTTCGAACCGTTGACGTTGGTCGATTGGGTCGTTTAATTCGGTAAAGGCATTGCCGTATTCGTTACCGTCGATATAAAGCTCGAAACGGTCGGTGAACCGAGGATCCTTAGGGTTCTTCTTAGCCAGCGGTGAAATTTCAACCGGGTGACCGTAGATAAAGGTGGGGTTAACCAGTGTGTCTTGAACCTTTTCTTCAAAGAAGGCGTTGATGATGTGACCGACCTTCCAGTAAGGTTCGCAGTGGATACCGTTGTCTTCAGCTAACTTCCGAGCGTCTTCATCGGACATTGGTTGCCAGAAGTCGATGCCGGTTGCGTCCTTGACGGCATCCACCATGTGAACCCGCTTGAAGTCGCTGTCCAGGTCGATAGCCTTACCTTGATAAGTCAATTGACCGGAGCCGTTAACCTTGTTGGCCACGTAGCGGAAGATGTTTTCCGTCAAATCCATGACGTCGGTGTAGTCGGCGTAAGCCGTGTAGACTTCGACCATGTTGAATTCGGGGTTGTGACGTAAGTCGGTCCCTTCATTCCGGAAGTCCTTGCCCAGTTCGTATACCTTTTCCATCCCACCAACGATCAGGCGCTTCAGGTAAAGTTCTGTGGCGATTCGCAGGTATAACGGAATATCGAAGGCGTTGGAATGGGTCACGAATGGCCGTGCTTCAGCCCCACCGGCTTCCGTTTGGAGAACTGGCGTGTCGACTTCGAGGTAACCCGCATTGTCTAAGTATTCGCGAATGGCCCGCTTGATTTGCGTGACCTTAACGAAACGGTCGAAGCTGTCGTGGTTAGAGATTAAATCCAGGTAACGTTGACGGTAGATCGTTTCAGGATTAGTCAGACCGTGATACTTGTCTGGCAGTGGCCGTAAAGCCTTGGATAAGAATTCAAAGTCAGTGAAACGTAAGGTTAAGGCGCCGGTGTTCGTCTTGATCACGTAACCCTTGGCGCCGATGAAGTCACCTAAATCTAACGTCTTGTAGAGGGCGTACTTGTCTTCGCCCAATTCGTCTTGACGCGCGTAACCCTGGATGACACCGGTTCTGTCGAGTAAATCGATGAAGCCGGCCTTGCCGCTGCCACGCTTACCGGTAATCCGACCCGCAACAGCAACATAATGTTTGTCTTCCATCAGCTCTTCTTTATCGTACTTATCGTATTTTTCGGTAAGCGACTTACTGTCGTCAGTTCTATCGAAGCGGTGACCGAAAGGCGCGATGCCCTGTTCTTGTAGCTTGTTCATTTTATCCCGACGAACCTGCATCTGATCATTCAGATCGGTCGGTGCGGCATTATTATTTTTGCTGTTACCCATGTTGTGTCCTCCTATTAAGTATTGATTCAAAAGTTCTATTGAATCCAGACCTCCCTTAAATTTAGTTGATTTTCGGTCAATAAGCAAGCCTAATTGCCCGTTAAATAAGGAAAAAGCCAAAACGCGACCGGTGAATGAAGCCGGTGGTCAAAATGAAAACGGTTTAATATAATTTGTCTGATTTTTCCGGCCGGTGGTGGTTTCGGACCCCGGTGGAAACATGATAGACTGATGGTTACCGTAAGGAGGAATTGCAATGTGGAAACTGGTGCGCTCGCTGTGGCCACTACTGGTCTTAGGCTTGTTGGTCAACACGGCGTATAGCGTGATGTGGCCGTTAACAACCATTTATTTACATCAGAACTTGGGCCTTAGTCTGGTCGTTAGCGGCGTGATCTTGGCGGTTTATTCGGGATTCAACGTGTTAGGTGGCTATCTTGGGGGCCTATTGACCGACCGGTTCCCGGTTAAACGCGTGGGTTTGGCCTTGTTGACCGGTCTGGTCGTTGATGCGGTGGCAGGTCTCTTTTGGAACGGTCGGGTGGCATACCCGCTGGTGCTGGTCGTCTTTGGTCTGCTTACCGGGGGGATGCTAACCCTGATTACGGCGTTGGCGGCCCATCTCAGTCGGGGCAGTGGTCGGCTCTTCAACGTGCTGTATATCTTCATTAACCTAGGCTTGGTTGTGGGGACGGCTAGCATTGGGGTGCTGTTCCACCATAGCCTCCAACCCATCTTCTTTCTATTAATTGCGTGTTACGGCGGGGCAATTGGTCTGTGGCTTAAATACGCCGACCGGTTGGCTCAACCTGTTCGGGGAACCGGGGCCACCGCAGCGGTTACGGCGACCCAGGGCCGGCCAGCAATGTTGCGACCCTTTCAGATTGGGGTGATCTTGCTGAGTTTGACGTTGATGTGGCTGACGTACGCCCAATGGATGAGTAACGTTTCCGTTTATATTCAGAATCAGGGCCTCGGCATTCGCCTGTACAGTCACCTGTGGGTCTACAATGGTTTGCTCTTAATTGTGGTGCAATCACTCATGACTAAAGTCAGTCGGACCAAGACTTTACCGGCCCAGATTATCCTGGGATTGGGGGCCATTGGCTGTTCATTTCTACTATTAAGTAGTACGACGGGCGTGTTGGTTCTATTTGTGGCGATGACGTTGCTAACGCTGGGCGAAGCCATCTATGTCCCAGGTGTTCCTGCACTGATTAATGCCTACACGGTTGGTAATGAGGGGAAGTACCAGGGACTAGTCAACGCTTTTTCTTCATTAGGTAAGGCAGTGGGTCCGGTGATGGGCGGTTTAATCATTGGCTCATCGCAGGCCTTTTCATTACTATTTTTGTTATGTGGTCTCGTGAATGGCCTGATTGTCCTGGGATTAATCGTCGGGGTCCTGCCGGCTCTGAAAAACACGGGCGAACCATCGGCGTAACCAAATGAAGAAACACACGGTCTATCCGTATCAAGTTGGGGATGTTAACCAAGGTCATTCGCTTTTGAAAAAAAGATACCATTTATTCATAGTTTTCATTGACGGGGGCCCACTGGCTTGGTATAGTTATATTCGTTGTCATGTGAGACGCTTAGCTAGACCAATTTAAAAGTTATAAAATACTTGTTGACAGATAAGTCAAAGAAATGGTATAGTGGTTAAGTTGTCGCGTTTAAGACAGCATATCAGCGGGAAACGTTGTTAAATCAAACTTCTTGTTGACATCACATCAGCAACATGATATGATAACTAAGCTGATTACGTTGGTAATCACTTAGGTAGACCTTTGAAAACTGAACATTGTTTCGACAAACCAAATATGTGTAGGGCGGTTTGAATTTATTCAAACCCAAACAATATTTGCGAAGTCAATTCGCTTTTAAAAATGTAACAACAATCGATGAGCTATTCAAGCACATCA